>NZ_JBIUYQ010000004.1:299402-423111 GCF_044744605.1 Kitasatospora sp. NPDC087271
TGGTGCAGGGGGAGCCGACGGGGGTGTCGGGGTTGGTTCCGGTGGTTTGGAGGCCGGGGGTGCCGTTGGTCTCGTGCCAGAGTTGGAAGGTGGCGCCGGCCAGTGGTTGCCCGGTGGCGGAGTCGACCTTGGTGACCGTGGTGGAGCCGGTCGGGGCGATGGTCTTGGTGTCCTGGACGGTGATCGGGACGTTCTGTCCGTTGGTGTCGAGGACGACGGTGGTGACGTTGAGTTCCGGCAGGTCGTAGCCGTTGGGTGCCGATACTTCTTGCCAGTAGTAGGTGCCGAGGGGGAGGCCGTTTGCGGAGCAGGTGCCGTTCGCTCCGGTGGTGCAGGGGGAGCCGACGGGGGTGTCGGGGTTGGTTCCGGTGGTTTGGAGGCCGGGGGTGCCGTTGGTCTCGTGCCAGAGTTGGAAGGTGGCGTCGGCCAGCGGTTGCCCGGTGGCGGAGTCGACCTTGGTGACCGTGGTGGAGCCGGTCGGGGCGGTGGCTTTGGTGTCCTGGACGGTGATCGGGACGTTCTGTCCGTTGGTGTCGAGGACGACGGTGGTGACGTTGAGTTCCGGCAGGTCGTAGCCGGGGGGAGCGGCGGTCTCCTGCCAGTAGTAGGTGCCCAACGGGAGACCTGTCGTGGAGCAGACGCCGTTCGCCCCGGTCGTGCAGGGGGAGCCGACGGGGGTGTCGGGGTTGGTTCCGGTGGTTTGGAGGCCGGGGACGCCGTTGGTCTCGTGCCACAGCTGGAAGGTCGCGCCGGCCAGCGGTTGCCCGGTGGCGGAGTCGACCTTGGTGACCGTGGTGGAGCCGGTCTCGACGATCGGGGACTTGGTGTCCTGGACGGTCACCGGGACGTTCTGCCCGTTCGTGTCCAGGACCACGGTCGTCACCGCGGGCTGCGGCAGGTCGTAGCCGGGGGGAGCGGCGGTCTCCTGCCAGTAGTAGGTGCCCAACGGGAGACCTGCCGTGGAGCAGACGCCGTTCGCCCCGGTCGTGCAGGGGGCGCCCACCTCGGTGTCCGGGGTGCCCCCCGAGGTCTGGAGGCCGGGGACGCCGTTGGTCTCACGCCACAGCTGGAAGGTGGCCCCCGCCAGGGGCTGCCCCGTGACGGAATCGACCTTGGTCACGCTGGTCGAGGCGGTGGGAGCGGGACTTCCGCACGCCGGAAGGTCGCCGTTGAAGGGATAGGCGTGGAACTCGGTCCCGGTCATCCCCGAGCCGGAGTTCTGGAGCAGCGAACCGGTGGTGAAGAACCGTCCGTTCAGACCGGGCAGGCTCATGGTGGCGGTGCTGGCCGGGTTGCCGACCAGCACACTGCCCTGGAACTGCCCCGATCCCTTGAGCGTGACGGACGTCGCGGCGGGGAAGTTCCACAGGAGGCGCTCGCGCAGCTGGTTCCAGGGATCGGTGTCCTGGAGGCTCCCGCTGTAGGTGTTGATGGTGCGGGCGCCGCCCACGAGGTTGACGAGTACCGTCGCGTTCGCGGGGATGCCGGCGAACGCGATGCCCTGAGTGGAGCCTCCGTTCCCGGCGATGTCGAAGTCGACGTTGAAGACCTGGAGTGCGGAGGTGCCGTCACCGGTGAACAGGGTCTGGTACCCCTGGTTGACCGCGGTTCCGGTGGCGGGGCGGGGTGTGCCGACCCCGGCGTAGCACTCGCTCGCCGTCTGCAGCTGACCGCGCAGCGGCGTGTAGGCGGCCACGGCCTGTGCTTCCTGGACCTTCGTGCCGACGATGGTGCCCGTGGCCGTGCCCGCGTAGCGGACGACGCCGCCCTCCGCCAGGAGCCTCTGCCCCGGGGCCACCGTGACGTTGCCTCCGGCGGTGAGGAAGTCGGCGCCGTTCGGCGGGGGGACCCGTGAGCCGACGCCGACGATGCCGATGTTGTAGACGGAGCTGCCTCCCGGGGCTTTGTTCAGGTCGAAGTTGCCGAGGGTCACCACGTGCCCCTCGGCCTCCGCGGCGGAACCGCCGACGTTGAAGTCGCCGCCGACGAAGATGTTCACGCCGTCGTCGCGGCCTGCGAAGGGACCGTTGTTGACCGGGGGGAACGTCGCGGGACAGTCCGCACCCAGGCACGGCCCGAGGCCGCCCGGAAGACCGGCCGCGTACGCGGCCGGCGGTGCGACGAGTGACATGCCGAAGGGCACGAGCGTCAGGGCCAGGACGGAACCCACCGTCCTGCCGAGTCGGCGTCTCCAGGTGACGGTGGTCACCGGGTTCTGACTGGGCTTCACCTCAGTCCTCTCACCATGTGGACACAATGGGGCCCTCGGAGTGTTCCGGGCTGGAGGGCCGAGCATCGTGACTCGCTGGTGTTGTCATCTGAAAATCGTGTTAATGCACCCGTTCGGCTGTGTGTCGACGGGCGATCGGTCCGGGCGCGGGGGACGGCCTCCGGCCGTCGGCGGTCACTGGCCGTCGGCGGTCACTGGCCCTGCTGGTCCGCGGTGTACGACTCCATCGCGTGGTTGAAGCGGGCCAGCAGGGCGCAGAACGCCTGCTGTTCCTCGGGCGGCCAGTCGGCTGTCAGGCGGCGGGTCAACTCGGCCCGCCCGTCGCGGACTTCGGCCAGTCGGCCGGAGCCGACCGGGGTCAGCGCGAGGCGTACGGCGCGGCGGTCGGCCGGGTCCTGGACCCGGCCGACCAACCCGCCGGCGACCAGCGGGGCGACCTGCCGGGTCACCGTGGAGGAGTCGACGCCGA
This sequence comes from Kitasatospora sp. NPDC087271, assembly GCF_044744605.1. NCBI lineage: Bacteria > Bacillati > Actinomycetota > Actinomycetes > Kitasatosporales > Streptomycetaceae > Kitasatospora > Kitasatospora sp. NPDC087271. The sequence continues at coordinate 302,102 of NZ_JBIUYQ010000004.1, forward strand.
GCGACTCGGCCAGTGCCTTGACGTTGGCGGGCCCGTGCCGCTCCAGGCGGTCGAGCAGCAGGTAGGCGGCCCGGTCCAGCGCGCCGAGACCGCCGCCGGTGGTCCGGACCTGGTCCATCCGGCGGGCGAACACCGCCAGCTGGTACTGGAGTCGGGCGTGCACGGGGTCGGTGCGGTCGGTGGCCTGGGGCGAGGTCGTCGTCATCGCGGCTCACGATCGTCGTGCGGTGAGGGAGGCTCAGAAGCAGCAGCGTACGCGGGCGGGGCGGGCCCGGGAACAGCCCCGGCATCCCGGATTGCCGGTGTCGACCACCGTAGGCTGGCGTTATGCACAACTGGCCGGTCACCCTCGACGACGTCCGCGGCGCCCAGAAGATGCTCGCCGGAATCGCCCGGGTGACGCCGATGGAGGGCAGCCGGTACCTGTCCGGGCTGATCGGCGCGCCGGTCCACCTGAAGTGCGAGAACCTCCAGCGCACCGGTTCGTTCAAGCTGCGCGGCGCGTACGTGCGGATCGCCGGGCTCTCGCCGGTGCAGCGGGCCGGCGGGGTGGTGGCGGCGAGCGCGGGCAACCACGCGCAGGGGGTGGCGCTGGCGGCCTCGCTGCTGGGGGTGCACTCGACCGTGTTCATGCCGGTCGCGGCACCGCTGCCCAAGGTCGCGGCGACCCGGGAGTACGGCGCGCAGGTGCGGCTGCACGGTGCCACGGTGGACGAGGCGTTGCAGGCCGCGCAGCGGTACTCGGAGGCGACCGGCGCCGTGTTCATCCACCCCTTCGACCACTGGGACGTGGTCACCGGCCAGGCGACCGTCGGGCTGGAGATCCTGGAGCAGTGTCCCGAGGTGCGGACCATCCTGGCCGGGGTGGGCGGCGGCGGCCTGCTGGCCGGGATCGCGGCGGCGGTCAAGCCGTTGCGGCCGGACGTCCGGGTGGTGGGGGTGCAGGCGGCGGGCGCGGCCGCGTACCCGCCCTCGCTGGCGGCCGGGCGGCCGGTGTCGCTGGAGCACTACGCCACGATGGCCGACGGGATCATGGTCGGCCGGCCCGGGGACATCCCGTTCGAGGTGGTCAACTCGCTGGCGGACGGCGTCCGGACGGTCTCCGAGGACGCGCTGTCGCGGGCCCTGCTGCTGGGCCTGGAGCGGTTGAAGCTGGTGGTCGAACCGGCCGGGGCGGCCCCGATCGCGGCGCTGCTGGAGCAGCCGGACTCCTTCGAGGGGCCGGTGGTGGCCGTGCTGTCCGGCGGCAACATCGACCCGCAGCTGATGCAGCGGGTGCTGCGGCACGGGCTGGCGGCGGCCGGCCGGTACCTGTCTCTGCGGGTGCGGCTGGCGGACAAGCCGGGCTCGCTGGCCGACCTGCTGGGGGTGCTGACCAGGCTGGACGCCAACGTGCTGGACGTCGCGCACGTGCGGATCGACCCGCGGCTGGGGCTGACCGAGGTCGAGGTGGACCTGCACCTGGAGACCAAGGGGCCGGAGCACTGCGCGGCCGTGGTCGGCGAGCTGCGGGACGCGGGGTACGTCGTTTCCAGCTGAGTCCCGAAGGTGCCTGAGGAGCCTGAGGAGCATAAGGAGCCTGAGGCGCTTGGGGGGCTTGGGGGGCTTGGGGGCCTGGCGTCTCGGGCGCCGGATGGTGCGGGGCGGGCCTCAGCGGATCTCGGTGGATGTCAGTGGTCCCTGTCACTATGGCGGAGCCCTATGCCTTGACGCGATATATCGCGTGCTGCCAGACTCGCGATACATCGCGTTCTGTGCGCCGGTAGGCGAAAACCGAGTCGCCCGCATGCCCGAAAAAGGGGCAGAGTGTGACAGATCGCCCATATTCGTCCGAGGAGATGAGGCAGGCCATGGCGCCAGCCATCCAAGCCGAGAACCTGGTCAAGACCTTCGGCGACGTACGAGCCCTGGACGGCGTGAGCCTCGACGTCCCCGAGGGCACGGTGCTCGGGCTGCTCGGCCCGAACGGCGCCGGCAAGACCACCACCGTGCGGGTCCTCACCACCCTGCTGCGTCCCGACTCGGGCCGCGCGGTGGTCGCCGGCGTCGACGTGCTCAAGCACCCCAACAAGGTCCGCAGCCTGATCGGCCTGTCCGGCCAGTACGCGGCGGTCGACGAGTACCTCACCGGCTTCGAGAACCTCCAGATGGTCGGCGAGCTCTACCAGATGAGCGCCCGTCAGGCGAAGGCCCGGGCGCTGGAGCTGCTGGAGTGGTTCAACCTCACCGAGGCCAAGGACCGCACCGCCAAGACCTACTCCGGCGGCATGCGCCGCCGCCTCGATCTCGCCGCCGCGCTGGTCGTCCGGCCGCCGGTGATGTTCCTCGACGAGCCGACCACCGGCCTCGACCCGCGAAACCGGCTCGCGCTCTGGGAGGTCATCGAGACCCTGGTCGAGCAGGGCACCACGCTGCTGCTCACCACCCAGTACCTGGAGGAGGCCGACCGGCTGGCGCACGACATCGCCGTCGTCGACCACGGCCGGGTGATCGCCCGCGGCACCGCCGACCAGCTCAAGGCCCAGATCGGCGGCGAGCGGATAGAGGTCGTGGTGCACGAGCCGGGCCTGGTCACCGACGCGGTCGCGGCGCTGTCCGGGTACGCGCTGGGCGAGCCAGCGGTGGAGAAGAACACCCGCCGGATCACCGTGCCGGTCAGCGGCGGCGCCCGGGTGCTCGCCGACGTCATCCGCGAACTGGACGCCCGCGGCATCGAGATCGACGACATCGGCCTGCGCCGCCCGACCCTGGACGACGTGTTCCTCACCCTCACCGGCCACGTCGCCGAGGCGGTGGAGGAGGAGAACGGCTCCGGCGGCCGCGGCCGGGGCGGTCGGGGCAAGGGCGGGCCGTCCGCCGAGGGGCCGCTCGCCGAGGGGCCGCCCGCCGAGGGGCCGGACGGCTCCGACGGCCAGGGACCGGACAAGCGGGCCGTCGCGGCCGGAACGGAGCGCTGAGATGAGCACCGCCACCGAGCACGCCATCGGCGAGGCGATGCCCAGGCAGCGCCGCGGCGTCGCCGCCACCCTGCACGACTCCTGGGTGGTCGCCAAGCGCAACCTGCGCCGGATGACCAGGATCCCCGAGATCGTGGTCTTCGGGCTGATGCAGCCGGTCATGTTCGTGCTGCTGTTCTCGTACGTGATGGGCGGGGCGATCAAGATCCCCGGGGCGAGTTCCAGCTCAGACTCGTACATCCAGTTCCTGATGGCCGGCATCTTCGCCCAGACCGTCACCTTCGCCGTCGCCGGCGCCTCCGCCGGGATCGCGGAGGACATGACCAAGGGCCTGGTGGACCGCTTCCGCTCGCTGCCGATGGCCCGCTCGGCCGTGCTGGTCGGCCGCACCCTGGCCGACCTGTGCCAGACCGCGTTCACCGTGGTCGTGCTGGCCCTGGTCGCGCTGCTGGTCGGCTGGCGGATCCACGACGGCGTGCTCAACGCACTCGGCGCCTTCGGCCTGCTGCTCCTGCTCGGCTACGCGTTCTCCTGGATCGGCGCGCTGATCGGCCTCTCGGTGCGCAGCCCCGAGGCGGCCACCTCGGCGGGCCTGATCTGGCTGTTCCCGCTGACCTTCGTCTCCAACGCCTTCGTGCCGGTCAGCTCGATGCCGGGCTGGCTGCAGGCGGTCGCGTACTGGAACCCGTTCAGCGCCACCGTGCAGGCCTGCCGGGACCTGTTCGGCAACCAGGTCGGCCCGGTGGACGCCACCTGGCCGATGCAGCACGCCGCGCTGGTGTCGGTGCTCTGGTCGGTACTGATCACCGCGGTGTTCTCCTGGCTGTCGGTGCGCAAGTACCGCTCGGCCGTGGGCTGAACCGCGCCCGGTACGCCGCGAGGGCGGCCGCGGAGTCCTGGACTCCGCGGCCGCCCTCGTCGGCCGGTCAGGCCTGGCTAGGTCGGATCACGCCGGATCACGCCGGATCACGCCGGGTCAGGCCTGGTCAGCCGGCGTGCGGCACGACCTTGACGATCTTCACCATGGCGGGCTTGCCGTTCGGCAGCTCGTAGGTCGCCTCGTCGCCGATCTGCTTGCCGTCGATCGCGCGGCCCAGCGGCGACTGCGGCGAGTAGACGTCCATGGTGTCGGCGCCGGCGACCTCGCGCGAGGCGAGCAGGAACTCCATGGTGTCGTCCTCATCGCCGTCGAAGGCGACCGTGACGACCATGCCCGGGGCCACCACACCCGAGTCGGCCGGGGCCTCGCCGACCTTGGCACGCTCCAGCAGCTGGGTCAGCTGGCGGATGCGCAGCTCGTACTTGCCCTGCTCCTCCTTGGCCGCGTGATAGCCGGCGTTCTCCTTGAGGTCGCCCTCCTCGCGCGCCGCCTCGATCTTCTGGGCGATCTCGATGCGCCAGGGCCCGGTCAGGTGATCCAGCTCGGCCTTCAGCTGGTCGTAGCCGGCCTGAGTGAGCCAGGTCACGTTCTCACTGGTCTGGGTCACGGGTGCTCCTCGTAGGTGCTGGGGCTGTGCTGAGGGTGTGAGTCGTCAGCAGGGTTGGTGGTGATATCGGTCGTAACTACAAAGCAACGCCCGCTCCCGTACCATCCGGTGCGGAAGGGGCGAAACCACGAGCCTAACAAGTCCTGCCGACAAGCAGAAGGGTCGTTGGCGCGCCATTGACGTCGGCGTTGCGCCACGGTGTACAGCGAATGCGCCACGGTGTACGGGGGCGGTGCGTGCCGGGCCGGGTGCGGGACTTCCTACGGATGCCCGTTCTCCCGATCGGTTATGCGCCGGTGCCCGGCAGAGTACCGGTGGTGCCCGGCAGAGTACCGGTGAGCGGGGCGCGCTGCCGGTGCGACTCGGCGGCCGGGCCTCCTCCTCCGCGCTCCTTCGGGGGCTTACTTCTTCGCCGGTGTGCAGCCCAGCAGTTCGGCGGTGGTGCCACGGGCGGTGGTCCGCAGCGTGACCACGGCGTCGTAGCTGGAGCCGCCGGCCGGCACCGGGAAGTCGGCCACCCCGACCACCGAGCCGTCCGAACCCTGCGAGCGGACCGTGCAGCTGCCGGCCGTCCCGCCGCTCTTGCGCACCGCCAGGTGCAGCTCGACCTCGGAGTCCGAGACCGCCTGGAAGGTCGGCACCGAGCCGTTGATCGTGGTCTCGCGCAGCAGGTAGGAGCCGCCCAGCCAGGCCACCAGGCCCAGGCCCAGCACGCCGCAGACCGCGCCGACCACCTTCAGGCGGCGGTCCGAATCGCGGTCGCCGCGCCGGCCGTAGCGCCCCTCGGGCAGCTGCGGGGTGGTGGTGCTCGCGTTCATCGGACCCAGTCCTCTCCTGACGGGAGGGGCCGCGCGGGTGGTGCGGGGGAATGCGACGCTCCTCCAGTCCGTCACTATAGGAGGGGCACGCCCGCGGCCGGTCCGGCGGGGGCGGGGCTCGACCGGGCCGGGGTTCGTCCGCGGCCGGTCCCGCGGCGACGCGGCCCCGACGTGAGCGGCTCGTACGGTGGGCGGACCGGACTTCGCGGAACGCCCGATATGTGGAAGGAACGCAAGGCGTTGACTGAGCAGTTGCGACTGATGGCGGTGCACGCCCACCCGGACGACGAGTCCAGCAAGGGCGCGGCCACCATGGCCATGTACGTCGAGCAGGGAGTGGACGTGCTCGTGGCCACCTGCACCGGGGGCGAACGCGGGTCGGTTCTCAACCCCAAGCTCCAGGGGGACCCGTACATCGAGGAGAACATCCACGAGGTGCGCCGCAAGGAGATGGACGAGGCCCGGGCGATCCTGGGCGTCAAGCAGGCCTGGCTCGGCTTCGTCGACTCCGGCCTGCCCGAGGGCGACCCGCTGCCCCCGCTGCCCGAGGGCTGCTTCGCCCTGGAGGACGTGAAGGAGGCGGCCGAACCGCTGGTCCGGTTGATCCGGGAGTTCAAGCCGCAGGTCATCACGACCTACGACGAGAACGGCGGCTACCCGCACCCCGACCACATCATGACCCACAAGATCACCATGCTGGCCTTCGACGCCGCCGGAGACCCGGACGCCTACCCGGAGGCCGGCGAGCCCTGGCAGCCGCTGAAGGTCTACTACAACCACGGCTTCCCGATGGGCCGCATCCGCGCCCTGCACCAGTACCTCACCGAGCACGGCCACGACTCGCCGTACGGGGAGTGGATCGCGGGCTGGGAGAAGAGCGGCCGCCAGGAGCGCGAGATCACCACCCGGGTGAGCTGCGGCGACTGGTTCGAGACCCGCGACCGCGCGCTGATCGCCCACGCCACCCAGATCGACCCCGACGGGCCGTGGTTCCGCGTCCCGCTGGACGTCCAGCGCGAGGTCTGGCCCACCGAGGACTACGAACTCGCCCGTACCCTGATCGACGTGGACCTGCCGGAGGACGACCTGTTCGCCGGCCTGCGCACCCCCACCCTGGCCGTCGAGGCCGCCGACACGCGCGACTGAACCACCCCCCGATGGCCCGGCTCCCCGTGAGCCGGGCCACCATAGAGATATGAGCGCCCCCGTGAACCTCGTCAACCTCGCCGCCGACCTCGCCGTCGACGACGCCAAGGTCACCCCCGGACTCCTCGGCTTCGTCGTCTTCGCCGCCCTCGGCGTGGCCACCTGGTTCCTGGCCAAGTCCATGAACCGGCAGTTCAAGAAGGTCGACTTCGCGGAGGAGCCGGAAGCCCCCAAGGAGTAGCGCGCGGGCGCGCGCGGGACCCGGCTCGCCGCAGCCGGTGTCCCGGCGCCCGGCCCCCGATGCGCGAGGATGGGGGGCATGCCGAACCGTCTCGCGGACGCGACCTCGCCGTACCTGCTGCAGCATGCCGAGAACCCGGTCGACTGGTGGCCCTGGGGGCCGGAGGCCTTCGCGGAGGCGGAGCGGCGGGGGGTCCCGGTGCTGCTCAGCGTCGGGTACGCGGCGTGCCACTGGTGTCACGTGATGGCCCACGAGAGCTTCGAGGACGCCGGGGTCGCCGGCTACCTGAACGAGCGGTTCGTCGCCGTTAAGGTGGACCGGGAGGAGCGGCCCGACGTTGATGCCGTCTACATGGAGGCCGTGCAGGCCGCCACCGGGCAGGGCGGCTGGCCGATGACGGTGTTCCTCACGCCCGACAAGGAGCCGTTCTACTTCGGCACCTACTTCCCGCCGGAGCCCCGGCACGGCATGCCGTCCTTCCGCCAGGTGCTGGAAGGCGTCGACGCCGCCTGGCGGGGCCGACGGCAGGAGGTCGCGGAGGTCGCCGGGCGGATCCGGGCCGACCTCGCCGAGCGCGCCGCCGTCTACTCGGCCGGTGCCCACCATCCGCCCGCCGGCGCAGATCTGCACCAGGCGCTGGTCGCCCTCAGCCGGGAGTTCGACGACCGGCACGGCGGCTTCGGGGGCGCGCCCAAGTTCCCGCCGGCCATGGTCGTCGAGTTCCTGCTGCGCCACCATGCCCGCACCGGCTCCGAGGCGGCCCTGGAGATGGCCGTCCGCACCGGCGAGGCGATGGCCCGCGGCGGCATCCATGACCAACTCGGCGGCGGCTTCGCCCGGTACGCGGTCGACGCCGGCTGGGTCGTGCCGCACTTCGAGAAGATGCTGTACGACAACGCCCTGCTGCTGCGCGCCTACCTGCACCTGTGGCGGGCCACCGGCTCCCCGCTGGCCCGTCGGACCGCGCTGACCACCGCCGACTTCCTGCTGCGTGAACTGCGCACCCCCGAAGGAGCGTTCGCGTCCGCGCTGGACGCCGACAGCCTCGACGAGGAGACCGGGCAGTCCACCGAAGGCGCCTACTACGTGTGGGAACCCGGCCAGTTGGTCGACCTGCTCGGCCCCGCCGACGCGGCCACCGCCGCCCGGCTGTTCACCGTCACCGCCGGCGGAACCTTCGAACACGGCACCTCCGTTCTCCAACTCCTCGCCGATCCGGAGGACTTCGCCGAGTACGAGACCATCCGCACCCGGTTGTTCGAGGCCCGCACCCGGCGGCCCGCCCCCGCCCGCGACGACAAGGTCGTCGCCGCCTGGAACGGCCTCGCCATCGCCGCCCTCGCCGAGACCGGCGCCCTCCTGGAGCGCCCCGACCTCGTCGAGGCCGCCGAACGCGCCGCCGACCTGCTGCTCGCCGTCCACCTCACCCCCGAGGGCCGGCTGCTGCGCACCTCCCGCGACGGCCGGGCCGGCACCAACGCGGGCGTCCTGGAGGACTACGCCGACACCGCCGAGGGCTTCCTGTCCCTGTACGCCGTCACCGGCGACGCCGCCTGGCTGCAACTGGCCGGCGGACTCCTCGACACCGTGCTCAAGCACTTCACCGACGAGGCCTCCGGTGCGCTCTACGACACCGCCGACGACGCCGAGGAACTCATCCGGCGCCCCCAGGACCCCACCGACAACGCCACCCCGTCCGGCTGGACCGCCGCCGCCGGCGCCCTGCTCACCTACGCCGCCTACACCGGCTCCGACCGGCACCGGACGGCCGCCGAACGGGCCCTCGGCATCGTCGGCGCGCTCGCGTCCCGGGCCCCCCGGTTCATCGGCTGGGGCCTCGCCGTCGCCGAGGCGCTGCTCGACGGGCCGCGCGAAGTCGCCGTCGTCGGCCCGGCCGGCGACCCGGCCACCGCCGCACTGCGCCGGGCCGCGCTGCTCGGGACCGCGCCCGGGGCGGTCGTCGCGGTGGGCGCGCCGACGGGCCCGGCGGATGGTTCGGTGAAGAACCCGGCGGATGGTTCGGCGGACGGTTCGGTGGAGGACGGCGGCGCGGAGGTGCCGCTGCTGGCGGGCCGGCCGCTGGTCGGCGGAGCACCCGCCGCCTACGTCTGCCGGCACTTCGCCTGCGAAGCGCCGACCACCGACCCGGCGGTCCTCGGCGAGCGGCTGGGCGTCGCCGTCGAATAAAACGCTGGTGGGAGGGGGTACGGCCGGGCCAGAATGGGCCATGACCTGGACCTTGAGCAGTTCGTTCGACGACTTCCGGCGCCACGCGGAAGAGTTCCTCGCCGCCCGCCCGGCCGAGAGCACCGTCCTGCTCACGGTCGTACACCGGCTGGCCGAACGCGGCCTGGACGTGTTCGGGCAGCGGCCACCGGTCTTCGGCTGGTGGCGCCCGGCGGACGGAGGCCCGGTCGAAGGAGCCTTCCTCCAGACGCCGCCGTTCGGCCCCCGGCTCTCCTGCACACCGGCGGCGGCAGCCGAGCTGGCGGTCGAACTGGCCGCCGCCGGGAGCGAGTTCACCGAGGTGTCCGGCGTCGGCGGAGGTGCGGACGCGGTCCGGGCCTTCGCCGCGGCCTGGACCGCCGCCACCGGTGCCGGCCAGTCCGTCCGCTTCAACGAACGGCTCTACCGGCTCGGCGAGTTGACCGACCCGCCCCGCCCGCCCGCCGGCCGCCACCGGCCCGCCGCCCCGGCCGACCGCGAACTGGCGATCCGCTGGTACGAGGAGTTCCTCGTTGAAGCCGGGGTCGACCTGCCCAACGTCCCCCAGGCCGTCGACGACCGGATCGCCACCGGCGGCCTCCACCTGTGGGAGGACGGCGGCCACCCCGTCGCCCTGGCCGGCAGTAGCCCGGTGATCGCCGGCATGTCCCGCATCGGCCCCGTCTACACCCCGACCGACCAGCGCGGACGCGGCTACGCCAGCGCCGTCACCGCCGCCGCCTCCGCCCACGCCCTCGCCCAGGGGGCGGCCGAGGTCCTGCTCTACACCGACCTCGCCAACCCGACCAGCAACTCCATCTACCAGCAGATCGGCTACCGGCCGGTCGAGGACTGCCTGACCCTGGACTTCACGACGCGGGACGGAAATTACGCGTAGTCGACCGGGCGGCCGCTGACCACCTTCGTGTCGAAGGGGTCGACGGCCGCAGTCGCGGCGGGTGCCGGCAGGTGGTCCGCGTTCACGTACGTCTGTGCGCAGGTCAGCAGATTGCCGCCGGCCGACTTCATGTCACCGGCCAGGCCGTCCAGCAGCGCCTTCCAGGCCGCCCCGCACCCCTGCAACGCCGCCCCGCTCCGCCAACCCGCCAGACTCGCAGCCGCCTTGGCGCTCGGCTCGGCCAACTTCGCGGTCTCGTCGGGCACTTTCCCGGCGACGGTCAGCGCGCTGTTCCCGGCTGCGGTCAACTCGCCCGGTTTGACGGTGAATCCTGGGTCGCTCGGCACGATGCCCCCCCGATCTCCGTATCGATAGCGGGAGTTATGGTATCCCTGAGTGCTCCGGGGGCGCCTATGGGTAACGGGGGGACTGGGGGATGGACCTCGCAAGCCTGAAGAACGCCAAGCCTGCGGACTTGTACGCGGTGGCGGATGCCTACGACGCGTTGTGCAAGGCGTGCGGCCAGCACGCCGCCGACTGGAAGAGCGGCACCGCGGACCGGGTCCACGGGTCCGGGTGGAGCGGACCGGCGGCCGCCGCCGCGATTCCGGTCCTGGACGGCATCACCGACAAGCTGCGTGCGGCGGCGACCGAACTGCACTGCATCGGCGCCGAGGTGCGGGACTGCGCCGACTCCCTCACGCTCGCCCAGGGCAAGCTCCGCAAGGCGCTCGTCGACGCCCAGGCCAAAGGCATGTCGGTCGACGACGGCGGGTCGGTGAGCTGGCCCCCGGCGAGCAGTCCCTTCCAGAGCACGGACTGGGAGGCCAAGCAGAAAGCGGCCGCCGAGGAGATCTCCCAGCGGATCGGCGCGGCGCTGTCGGAGGCCACCCGGGTCGACCAGGGGCTGGCCGAAGAACTCAAGAAGTACACGGGCCACGCCACCGACAAGAGCGGCCTGGACGCCAGGACTGCGAGCGCGGACGTCTACCTGCTGCAGTTCGGCGAGGCGGCCAATCCGCTCTGGAAGCTGAACATGCCGGGCAACGAAGCCACCCCGACGGACGTCAACGCCTGGTGGAAGGGTCTCGGAGCGGACGGGCAGCAGTGGTTCCTCAGCCACCATCCGGAATCGCTCGGCAACCTCGACGGGGTGCCGGCAAAGGTACGGGACCAGGTGAACCGGGCGCACCTGAAGTTCCTGATGGACGACATCATGAAGAAGCGCACCAACCACGTACCGCTGAACTCCGCAGAGCAGGACCTGTACGACCTCTACGGGCCCATCGTCAACCGGCTTGAGATCGACGGGAAAGACCCGAGCCGCCCCCCGATCTACCTCTTGGGCCTCGGCAACGAGGGCAAGGGCCGGGCGATCCTCTCGTACGGGAACCCGGACACCGCCACCGACATCTCGGCTTACGTGCCGGGAATCACCACCGACACCGGCAGCCTGGGGGTGGGGGGAAACGTTCACGACGGCACCAACGAGGCGGAGAACGCGCTGAGCCTCTATCGCAGCGCGAGCAAGAAGGCTCCGGCCGGCCATTCGGTCGCCTCGATCGTCTGGCTAGGGTACGACCCGCCCGGAGCCGACCTGGGGGCCGCCTCGACCAAGGCGGGCAGGGACGGAGCTCCGGCGTACGCGAAGTTCCTGAGCGGGGTGCGGGTGAACCACGAGGGCGCCCAGCCGCCGCACATCACCGCGGTCGGACACAGTTACGGCTCGTACCTGGTGGGCCAGGCCACCAAGCTCGCGACCCAGCCCGGGTCGCACTACGCGCCCCCGGACGACGTGGTCTTCCTCGGCAGCCCGGGCGTAGGAGTGGACAAGGCCTCCGACCTCAAGCTGCCGCCCGGCCACGTCTGGGTCGGCGCGGCCGACAACGACGTCGTGACGCGCGTTCCGTCCAAGTTCAGCATCGACCCGGACGAACGCTGGTACGGGCGGGACCCGGCGAGCAAGCACTTCGGCGCGAACCGCTTCGCCGTCGACGACTGGAGCAGGGGCAACCCCATCGACGCGCACACCAAGTACCTGACGGGCCGCGGTGGGCCCTCGCTGGACAACGTCGCGGCCATCGTCATCGGCAGCGGGGACGTCGAACGGACGGGCGGGCGATGAAGCGACCGCGCCGGGCGCTCGGGTGTTCAGTGGCGGCGGTAGCCGTGCTGGCCGCCGGGGTGGGGCTGTTCTACAACGGCTACGGGCCGATGGCCATCAAAGACCGGGGAGCCCCCCAGCTGAGCCCGCGCGAGGCGAAGGGGCAACTCGACGAGACCTTGCGGACGGCCATCGGCGCGATAACCCCGTCGGTGGCCTATTTCGGCAGTGGCTACGCGGTGGACCGAGATCCGGAGCACGCGGACGGCGAACCGGCTCTGCTGTCACAGGTCATGCTCTCCGCCAGGCTTCGGACGAAGGTGGCCCCGGCGAAGTTGTCGGTGCTGTTGGACCAGCTGACGCAGCTCTGGGGCGACCGGTGCCGGCGGGAGGATTCCACCGTCGGATACGAGGCGAAGCACTACGTCGAACTGAACTGCCCGGCGCGCGGTGCGGCGGGCTTCAACCTGTTGGCGGTCAACACCCCGAGCGACCTGTACTTCGACGTGTCGATCAGCGCCCAGGTGACCCCGGTCCGCTACCAGCCCGAGAAGGACTACGGCGCCAGCCCCGTCGGCCCCCGCCTGACCGGTCACGAGGGCGCACCCGACGTCGACGACCCGTACTGGTCGCACTGACGCCGCGCCCGTCACTCCCAGTCCCACCTGATTCCCAGCAGGCACGGCCGCAGTGCCGTCGCGACCAGGTGGACGCAGTGGTGGCCGTCCAGGGTCAGTTCCTCCGTCTCGTAGGGGGCTTCGCCCGGGGAGTGGAGGGCGAAGCGGTGGCAGCGGACGGGGAGGGCGGCGGGGTGGAAGGTGATCTGGAGGACGTACTGGCCGGCGCCGGAGTTGAAGCCGCGGACGTATTCGCAGCTGGGGTCGGGGGAGGGGGCGTCGTCGAAGCCGTAGCCGAGGAGGTGGGTGTCGCCGGCACGTAGGCGGCGGTCGAGGAGGAGTTCGGCGACGAGCAGGTGGTGGGTCTGGTCGCGGCGGATGCGGCCGGGGCGGCAGTTCTCTTCGGCGCGGACGCCGACGCGGGTGATGTCGCTGCCGGGGTCGCCCTGGTAGAGGGCGAGGTAGCGGTCGATGCCGTCGCGGTGGGCGCGGAGGGCGTGTTGGGAGTCGCGGCGGGCGAGTTGGCGGTCGGGGCCGAGGCGGATGCGTTCGATGTGGGTGATGGTGTGCAGGCCGGTGTCGCGGGGGCCGGCGATGGTGGCGAGCAGGTCGTCGACGGCGGTGGCGGGGGAGATGAGGTCGCGGTAGGGGCGTACGGGTGGGCCGGCGGGGGTGGTGTCGGCGGCGCGGCGGGGGCCGAGCAGGCGGGTGAGGGAGTGTTCGGGGAGGTCGAGGACGTCTTCGAGGGCGGCGACGGCGCGGAGGGATTCGGGGCGTTCGGGGCGGCGGCGGCCTTGTTGCCAGTAGCTGAGGCTGGTGAGGCCGACGTGGACGCCGCGCAGGGCGAGGTGGCGGCGGATGCGGTGGAGGGCGAGGCCGCGGGTGGCGATGGCGGTGCGCAGGGCGAGGTGGAAGGGGCCGGTGCGGAGGGCGGCGGTGAGGTCGGCCTGGTCGGTGCGGTGGATGACGGCCTCCTGGGGGACGGGCGCGGGCAGACCGTGTTTGACCGTGAATATTCACATCAGGGCGGCGGTTTGTCACCGGGTCTGGCGTGCCACGCGGGGGTTTTCGGGGCGGCGTTCACACCCGCGGCCGGTCGTTCACACCTGAACTGTGGTGGTCCTGGGGGCCGTTGACCGGCTTCCGGGGGTGGCGGGATGCTCATGGCGCGATCCGGACCGCGCCCCCACACAGCACCCCGCTCCGCTTGTGCAAGGAGGCATTTCCCCCATGCCAGTTCCACGGATACGGCTGCGCCGCGCGGTCTCGCTGCTCGCCCTCGGCGTGCTGGGCCCGGCGTTGACCGCGGTGGCGGCCACTCCGGCGCTCGCCGCCCCCGCCCAGGATCTCGCTCCCGTCCAGGACCGTGCCCCGGCGCAGGTTCGCCAGGCTGCCGCGCCCGGCAGCACGGCCGATCTGGCCGGCACGTTCAAGAAGCTCAACATCACCATGCAGCAGCAACAGCAGACCAACTGGTGCTGGGCGGCGAGCGGGAACACCATCGCCACCTGGTTCGGCTACAACTACAGCCAGAACCAGTTCTGCAACGCCGCGTTCGGCCGTTCGGTCAACTCCAGCTGCCCCAACAGCCAGGCCTCGCTGGCCGATGTGCAGAACGGGCTGGACTGGGTCGGCATCAACCCGGGTTCGTACGTCACCGGCTACCTGCGCTACAACACCGTGCAGACCGAGGTGGACGCGAACCGGCCGATCGAGACCCGGATCCAGTGGAGTTCCGGCGGCGGGCACATGCACGTCGTCTACGGCTACGACACCAGCAGCAACTGGGTGTACTGGGGCGACCCGTGGCCGTCCAACTACCGCTACAACTGGGCGGACTACAACTACTACGTGAACAACAACACGTTCTCGTGGACCCACTCCCTGTACCGGATCGGCGCGTGAGGGCGACCATGACTGACCTCGGAAAGGCCCGTCGGGCCGCCGTCACCGCCCTGCTCGCCGCCGGCCTCGGGCTGGCGCTGGCCCCGGCCGCGCACGCGGACGGGCCGGCCGGCGCCCCGGTGCCGGTGCCCGTCGCGGATCTGGCGAAGGCCCGTGGCGTGGTCCAGGACCAGGCCGTCCTCGACAAGGTGGGCCACTTCTTCGCCCGCAAGGGCGTCCCGCCGACCCAGCAGCTGACCATCGGTGCGGCGCAGGAGGCGCAGGCGGCGAGCGCGGCCGCGCCGCGGCTGGCCGGCGACACCGTGCCGGTGTACACCCTGGACGCGGGTTTCGTGGCCGGCGCCCCGGGTGCGCCGGTGGCGACGGCCGAGTTCACCGCGAGCAAGGTGGTCGCGGCGGACGGGCAGACGGCCTCGGTGTGGACGATCCGGCAGGGTGACTCCTGGCGGGTGGTCAACATCGCCTCCGGCGGTGACGAGAGCGACTACGCGGCGAAGGCGGCCGGCGGCGGTGGCGGTACGGCGTTCCGCGAGCCGCAGGTGAACGCCTGGTACGTGCTGCGCGACGGCCGGGTGCTGCCGCTGGACGACGAGGCCCGGCGCTCGGTGGGCGCGGGCGGGGTGTCGCTGGCCGCGTACCAGAAGCTGGTGCACCAGCGGTACGGGGACAAGCTGCCCGGCTCGGCGTACGACCGGGAGGGCAAGGGCGGCGGCTACCAGCTGGCGGCCGACCGGGAACGGGCGGCGGGCGGCGGTTCGGCGCTGCCGGCCGTGACGGCGGCCGCAGCCCTGGGCGTCACCGCGCTCGTGGGCGCGGGTGCGGCCGTGCGGCGCAGGGCGGGTGTCCGACGGGGGTAGGGCCTCTCGGGCGCGACGTGCGCGCCACACGTGGGATGCGGCGGGGTCCGGCTGACGCAGCCGGGCCCCGCCGTGCTGCGTGCGACCCCGGCACGCCGATCCGTAGTCGAGCGGGCGCGCTGCGTGATGTGTCCTGGAAGTAATGCTTCCGCACAAGGAATTGACGCAACGTTGATCTGTCGTTCGCCGCCCGGGGGCAGCCCTGGGTGACGGACGGTAGATACCATGTGGCAATCGGTCAGTGCTGACTGACGCGTGCCGAGAGCGGAGAAGGGGTGGGGCGGCCGGAGCCGACCACGAGCCCGGCGCCGGGAAAGGGGAGTCGAATGGCCGGCAGGGAGTCGAACGCCCAGGTGTGGGGTGCGGCGGTGGTGGTGGCGTCCGCGCTCGCCGTGGTCGCGGCCTACCTGATCAACGGGGCGATGCTGGTCCTGGTCGTCGCCGGGGTCGAGGTGCTGCTGCTCATGGTCTACGTGGGCCGCCGCTGGCGGGCGCTCCGTCGGCCGACCGCCCCGCGGGGGCACCGGCCGTCGGCCGTCACCCCGGACGCCGCGCACTGCGAGCGCTGCCGCCGGGCCCGCGAGGCGCTGGACGCCCGGCAGGCGCGCGGCCGCACCGCCGGGCCGGCGGTGGAGCCGTGGCCGGAGGCCGACGCGGCGGACCACCTGCCGTACCCGCGCCGCCCGCAGGGCCGGGCGCCGTACGAGCGCCCCTGGACGGCGGAGCGGGCGGTCGCCCGGTCCGTGGACCGCGCGGCCGCCCGCCGTGGCGCGCCGGGTTCAGCCGGCCGCGCTGTACGCCACCAGTGAGACCCCGACGTACTGCACGATGAACGCGCCCAGGGTGAAGGCGTGGAACACCTCGTGGAAGCCGAACCAGCGCGGTGACGGATCGGGCCGCTTGAGCCCGTACACCACGCCGCCGATGCTGTAGAGCACCCCGCCGACGATCATCAGCACCAGGACGGCGACGCCGCCGGCGTGCAGGAAGTCCGGCAGGAAGAAGGCGGCGGCCCAGCCGAGCGCGATGTACACCGGTGTGTACAGCCAGCGCGGCGCGCCGACCCAGAACACCCGGAACGCTATTCCGGCCAGCGCGCCGCCCCAGGCCACCCAGAGCAGCACCTGCTGGTCGGCGCCCTTGAGCAGCAGGATCGTGAACGGCGTGTAGGTGCCCGCGATGATCAGGAAGATGTTCGCGTGGTCCAGCCGCCGCAGCACGGCGTCCCCGCGCGGGCCCCAGTCGAAGCGGTGGTAGACCGCGCTGACCCCGAACAGCAGCCAGGCGCTGATCGAGTAGATCGCGCAGGCGATCTTGGCGGGGGTGGAGTCGGCCAGGCAGATCAGCACGATCCCGGCGGCGACGGTGGCGGGGAACATCCCGGCGTGCAGCCAGCCGCGCCACTTCGGCTTGCGTCCCGAGGCCCCGTTCTCCGTGCCCTCGTTCTCCGTGCTCTCGACGAGCTCAGCAGTCATGCGCAGCATGCTACCCGTTACCTACGGGGCCGTAGGTTACTGACGCGTAGGAAAGTGGTGATCATCACTCTTGGACGTTTTGGAGTGTTCGAGGTGCCCGCGGGGGTGTCCGGGCCGGGATGTGGACGACCTATTACTGGCCGGTAATCGTACTTACTGTAGTAAAAGATAAGTCAATTTCGACGCTGTGCCGCAGTTTGGCGTTGGAGCCGGAGCTACGCTGCAAGCACCCTCAGACCCCCGCTACGCCACCTCCTCGCCGAGATGGTGTGAAACGGAGCGATCGTGTCGTACGAGATCTCTGCTCTCAGCGCCTCCGCGCCCACCCGCCACCAGCGCCTGCTCGCGTGGGTGAACGAGATCGCCGAGCTCACCCAGCCGGACCGCGTCGAGTGGTGCGACGGCTCCGACGAGGAGTACCAGCGCCTCGCGGACCTGCTGGTGGCTCAGGGCACCTTCAAGAAGCTCAACGAGGAAAAGCGCCCCAACTCCTACTACGCCGCCTCGGACCCGACGGACGTGGCGCGCGTGGAGGACCGCACCTACATCTGCTCCGAGCAGGAGAAGGACGCCGGTCCGACCAACAACTGGAAGGCCCCGGCCGAGATGCGGGAGGTCTTCCAGGGCGAGAAGGGACTGTTCCGCGGCGCGATGAAGGGCCGCACGATGTACGTCGTGCCCTTCTCGATGGGCCCGGTCGGTTCCCCGCTGGCCGCGTACGGCGTCGAGATCACCGACTCCGCCTACGTCGCCGTGTCGATGCGCGTGATGACCCGCATGGGCAAGGCGGTGCTGGACCAGCTCGGCGAGGACGGCGACTTCGTCAAGGCCGTGCACACCGTCGGCGCCCCGCTGGCCGAGGGCCAGGCGGACGTGCCGTGGCCGTGCAACAGCACCAAGTACATCTCGCACTTCCCGGAGACCCGGGAGATCTGGTCCTTCGGCTCCGGCTACGGCGGTAACGCCCTGCTCGGCAAGAAGTGCTACGCGCTGCGCATCGCCTCGACCATGGCCCGTGACGAGGGCTGGCTGGCCGAGCACATGCTGATCCTGAAGCTCACCCCGCCGTCCGGCGAGGTCAAGTACGTCGCCGCCGCCTTCCCGTCGGCCTGCGGCAAGACCAACCTGGCCATGCTCCAGCCGACCGTCCCGGGCTGGAAGGTCGAGACGATCGGCGACGACATCGCCTGGATGCGCTTCGGCGCCGACGGCCAGCTCTACGCGATCAACCCCGAGGCCGGTTTCTTCGGTGTCGCCCCCGGCACCGGCGTGGACACCAACGCCAACGCCATCGACACCCTGTGGGGCAACACGGTCTTCACCAACGTCGCGCTGACCGACGACGGCGACGTGTGGTGGGAGGGCCTGACCGAGGAGCCCCCGGCGCACCTCACCGACTGGCGCGGCAACGACTGGACCCCCGAGTCCGGCACCCCGGCCGCCCACCCGAACGCCCGCTTCGCCGTCCCGGCCGCGCAGTGCCCGACCATCGCCCCCGAGTGGGAGGACCAGTCGGGCGTGCCGATCTCGGCGATCCTGTTCGGCGGCCGCCGCGCCACCGCCGTCCCGCTGGTGACCGAGTCCTTCACCTGGCAGCACGGCGTCTTCCTCGGCGCCAACATCGCGTCCGAGAAGACCGCCGCCGCCGAGGGCACCGTCGGCGAGCTGCGCCGCGACCCGTTCGCGATGCTGCCGTTCTGCGGCTACAACATGGGCGACTACTTCGCCCACTGGCTGAAGGTCGGCGCCCAGGCGGACGCCGCGAAGCTGCCGAAGATCTACTACGTCAACTGGTTCCGCAAGAACGCCGAGGGCGCGTTCGTCTGGCCGGGCTACGGCGAGAACAGCCGCGTCCTCAAGTGGATCGTCGAGCGCCTGGAGGGCACCGGCGAGGGCGTCGAGACCCCGATCGGCGTGCTGCCGACCGTCGACGGCTTCGACCTCGGCGACCTGAAGCTGTCCCAGGAGGACCTCGACCTGCTCTTCACCGTGGACGCCGACATCTGGCGCCAGGAGGCCGCGCTGGTGCCGGCCCACCTGGAGCTGTTCGGCGACCACACCCCGAAGGAGCTGTGGGACGAGTACCGGAGCCTCGTCGCGCGCCTCGGCTGAGCCTGAGCCTCAGCAGAGCGAGAGGCGGTCGCGCGGCACGAACCGCGCGCCCGCCGAGTGACAGGACGGCCGGAGTTCCCCCGGGCGGTCTTTCCCCGACCAAGGAGACCGCCCGGGCCGGGACTCCGGCCGTAGTGCTTTCCCCGGGTGCCGGGTGCCGGGTGCCGGGTGCCGGGCGCGGGGGCCACGGCTGGGTGCGGCCGTTCCGGGCTACGGCTGGGTGTAGCCGCTCAGGAAGTCGCCGATCCTGGTCACCGCGTCGGTGATCTCCTCCGCCCGGGGCAGCGTGACCAGCCGGAAGTGGTCCGGCTCGGGCCAGTTGAAGCCGGTGCCCTGGACCAGCAGGATGCGCTGGGAGCGCAGCAGGTCCAGCACCATCTGGGCGTCGTCCTTGATCTTGTAGACCTTCGGATCCAGCCGCGGGAACGCGTACAGCGCGCCCTTGGGCTTGACGCAGCTGACCCCCGGGATCTCGTTGAGCAGCCGGTACGCCGCGTCGCGCGAGGCGAGCAGCCGCCCGCCGGGCAGCACCAGGTCGCGGATCGACTGCCGGCCGCCGAGCGCGGCGGCCACCGCGTGCTGGGCGGGCATGTTGGCGCACAGCCGCATCGAGGCCAGCACGGCCAGGCCCTCGATATAGCTGTGGGCCCGCTGCCGGTCGCCGGAGAGCACCATCCAGCCGGAGCGGAAACCCGCGACCCGGTACGCCTTGGACAGGCCGTTGAAGGTGACGCAGAAGAGGTCGGGCGCCAGGGTGGCCAGCGGGACGTGCTCGGCGTCGTCGTAGAGGATCTTGTCGTAGATCTCGTCCGCGTAGACCACCAGCCGGTGCCGGCGGGCGATCTCGACGATGCCCTCCAGCACCTCGCGCGGGTAGACCGCGCCGGTCGGGTTGTTCGGGTTGATCACCACGATGGCCCGGGTCCGGTCGGTGACCTTGGCCTCGATGTCGGCGAGGTCCGGGTACCACTCGGCCTGCTCGTCGCAGCGGTAGTGCACCGCGGTGCCGCCGGCCAGCGAGACCGAGGCGGTCCACAGCGGGTAGTCGGGCGCCGGGACGAGCACCTCGTCGCCGTCGTCCAGCAGCGCGGTCATGGCCAGTTGGATCAGCTCGGAGACGCCGTTGCCGAGGAAGACGTCCTCGACGCTCAGCCCGTGCAGGCCGCGGTCCTCGTAGTGCATGACCACCGCGCGGCGGGCGGCGAGCAGGCCCTTGGAGTCGCCGTACCCGTGCGCGGTCGAGAGGTTGCGCAGGATGTCCTGGAGGATCTCCGGCGGCGCCTCGAAGCCGAAGACGGCGGGGTTGCCGGTGTTGAGCTTGAGGATGCGGTGGCCCTGTTCCTCCAGCCGCATCGCCTCGTCGAGTACCGGGCCGCGGATGTCGTAGCAGACATTGGCGAGCTTGCTGGACTGGATGACCTGCATGCCTGCCTACTTTAGGGGCACCTCCGGGCACTTCGGTGCGCGTCCCGGGACGCGCACCGAACCGCCCGGAGCGGCCTCCTTGGATCGGCAGGCGGGGGTGTCAGCCGACCTTCCAAACCAGGGGCGCGGTGTCCAGGATGTTCCCGTACGTGAGGAAGCTGGGCGGGGTCTCGTTCGGGACGAGATAGACGGCACACAGCTTGACGGACTGCCCGTCCGCGAGCGTGACCAGCGACCGGGTGTCGCACTGCGGGATCGCCTTCTGCAGGGTCGCGGCCGGCAGCGCGCCCGCCGAGTGGTCCTTGGGCTTCACCCAGACCCGCATCATGTAGGCGTCCTCGGCCAGCGGGGCGCCGGTGCGGTTGGTGAAGGAGACGGTGACGTAGTACGGCGTCTTGCCGCTGGTGCTCGTCGACGGGAGGTTGAGCGGGGCGATCTCCGCGGCGGTGCCCTTGACGATCGAGACCGCGGCGGCGTCCACCACCGAGCTCTTGCCGACGTAGCGGCCGGCGCTGCCGAGCGGCAGCGGGCGGTCGTAGCTGACCTGGGTGACGTTGTTGCCGCCGGCGGTGACGGACGGCTGCGGTCCGGCCGGGGCGGTCGGGGCGGTCGGGGTGGCCGGGACGGTCGGGGCCGCGGAGCCGGTCGGGGTGCCGGTCGGGGTGCCGGGAGCCGTGGAGGCCCCGGCGGCGCCGGTGGGCGGCGCGGCCGGGGCGCTCGGGACGGCCGCCGGGTCGGCGTTGTCCGGCCCGCAGGCCGACAGCGCCAGGACGAGCGCCGCCGCCGGCAGGCCGGCCGCGATTCTCCGGATGGACTGGGTCTTCGTCATGGTCGTTCCCCCGTTGGATGATGTGGTCGGTGCGCCCCGCCCGGTTCCCGGGTGCCGCACGGGCGTGCGGGCGTTGATCGAAAAGGGGGTGCGCCGGTGATGCTAGCCGCAGTCGGCGCGGTGCTGGCCGCATTTCTGGTGGCTCCGCTGCTGCGCGGGTTGGTCGCCCGGTTCGCCGTGCCGGAGGGCGAACCCTGGTGCGGTGCCTGCCCGTTGTGCGGGCGCGAGGTGCGACTGCTGCCGCCCACCGGGCGCTGTCCGGGCTGCCGGGAGCGGTTGGGCGCGGGCGCCTGGTCGGTGGAGCTGGTGGCGGCCGTGGTCGCCGCCGGGCTGGCGTACGCGGCGGACGGGCCGTCGGCCGCGGCGCTGGGCTGGGCGGCCGGGCTCGGCGTGGTGCTCGGCTTCGTCGACGCCCGGGTGCGCCGGCTGCCGTACCGGCTGACCCTGCCGCTGGTCGGCGGGGTGGCCCCCCTGCTGGCGGTGGCGGCGCTGGCCGCGGGGCGCCCGGGGGTGCTGCTGCGCTGCCTGCTGGTGGCCCTCACGGTCGGGTCCCTGCTCGAACTGGCGGTCTGGATCGGCGCGTTGGGCCCGGGCGACTCGCCGCTGGGGTTCGCCCTGGGCGGGCTGCTCGGCTGGTACGGCTGGCCGGTGGCGGTCGCCGGGTTGTTCGCCGCGGTGGTGCTCGCCGGGCTCTGGGCGATCCTGCGGGCCGCCGTCGCGCTGGCCCGCCGGCGCCCGGTGCGCGGGCTCGACGTCCCGGTCGGACCGTTCCTGCTGCTCGGCGCGCTGCTGGCGGTGCTGGCCCGGTAGCCCCCGGGCCCGGGAGGCCGGACTTCCCGGGCCACCGCGACGCCGCAGGTGGTGCCTGGGCCCGGGGGCCGGACCGGACCTGGCGCTCCCGGGCCCGGACGCGGGAGGGCCCGCCGTACCGGGTCGGGTACGGCGGGCCCCGCCGCCGGCGCGCAGGCCCCACCCTCAAGGAGCGGCGCGCCGGTGGGGGATTGGCGGTGGGGGGGGGGTTACGGCATCTTGTGGACGAACGGGCCGACCGCGTTGGAGAACGCGTTGCCGTTGTTGGCGTCCCAGTTGGTGGACCAGGTCATCGCGCCGCGGATGGTCGGCCACTTGGCCGGCGGGACGAAGCTGCCGCAGTTGTTGCCGGTGGCCAGGCAGTCCAGCGCGTTGTTCACCACGGTCGGCGAGACGTAGCCGCCGCCGGCCGCCTTGGCGGAGGCGGGGACGCCGATGCCGACCTGGTCGGGCCGCAGGCCGCCCTGGATGTGGGTGCAGACCTGCGAGGTGATGAAGTCGATGGTGCCCTGGTTGTAGACCTTGCCGTCGCAGCCGTTCATGCCGCCCGAGTTGTAGAACTGGGTGTTGACGACGGTGAGGATGTCCTTGGTGTTCAACGCGAGCTGGAAGTAGGCGCCGGCGGTGCTGTACATCCCGATCGTCTCGGGCGCCATGGTCAGGATGAAGCCGGGGCCGACCTTGGCCTGGAGGGTGTGCAGCGCGTTGCCGAGCGGGCCGGCCTGGACGCCGTTCTCCAGGTCGACGTCGATGCCGTCGAAGCCGTAGTCCTTGATGATCGCGTAGGCGCTGTTGGCGAAGTTGTTGCCGGCGGTGGCGTCGCCGACGGTGATCGCGCCGTTCTGGCCGCCGATGGAGAGGACGACCTTCTTGCCGGCCGCCTGCTTGGCCTTGATGTCGGCGCGGAACTGCGTGTCGCTGTAGCCGCCGAGGGCCTTGGACAGGCCGGGGTCGAGGGTGAAGCTGATCGCGCCGGTCTGGGTGGGCACGGCGTCGGCGAAGGACACCGCGATGATGTCGTAGGCGCTCTGCACGTCGCCGAGGCGCTGCGGGGTCGAGCCGTTGTCGAAGTTCTGCCAGTAGCCGGTGACCGCGTGCGCGGGCAGGCCGGTGACCGGCGGGGTGGTGGCGGTCGCGGTGGCCGTGGGGGTCGGCGTCGCGGTCGGGGTCGCGGTGGCGGTCGGGGTCGCGGTGGCCGTCGGCGTGCCGGTCGCGGTGGGGGAGGAGGTCGCGGTGGCCGTGGCGGTCGGCGACGGGGTGGCGGTGGCGGTCGGGCTCGGGGTGGAGGGGCCGCCGGGGCCGATCAGGCTCACGTCGTCGGCGAGGTAGGCGCTCTGGCCGTACCAGCCGTGCAGGTAGACGGTGACGCTGGTGGCGTTCGCGCCGGTGGTGAAGGTGGAGGACAGCTGGTTCCAGCTGTTCTGGTTCGACCAGGTGGACGGGTCGGTGCCGCCGGTGCCGCGCGCACCGAGGTAGACGTACGGGCCCTGGACCCAGGCGCTCAGCGTGTAGCTGGTGTTGGGCAGCACGCTGATGGTCTGGGTGCACTCGGCGGTGTCGCCGGCGCCCGGGGTGGCCTGCAGCGCGCCGGTGCCGGAGTGGGCCGGGGAGGAGACGGTGGTCGCCGCGCCGGCGCAGTTCCAGCCGCCCAGCCCGCTGTCGAAGCCGCCGTTGGTGACCAGGTTGCCGACGGCCGCGCTGGCGCCGCCGGCGAAGAGGGCCAGGCCGCCGCCGGCCAGGGCGAGGGCGGTGGCGCCGGCCGCGACGGCCGGGAGGGGGCTGCGCCGGCGCTTGTGCGCGGGCTGGTTCAGCGTACGGGCCATGGGGTGACGCTCCTGGGGAGGGAGCGGCCGCCGCGGTGGGGGGCGCGGCGGCCGCGTGTGGGGGAGGGGAGGTCCGTCGTGGTGCGTGGGGTCGTCGTACGTGGGGGTGGGCGACCGCGGCGGTGCATGGTGGTGCACGGTGGTGCGTGGGGGTGGGGCGGGGCCGTGGGGTTCGTTCCGCCTTGGATCAAAAGCTGGACTAGACCATTGCCGGTCGTCAAGCATTGGACAGTCGGCTTACGGATTCTTTAAGGATTCGGAGACCGTTCCGTGTCCGCCGTCGGAGCCGTCGGGCAAGGCCCGCGACACGCCCGCCGGGACGGACTCCGTACAGGACCGTGACCAGACCGCTACCTGCGGCTTTACCGTGCGCCTGCCCGCCGGAGTAGGCTGCGCCGGGGCATTGACGCACCAGCTGAACGAGCACGGAGGGGCCGGGAATCATGGGTCTGCGCGATGTCGCCGAACGGACGCCGGGTCTGCGTACCCTGCTGGGCGGGATGTACGGGCTCTACGGCCGCCGGGTCGAGGTCCACCTCGCCCGCACCCCGCACCACATCGGCGTGATCCTGGACGGCAACCGCCGCTGGGCGAAGGCCGCCGGGGGCACCACCGTGTACGGCCACCAGCGCGGCGCCGACAAGATCAGCGAGTTCCTCGGCTGGTGCGACGAGACCCACGTCAAGGTCGTCACCCTCTGGATGCTCTCCACCGACAACCTCGACCGCCCCGCCGACGAGCTGGTCCCGCTGCTGGGCATCATCGAGGACGCCGTCACCGGGCTGGCCGCCGCCCGCCGCTGGAAGGTCCACCCGGTCGGCGCACTGGACCTGCTCCCGCAGCACACCGCCGACGTGCTCAAGCGGGCCGCCGAGGAGACCGCCGACATCGACGGCATCACGGTCAACGTCGCGGTCGGCTACGGGGGCCGGCACGAGATCGCCGACGCCGTCCGCTCGCTGCTCCAGGAGCACGCCGGGCGCGGCACCTCGATCGAGGAACTGGCCGAGATCCTCGACGTCGAGCACATCGCCGAGCACCTCTACACCCGCAACCAGCCCGACCCGGACCTGATCATCCGCACCTCGGGCGAGCAGCGCCTGTCCGGTTTCCTGCTCTGGCAGAGCGCGCACAGCGAGTTCTACTTCTGCGAGGCGTACTGGCCGGCCTTCCGCAAGGTCGACTTCCTGCGGGCGCTGCGGGCGTTCGAGCAGCGCAACCGGCGACTGGGCCTCTGAACGGGTGAAGTGACCGCCGTAGGGCTGGCCTACCCGGAGCCCTCGTGAGGCCAAACGTTCACCGGCAATGATCCGTCAGTTCGCCGGGGGCGCGAATGCACCGCCCCTCGCCTGGGAATACTCCAGGCAGTCCGGTCCCGAGGCCACCGGGGCAGCGGGGGCCGGCTTGCCGCGGATGACGCAGGGTCATCCGCTCTGGAGGCCTAGTGGTCAGTTCCAAGAGCCGCCGGACGCCAGACCGGCGCACGTACGTTCTCGACACCAGCGTGCTCCTGGCGGACCCGCTCGCCATGACCCGCTTCGAGGAGCACGAGGTCGTCCTGCCGGTGGTGGTCGTCACCGAGCTGGAGGCCAAGCGGCACCACCCGGAGCTGGGCTACTTCGCCCGCCAGGCGCTGCGACTGCTCGACGACTACCGCATCCGCCACGGCCGGCTCGACGAGCCGATCCCGGTCGGCGAGCTCGGCGGCACCATCAGGGTCGAGCTCAACCACTCCGACCTGTCGATACTGCCGGCCGGCTACCGGGTCGGCGGCGGCGAGGCGGACTCGCGGATCCTCGCGGTCGCCCGGAACCTCCAGGCCGAGGGGTACGACGTCACGGTCGTCTCCAAGGACCTGCCGCTGCGGATCAAGGCCAGCTCGGTGGGCCTGCTCGCCGAGGAGTACCGGGCCGAGCTCGCCATCACCTCCGGCTGGACGGGGATGTCCGAGCTGCACGTCCCGGCGGAGCAGGTGGACGCGCTGTTCGCGGCCGGCCACGACGCCGCGGTGGACGTCGAGGGGGCGGACGAGCTGCCCGTGCACACCGGGCTGGTGCTCACCTCGGAGCGCGGCCGGGCGCTCGGCCGGGTGACCGGCGACGGCCGGGTCCGGCTGGTGCGCGGCGAGCGCGAGGCGTTCGGACTGCGCGGGCGCAGCGCCGAGCAGCGGGTGGCGCTGGACCTGCTGCTCGATCCGGACGTCGGCATCGTCTCGATGGGCGGCCGGGCGGGCACCGGCAAGTCCGCGCTGGCGCTGTGCGCGGGGCTGGAGGCGGTGCTGGAGCGGGGGCAGCACCGCAAGGTGATGGTCTTCCGACCGCTGTACGCGGTCGGCGGGCAGGAGCTCGGCTACCTGCCGGGCTCCGAGACGGAGAAGATGAGCCCCTGGGCGCAGGCGGTCTTCGACACCCTCTCCGCCGTCACCACCCCGGACGTGATCGAGGAGGTGATCTCCCGGGGGATGCTGGAGGTGCTGCCGCTGACCCACATCCGGGGCCGCTCGCTGCACGACGCCTTCGTGATCGTGGACGAGGCCCAGTCGCTGGAGCGGAACGTCCTGCTGACGGTGCTGTCCCGGATCGGCCAGGGTTCGCGGGTGGTGCTCACCCACGACGTGGCGCAGCGCGACAACCTCCGGGTGGGCCGGTACGACGGCGTGGTGGCGGTGGTGGAGAAGCTGAAGGGGCATCCGCTCTTCGCCCACATCACGCTCACCCGCTCGGAGCGTTCGCCGATCGCGGCGCTGGTCACGGAGATGCTGGAGGACATCCACCCGTGATTCGTCCCTGACCAGGACATAGTCGGACAATACGGTCAACTCTTGCTGCGGGGCCCGCTCCTGACGGGGCGGGCCCTCACCCCTTTCATCACATCGAGTGCTTTCCGCCCGGGGAACTCCCGTGCGGTGAATGTGACGTGCGCCACGCGAACGGGAATTGCGTCGACAGCGTCCGGTGCGGCATGGTGAGGGTTCTGTCAGGCCCCGCGTACGGCGTGGCAGGGCTTCCGGACTCCACGAGTCCGGGCCCGGATGGTCCACCAACTCCGGTCGGTGGACGCACAATTGAAGACCGATGAGCCGTACGCCGCCCGATTCCAACGCCCGGTCGCCTCACCTCGGCCGGACGCCGGGCCAGCACCTCCCGTGACCAGAGCACCTGCGGAGGTCAGTGCCAAGGGGCATGTTGCGCCCGCACGGTCACGCGTGGGCGATGCTGGAAGGAATCCATGTGACTCGGATCTCGGTCCGGGGAGTCGCTGTGGCCTCCGCCACCGCCGTCACCGCTGTCGGTGCCGTCGTGGGTGTGGCCTCGGGCAGCGAGGGCAAGACGACGCAGACGGTCGACGTCGCGGGCGCGACCCTGCTTGCCGAAGTCCCCTCTGGCGCCCAGGCGCAGACCATCAGTGACAACATCGGCCAGCAGGCATCCGCCCAGCAGGCCTCCGCCGACGCCGCGGCCAAGGCCGCCGCCGAGCAGAAGGCCGCCGAGGAGGCCGCGCGCCAGAAGGCCGCCGCGGACGCCCAGGCGAAGGCCGATGCCCAGGCCAAGGCCGACGCGGACAAGGCTGCCAAGGCCGCCGAGGACAAGCGCAAGGCCGACGAGGCCGCTGCCAACCGTTCCAAGGCGCGTTCGGCGATGGCCGCCACCGACAACAGCGCCCCGCCGGTCTCGGTCAGCCCCGGATCCGTCCAGGACATCGCCCGGCAGGTCGTCGGTGACGACGCCCAGTTCCAGTGCTTCAGTCAGATCGTGAAGCGCGAGAGCGGCTGGGACTACACCGCGACCAACCGGAGCTCCGGCGCGTACGGCCTGGTCCAGGCGCTGCCCGGCACCAAGATGGCCTCGGCCGGTGCCGACTGGCGCACCAACCCGGCCACCCAGATCAAGTGGGGTCTGGGCTACATGAACAGCCGCTACGGCAGCCCCTGTGGCGCCTGGTCGTTCTGGCAGTCCCACAACTGGTACTAGGAGCCGCCACCGCCCGGCGGTGGACTCTCCCGTACGGCCCCCGGCCGCTCGTCCCGCCCGACGAGCGACCGGGGGCCGTCGCGTTCCCGCCCGCCGGGAGCCGGGTCGGGCCGCGCCGCCCGGGCTGCGCTGACCAGTGCGCCTGCGGGCGGTGCGGACCCGGTGCGGACGCGGGGCGCGGGAAGGGGTCCTGGTCGCTTCCCGCACCGGCCGGTCCGCCGACAGTTGGTCCGTGGTCCGAGGCCTCGCTCTCCCCGGGGGCCTCGTTTCGACTCCTCCCCAGCGATCTCGGTCCGAAACCATCTGAAACCTGACGTTTTGCCCCGGTTTGATGGCGAGGTTGTTCGAGCCGAACCCGGCGGGGGCCGGACTCGCCGGGCCGCCGCCGGGTAGCGTCATCCCTGACGGCCGTGGCGGGACCCACGGCGTACCGCCGGGCACGGCGGCTCAGCAGGGGAGCGGTGGTAGCGAGGATGGCGCGGGGCGGAAAGGCCTTCAAGGCCGTGGCCAAGGGCATGGCCGTGGTGGCGAGCGCGGCCGCCGTGATCGAACGGCGCCGACGTGCCGCGATGGCGGCCGACCCGCACGAGCTCGCCGTCCCCGCGCTGGCCGAGGCGCCCGATCCGGTGCCGGCCCCGCGGGTCGAACCCGCCGCGGTGCCGGCCGCCGCCCCGGCGGCCCCCGCGCCGGCCGCACCGCCCGGCCTGGCGCGGGAGTACCACCCCGGCCGGCCCGCCACCCCGGCCGAGGCCGTGCCCTGGGGGCTGCGGGTGGCCGCCGAGTCGACCTGGCGGTTGCTGCTGCTCGGCGGCGCGCTCTACGTCGTCTTCTACATCGTCGACATGCTGCGGCTGGTCGCCTTCGCGGTGCTGGCCTCGCTGCTGATCTCCGCGCTGCTGGAGCCGACGGTCTCCTGGCTGCGCCGGCACGGGGTGCCGCGCTCGCTGGCGGCGGGCGGGGTGTTCCTGAGCGGTCTGGCCGGAATCGGGCTGGTCGGCTGGTTCGTGGTCTGGCAGGTGTCCACCAACCTGTCGACGGTCACCAGCAAGGTGAAGGACGGCGTGGACCAGCTGCGGGACTGGCTGAGCACCGGGCCGCTGCACCTGACCCAGCAGCAGATCAACGACTACGCCGACCAGATCGGCAAGGCGATCACCACCAACACCGACCAGATCACCTCGGCCAGCCTGACCGGCGCGCAGATCGCCGTCGAGGTGCTGACCGCCGTGGCGCTGGCCTTCTTCACCACCTTCTTCTTCCTCTACGACGGCGCGCGGATCTGGAACTGGGCGTTGCGCGGACTGCCCCGGCACTCCCGCTTCGCCATGGCCGGAGCCGGCCCGAAGGCCTGGGCGACGCTCACCGCGTACGTGCGCGGCACCGTCTGCGTGGCCTTCATCGACGCGGTCTGCATCGGCATCGGCATCGACCTGCTGGGCGTGCCGATGGCGATGCCGCTGGCCGTGATCATCTTCCTGGGCGCCTTCGTCCCGCTGGTCGGCGCACTCGTCACCGGCACGGTCGCGATGCTGATCGCCCTGGTCACCGAGGGGCCGTGGACGGCGCTGATGGTGCTGATCGTGCTGGTCGCGGTGATGCAGATCGAGAGCCACATCCTGCAGCCGCTGATCCTCGGCCGGGCCGTCCGGGTGCACCCGCTGGGCGTCGTCCTCGGCGTCGCGGCCGGCGGCATCATCGGCGGCATCGGCGGTGCGGTGGTGGCCGTCCCGCTGATCGCCGTCACCAACACCGTGATCACCCACCTGCGCCGCCGCAACGAGGCCGGACAGGCCGTCTTCACCGCCATGGAGGCCGCCCGCGAGGCCGCGGGCCGGACCTCCGCCGCCCCGGCCGGGGACGGCTGAGGCCGCAGCGCAACGCCGACGGGCCCTCCCGGACGTGGTGTCCGGGAGGGCCCGTCGGCGTTGGTGCGGGGTCCGTCAGGCGCCGGCGGCGGCGAGGGCGGCCTCGGAGTCGAGGACGCCCGCCACGGCCTGGAGGACGGCGGCGATCTTCATCGAGGCCTGGACGACCTCGCGCTCGACGCCGGCCTTGCGCAGCACGGCCTCGTGCGAGTCGAGGCACTGGCCGCAGCCGTTGATGGCCGAGACGGCGAAGCACCAGAGCTCGAAGTCGACCTTCTCGACGCCCGGGGTGCCGATGATGTTCATCCGCAGACCGGCCCGCATCGTGCTGTACTCCTTGTCGGAGAGCAGGTGCAGCGTCCGGTAGTAGACGTTGTTCATCCCCATGATCGCGGCCGCGCCCTTGGCGGCGGTGTACGCCTCCGGGGAGAGGTTGGCCTTGGCCTCGGGCTCCAGCTCACGCAGCACGGCGGCGCTGCGGGTGGCCATCGCGCAGGACAGCACGGTGCCCCAGAGCTGCTGGGCGGGGAGGTCGGAGTTGCCGATGACCGAGCCCAGGTTGAGCTTGAGGTCCTTGGCGTAGTCCGGGAGGGCGGCCTTCAGGTCGTCGAGGGCCATGGGTCAGCCCGCCAGCAGGGCCTGGGCGTCGAGGGTGTCCTCGCCCTTGGTCCAGTTGCACGGGCACAGCTCGTCGGTCTGCAGGGCGTCCAGCACCCGCAGGACCTCCTTGGGGTTACGGCCGACGGAACCGGCGGTCACCATGACGAACTGGATCTCGTTGTTCGGGTCGACGATGAACACCGCGCGCTGGGCGGTGCCGTCGGCGCCCTCGACGCCGCAGGCGCGCATCAGGTCGTGCTTGACGTCGGCCAGCATCGGGAAGGGCAGGTCACGCAGGTCCTTGTGGTCCTTGCGCCAGGCGTGGTGCACGAACTCGGAGTCGCCGGAGACGCCGAGGATCTGGGCGTCGCGGTCCGCGAACTCGTCGTTCAGCTTGCCGAACGCGGCGATCTCGGTCGGGCAGACGAAGGTGAAGTCCATCGGCCAGAAGAAGACGATCTTCCACTTGCCCTCGTAGGACTTGTGGTTGATCTCGGCGAAGGCGTTCGCGGCGTCCAGGTCGACGCAGGCGTTGAGTTCGAACTCGGGGAACTTGTCACCGATCGTGAGCACGTTCGCTTCTCCTGAAGTGAGACTGAGGGGAGTTTTGTCCGGATTCCGGACACGCCCTACGTTTCCACATCGTGGACTGATCAGGGAAATAGCTACACTTGATGTGTCTGATCGGAGATGGCTATCAGTACCGAACCGCCCACGTCGCGGCCCCGCCCCCGCAGGGCCGCCGCCGCCAAACCCGAGGCCGCTGTGGCGAGCGCCACAGTCCGCAGCCCCCGGGCGCCGACCGTCGCCCAGCTCAAGGCCTTCCTCGCGGTCGCCGAGCACCGGCACTTCCGGGAGGCTGCCGCCGCCACCGGGACCAGCCAGCCGGCCCTGTCCGGGGCGGTCGCGGCGCTGGAGGAGTCGTTGGGCGCGCAGCTGGTCGAGCGTACGACGCGCAGGGTGATTATCACCCCCCTGGGTGAGCGCGTGCGTGAGCACGCACGCCGGGTGCTCGCCTCGCTGCAAGCCCTCACCGAGGAGGTCGAGGCCGCCCGCCGCCCGTTCACCGGGCCGCTGCACCTCGGCGTCATCCCGACCGTCGCGCCCTACCTGCTGCCCACCGTGCTGCGGCTGGTCCGCGACCGCTTCCCGGAGCTGGAACTGCACGTCCACGAGGAGCGCACCCCCGCGCTGCTGGAGGGGCTGGCCGCCGGGCGGCTGGACGTCCTGCTGCTCGCGCTCCCGGCCGGCGGTACCTCACCGACCCGCGACATCCCCCTGTTCGACGAGGACTTCGTCCTGGTCACCCCGCCCGAGCACCCGCTCGCCGGGCGCATCGACGTCCCGCGCGACGTGCTGCTCGACCTGGACGTGCTGCTGCTGGAGGAGGGCCACTGCCTGCGCGACCAGGCCCTCGACATCTGCCGTGAGGTCGGTGCCGATCCCGGGGGCTCCACCACCCGCGCGGCCGGCCTGTCCACCCTGGTCCAACTGGTCGCCGGCGGCCTCGGGGTGACGCTGCTGCCCGCCACCGCGCTGGACGTCGAGGCCGGCCGCACCGACCGGCTGGCCGCCGTCCGCTTCGCCGCCCCGGCCCCCGGTCGCCGGATCGGGCTGGCCACCCGCCCGGGCTCGGCCCGCAGCACCGAGTACGAGCGCTTCGCGGCCGCGCTGCGCGAGGTGCTGGCCGAACTCCCGGTCCGGATCGCCTCCTAGCGGCCTGCGGTCCTACGGCCTCACGGCTTCGCCGGGGCGCCGAGGCAGAGCCCGACCGTGGTGGCCACCAGCAGGTCCAGGGCCCGCAGGGTGCCGTGGTCGGGCTGCTCGCCGGGCGCGCGCAGGGCCAGGTAGCGGTCGGTGAGACCGTCGAAGCCGGTGAGGAAGTGGACGGCGATCTCCTCGGCGGGCATGGCCAGTTCGAGGCCGTGCGCCTCGGCGAGGGTCGTGAGCATCTCCGCCGCGGTGCGTTCGATCCCGTGCTGGAGCGCCCGCATGATCTCCTGTAGGTCCGGGTCGCGCATCGCCAGCGCCGCGAACTCGCCCAGCAGCGCGCAGCGCCCGTCCGTGCCGGTCGAGCTCTCCCAGAGCGCGTGGACCAGCGTGGCGACCTGTTCGCCGAAGGAGCCGTCGCCCGGGTAGGCGGCGCGGACGTGGCCGATGAACTCGGCGGTCAGCTGCTCGACGACGGCCCGGTAGAGGTCCTTCTTGGTGCCGAAGGTGTAGTGCACCGTCGCCTGCGCCACGCCCAGCTCGGCCGCGATCGCCCGGGTGCTGCCGGCGGCGACCCCCTCCCGGGTCATCAGGTCGAGGGCGGCCTGGACCAGTTGCGGTCGGCGTTCGGAGGCGGGGACATGAGCCATCCAGCCAGGGTATCGCCATGGTCGGATAACTGCGTCGAATGATCCCGTCACTTGATTCTGTCGACCAACTTTGTCGCCTGACAATATTGCGCGTACGGTGGACCGCGACCTGTTCAGGCACCTGCCTGCCCGACGACCTGACCGAGGGGTCACCCATGGCCACGCACCTCTACCGACTGGGCCGCTACTGCTTCCGGAGACGGCGGGCGGTGCTGGCGGTCTGGATCGCGGTGCTGATCGCGATCGGCGGGGCCGCGGGTGCCTTCGCCGGCAAGACCAGCGACGAGTTCAAGGTGCCGGGCACCGAGGCGCAGACCACCCTGGACCGGATCAAGGACACCTTCCCGGAGCAGGGCCACGGCTCCGCCCAGGTCGTCTTCGCGGCCCCCGCGCCCGGCGGCGCCACCACGCCCGAGGCGGGCAGGGCGGTCAGCGAGGCGGTCGCCCGGATCACCGCCGTCCCCGGCGTGGCCGCCGTGCCCGATCCGTACGCCACCCACGCCGTCTCACCGGACGGCCGGGTCGCGATCGCCCTGGTCTCCTTCGACCACAAGCTCGCCGACGTCACCGACCAGCAGCGCGAGGCCGTCAAGGCCGCCGCCGAACCGGCCCGCGCGGCCGGGCTGGACGTCGCCTTCGGCGGTGACGCGTACAACCGGATGGCGCAGGTCGACGGCGGCGAGGCGATCGGTCTGGCCGTCGCCGGGGTGGTCCTGGTGATCACCCTCGGCTCGTTGGTCGCCGCCGGGCTGCCGCTGCTGACCGCGCTGGTCGGGGTCGGTGTGGCGATGGCCGCGATCATGGCGCTGTCCGGCTCGTTCGAGATCATCACCACCGCGCCGGTGCTGGCCCTGATGGTCGGTCTCGCCGTCGGCATCGACTACGCGCTGTTCATCCTCTCCCGGCACCGCCGCCACCTGGACGAGGGCCTGGAGCCGGACGAGGCCGCCGCCCGCGCCACCGCCACCGCCGGCAGCGCCGTCGTCTTCGCCGGCCTCACCGTGGTCGTGGCGCTCGCCGGGCTCGCCGTCGCCGGCGTCCCCTTCCTGACCGTGATGGGCCTGGCCGCCTCCGGCGCCGTCGTGGTGGCCGTCCTGGTCGCGATCACGCTGCTGCCCGCGCTGCTCGGCTTCGCCGGCCGCGCCATCGACCGGCTGCCGGTCTGGAAGCGGGCGCTGCGCACCGGCAGCCGCACCACCCTGGGCGAGCGCTGGGGCCGCTTCGTGGTCCGCCGCCCGCTGGCCGTGCTGCTCGTCGGACTGGCCGGACTGGGCCTGCTCGCGGTGCCCGCCGCGAGCCTCCGGCTCGGCCTGCCGGGCGGCGGCTCGCAGGCCGCCGGCACCGATGCGCGCAAGGCCTACGACCTGGTCGGCGAGAGCTTCGGGCCGGGCTTCAACGCGCCACTGGTGGTCGTCGTGGACGCCGGGGGCGTGCCGCAGCCGGAGCAGGCGGTGCAGGGGGTGGCGGCCGGGCTGCAGACCCTGCCGGGCGTGCGGACACTGCTGCCCCCGGCCGTCGACCAGGCCGGGCGCACCGCCCTGCTCACCGTCATCCCGCGGACCGGACCGGACGACGCCGGCACCAGGACACTGGTCAACGAGATCCGCGACCAGCGCGCGCCGCTCAAGACCTCGACCGGCGCGGACATCGCCGTCACCGGCACCACCGCCGCCAACATCGACGTCTCCACCAAGCTCGGCCAGGCACTGCCGCCGTTCCTCGCGGTGATCGTCGGCATCGCGGTGGTACTGCTGGCGCTGGCGTTCCGCTCGGTGCTCGTCCCGCTCAAGGCGGTGGCCGGCTTCCTGCTCAGCATCACCGCCTCGCTCGGCGCGGTGGTCGCGGTCTACCAGTGGGGCTGGCTGGACGGCCTGATCGACGTGCCGAAGGTCGGGCCGGTGGTGAGCTTCGTGCCGATCCTGCTGATCGGCGTGCTGTTCGGGCTGGCGATGGACTACGAGCTGTTCCTGGTCTCCGGGATGAAGGAGCAGTACGTCCACGGGAAGGCGCCGCGGGACGCCGTGGTGGCCGGGGTGCGCGGCGGCGCCCGAGTGGTCACGGCGGCGGCGCTGATCATGGTGTCGGTGTTCGGCTCGTTCGTCTTCGGCCACGACCCGATCGTGCAGCCGATCGGCTTCGCCCTCGCGGTGGGCGTGCTGGTGGACGCCTTCGTGGTGCGGATGGCGCTGGTGCCGGCCGCGATGGCGCTGTTCGGCAAGGCCGCCTGGTGGTTCCCGAAGAGGCTGGAGAAGGTCGTGCCGCGGGTCGACATGGAGGGCGAGCAGCTGATCGCGCGGCTGGAGCAGCAGCCGGCGAAGGAGCCGGCCGGGGTCTGAACCGCTCCCGGGCGCTCGGCGGGCCGGTCCCGTCGGGCGCCCGCGCGCCGCGGCAGCCGCTGCTCGACGGGCGGCTGCGGGTGGTTGCGGGCGGTTACGGTAGCCGTTGCTCGACGGGCGGTTGGGGCAGTCGCTGCTCGAACCAGACCACCTTGCCGGTGCCCAGCCGGGTGGCGCCCCAGCGGTCCGCGCACCGGGCCACTATCTGCAGGCCGCGACCGCGTTCGTCCTCCGGCCCGGTACGGCGCGGCCGCGGCAGCAGCGGGCTGTCGTCGCCGACCTCGCAGCGCAGCCGAGTGGTGCGCACCAGGCTCAGGGTGACCGGGCGGGTCGCGTGCTGGACGGCGTTGGTCACCAGCTCGCTGATCATCAGCTCGGTCGCCTCGCTGAGCTCGCCGAGCCCCCAGCGGCGCAGCGTGTGGGCGGCCAGCCGGCGGGCCCGGCCGGGCGTCTCGTTGCGCGGCTGGAGGTACCAGTGCGCGACGTCCCCGGCCGGGATGCCGTCGAAGCACGCGCCCAGCAGGGCGATGTCGTCGCCGCGGTCGCCGGGCGGCAGGATCCGCAGCGCCTCCTGGCACAGCTGCTCGGGGGACTGCCAGCGGGCGGCGGCGATCCGGGCGCGGAGGACCTCCAGGCCGTCGCTGATCGGGCGGCTGCGGGTCTCCACCAGGCCGTCGGTGAACAGCAGCAGGGCCGAGCCGGGCGGGGCGGGAAGTTCGACCGAGTTGAAGTCCACCCCGCCGACCCCGATCGGGGCCCCGGAGTCCAGCTCCACCAACTCGGCGGTGCCGTCCGGCCGGACCAGGACGGGCGGGACGTGCCCGGCGTTGGCCAGCACGACCCGGTTGGCGATCGGGTCGTACACCGCGTACACGCAGGTCGCCAGGTGCTGTTCGCGGCCGAGCCGTTGGGCCTGCTCGTCCAGGTGGTAGAGCACCTCGTGCGGCGGCAGGTCGAGGGCGGCCAAGGTCTGGGCGCTGGTGCGCAGCTGGCCCATGATGGCGGCCGAGGTGAGCGAGTGGCCCATCACGTCGCCGACGATCAGGGCGACCCGGTTGCCGGGCAGCGGCACGGCGTCGTACCAGTCGCCGCCGACCTGCGCGCCGCGCTCGCCCGGCAGGTAGCGCTGGGCGAGGCGGACGCCGTGCGGCTGCGGCAGGCGCAACGGCAGCATGCTGCGCTGGAGTTCGTTGGCTATCTCCCACTCGCGGGCGTACCGCAGGGCGGTGTCCACCGCCAGCCCCGCCTGGGTGGCGAGGTGCGCGGCGGTCGCGGTGTCGGCGGCGTCGAAGGCGGGCCGGCCGGTGCGTTCAGGAGGGCGGCGGATCAGCACCAGCAGGCCGAGCACGGCCTTGCGGCCGCGCAGCGGCAGGGCCAGCACCGACGTGCCCGCGGCCAGGCGGGCCAGCCCGCGGGTGCCGTACAGCTCGCGCAGCAGCGCCTCGGTGCGTTCGGCGCCGGGCGTGCCGAGCACCGCGGACTCGGCGGGACGGCGGCTCAGCAGGGCGTGCGCGAGCGCCCCGCCGCGGGTCACCGGGGTGGCGGGGCCGGTGTCGGCGGTGGAGCGGGAGCCGTACCGGGAGCGGTGCCGGTCGTCCGCGCCGCTCGGCCGGCCGCGTCGCCCGATCCGGGTGCCGGTGCTGTGGTGGATCCGCAGCTCGTCCGGGAAGCCGGGCTCGCGCTCGACGTTGGGCAGCGGATCGCGCAGGTGGACCACGGCGGCGTCGGCCAGCGTGGGGACGAGCACCCGGCCGATGTTGCGCAGCGTCGCGGACAGGTCGAGCGCGCTGTTGATCCGCCGGGTGGCCAGGTCGAGGTAGCCGAGCCGGCCCGCCACGTCCTCGCGCTCCGGGCGCGCGGTCGGTTGGTGCGCCGGTGCCGGTGCCGGTGCCGGTGCCAGGGGCAGGCCGCGCTGGCCCGGGACGGCAGCCGGCTGTCCGGCCTCGGTCTTGAGCTGGTCGCGCACGGCTGCCTGTCCTGGATTCGGTGTGGTCTCTGTGGTGGTCTGCGGTGTCCTGCTGGCGGGCCCTGCTGCCGTGCGGTGGGTCAGCCGACGCGTCGACAGCACAGGAACAGCTGTTCCTCCGGCGGCAGCGTGGTGCTGGCCGGCGCGTACGGATGCCCCGAGCACTCCTCGACGGCGAAGCCCGCCGTGACGAGAACCCGCTCCAGATCCTCCCTCAGATACCCACTGATCCGCAGCTCTCTGCCAAGGAACGGAAGCGGAACGTGATCCAGATCCGCCTCGACCATACCGAGCGCCAGCAGTCCGCCCGGCCGGAGGAGTTCGCGCAGCCGCGCGAGCACGGTCGGGATCTCGTCCTGCGGCAGCAGGATCAGCGAGAAGAACGCGGTGACGGCGGCGAACCCGTCCTTGCCCAGCGGCCCCAGCCCGGGGGCGTTCCAGACCTGCCCGGCACGCTCGGTGGCCAGATCGAACAGGTCGATCCGATGGAACTCCGGCGGGTGTTCGCCCGGGAACCGGGCCTGCCGGGCCAGCGAGAGCATCACGTCCGAGAGGTCTATCCCGGTCACCCGCAGCCCGCCCGCGACCAGCTGCCGGACCGTCGGGTCCCCGGTGCCGCAGCCCACGTCCAGCACCCGCGCGCCGGGTTCGAGCTCGGCCAGCAGCTGCCGTCCGCAGGCCAGCTGCCCGTCCTTGGCCGGGAACGCCTCGCCGTACCCGGCGCCGATGGTGTCGAAGGCGACGGCTTGCAGGGCACGCGCCGCCCGGCGCCGCCGCACGTCGGGCCCGTCGTCTCCCGCGTCCTCGTCGACGGGGAACGAGTCGGATATCTGTCCGGTCGTCACGATTGAGAGGCACCCTTCCACCCGTGGCCTCCGGCCGGCTGCACGCGGCCGCACGGGAGCGGGATGCCGTCCGCCCCGGCGCCCGTCCTGCCTCGCCGGCCCACACGTTGCCGGCAGACACTCGTGTGTGTACTGGCATCTGAGAATATGCGTGATCTCTGCGCCATGGGGTCCCTTTCCAGCCAACTCGTCATGCTTGGGCCGGTGTGGACGGGGTTGCGGAAGCACGACGGTGCGGGCGGGGGTGGTGCGCGCGGGCTTCGCGCGCCGCATGGCGCGCCGTGGTGGAACGGCTGACCTGCGGTTTCGCCGGGGCGAGGGCCGGCCGTCGGGCGTTTATCGAACGTCAATCGACGGGGTGCAGAGTGGAGTCCAGCGCCGGGGAAGCGTTGAGGGCGCTCCCGCAGCCGGGGGGCTGCGGGGGCGCCGACGCGCACAACGGGGGTAGGGGCTCTGCCGGGGGGCGGAGACCTACGGCGCTGGGGAAGATGGGGGAGGCTCGGTGTGCTGTTGGGAGATGAGGTCCGCCACGGGGGAGGCCTCCGGCACACCGAGCCGCGTGAAGATCGCGTGCGCCTCGCGCAGGCAGGCGAGTCCGCGGGCCGGCTGGGCCAGGGCGAGCAGCGACTCGCCCAGCGCGGCGTTGGCCAGGCCCTGACAGTAGGCGGAGTCCAGTTCCTGGGCGATCGCCAGTGACTCACCGGCCGCCGACGCGGCGTCGGCGTGCTGCTCGGCGACGAGCAGCGCGGAGGCGAGGCGGGCCAGGGTGTAACCCTCCCAAAGGGGGTTCTGCTGGGATTGGTAGAGCCGCTGTGCCTCCCGCAGGTGCGGGACGGCCTCGCCGCCGGGAAGCACCACGCCCAGCTGGTAGAGCGTCTGCGCCAGCAGCGGGCCGTTCTTGGACGTCCGGGCGGCTGTGACACCGTCGCGGGCCGACTTGATCGCCGTCTCGGTCATGCCGAGCCGGTTCTGCACCCGGGCCATGTTGCTGACGATCCGCGCCTCGGCGACCGGCGCACCGACGGCCTGGCTGGTGGCCCGGGCCTGTTCGAGGAGCGGCAGCGCCTCGGCCGGACGGTTGCTCAGGCTCAGGATCACTCCCAGCGTGTTCGCCGTACCCAGGAGCAGGACGGTTGAGTCGTCCGGCGCTTGGTGGCCGAGGCTCCGGCGAAGGGATTGCTCGGCGCCCTGGAAGTCGCTGGTGCGGGACTGCAGGGTGCCCAGTGCGAAGTACGCCAAGGCGAGTTCGGACGGGTCGCGACGCAGCTCCGCGTCGTGGCCGATGACCTCCAGGGCTCGGAGCATGCGCGGGCTCCGGGTCGGGTCCGGGTCGATGCTGAAGAGGTTGTTCAGCAGGTCGACGGCTGCGCGCTGCGGGGCGCCGGGGCTGCCCGCGGAGGCCTCGACGGCGCTGAGCAGCAGGGCGCCCTCGGTCCGGAGCCAGTCCTGTGCGGTGCCGCTTGTCGGCAGATCGAGCCCCGACGAGGTGAGCGGGGTCAGCAGTTCGGGCAGCGGGTCGTCCGGTTCGATGACCTGGGCGGCGTTACGCACGGTCGGGATCAGCAGGTCGAGCAGCCGTAGTACCGCCTGCTCCTGCTCCCCAGTGTCTCCGATCCGCTCGTTCTTCCGCTGGGCGTAGAGCCGGAGCAGGTCGTGGTAGCGGTAACGGCCGGGGGTGAAACACTCCAGCATGTTCGCCTCGACCAGTGCCTCGGCGAGGTCCTCGGCGGTGTACTCGTCCACGCCGAGCAGCGCCGCGGCGGCGGGCAGCGGGATGTCCGGGGAGTCGATCAGGGCGAGCAGCCGAAAGGCGCGGGCCTCGTCCGTGGAGAGCTGCCCGTAGCCGAGCCCGATGGTGGTCTCCACGGCGAGGTTGCCGAGCTGGAGTTCGTCCAGTCGCCGTCGTTGGTCGGCTAACCGTCTGGCCAGGTCGGAGACGCTCCACCGTGGGCGGCTGGCCAGCCGGGCGGCGGCGATGCGGACGGCCAACGGCAGGAAGCCGCAGGAGGTGACCACCTTCATGGCCGCCTCCGGTTCGGCGGCGACCCGCTCCTCGCCGACGATGGCCGAGAAGAGCGCCAGCGCCTCGTCCGGGGTCAGTTCCTCGACGTCGAACAGCTGGGCGCCGGGGATCCCCGCCAGCCGGGACCGGCTCGTGGCGAGCACCGCGCAGCCGGAGACGCCGGGGATGAGGGTCCGGATCTGGTCGGCGTCGCGCGCGTTGTCGAGCAGGATGAGCATCCGCCGGTTGGCGAGCAGCGAGCGGTACAGCGCGGCGCGCTGTTCCAGCGAGTCGGGGTTCTCGGTGACGCCGAGCGCGTGCAGGAAGTCGCCCAGCACGACCACCGGGTCGGCGGGCGAGGCGCCGGCTCCGCGCAGGTCGACGTACAGCTGCCCGTCCGGGAACTCGGTGCGGACGCGATGGGCGACGTGCACCGCGAGGGTGGTCTTTCCGACCCCGCCGATGCCGGCCAGCGAGGTCACCACCACGGCTTGGCCGGTGGCGTCCATCAGGATCGCCGAGAGGTCATCCACCAGTTCCGAGCGCCCGCTGAAGTCCGATACGTCGGCCGGGAGTTGGGCCGGGGCCGGAGGAGTGGCCGGACCGTCCTCGCGGATGGAG
Organism: Kitasatospora sp. NPDC087271; assembly: GCF_044744605.1. NCBI lineage: Bacteria > Bacillati > Actinomycetota > Actinomycetes > Kitasatosporales > Streptomycetaceae > Kitasatospora > Kitasatospora sp. NPDC087271. The sequence continues at coordinate 342,377 of NZ_JBIUYQ010000004.1, forward strand.
TGGGCGGGTGCGGCGGGGAGGGTGAGTGCCGGGTCGGCCGCGAGGATGCGGTTGTGCATCGCGGACAGGCCCGCGCCCGGTTCGACTCCGAGCTCCTCGATCAGCAGCTTGCGGGTGTCGGTGTAGACGCCGAGCGCCTCGGCCTGGCGTCCGCAGCGGTACAGCGCCAGCATCAGCAGCTCGCGCAGCCGCTCGCGCAGCGGGTGTTCGGCCGTCAGACCGTTGAGCTCGCCGACGATCTCGGCGTGCAGGCCGACATCGAGGGCCGCGGCGCACAGCTCCTCGGCGGCGGCCACCTGGCGCTCGGCGAGCCGCAGCCGCTGGGTTTCGGCGTAGGGGCCGGGGATGCCGGTGAGCGGACGGCCGCTGAACAGGTCCAGCGCCTGCACCAGCAGCCGGTGCGCCTCGTGCTTGTCGCCCGCGGTCCGGGCGGCGGCGGCCTCGGCGGACAGCCGCTCGAAGACCGTCAGGTCGAGGGCCCCGCCCGGGATGCGCAGCGCGTAGCCGTCGGCGACCGAGACCAGCAGTTCGGCGGGTCGGCGCACCTCCCGCCGGGGCTCGATGACGGAGCGCAGGCGGGAGACGTACGTGCGGAGCGCGGCCACCGCCTGGGTCGGGGGCCGCTCGCCCCAGAGTGCGTCGACCAGGTCCTGCGTGGTGACCGGGCGTCCGGAGTGCAGCAGAAGGGTGGTCAGAACGGCTTGCTGCTGGGGCGATCCGAGGGAGAGGGGCTTGCCGTCGAGCCAGGCCTGGACCGGACCGAGGACTTGGAAGCGCAGCGCAGGGGTCTGCGGCGTCTCCCGAAATTCCATGAAGTCCCCCGATGGCCTGTGGTGTCGATTTCGTGAAAGGGCGCTCGGCGGTCCGCCGTGGTGCTTCAGCTTAGGCGGACGCCAGACTCTGCCGGACGGCACCACAAGCCGCACGATGTTTATCGGACATTTAATCAACCTTACGATACTGTGCGCGCGCCCGCGCCACGGAGGTCGGGCTGAACACATTTGATGACCGAAAGGCGGCCGCCCCATGGCCAACGACCAGAGCGAGACCCCGGTGCCGGTGACGCCCGAGAGCGCGACGCAGACCGACACCCCGGACGCCGCTGTGGAGGCGGGCAAGGCTGTCGAGGGCGCGGTGGCCGCGTCCTCGAACTCCACCGGCTACATCCCGCCGTCCGACGCGGAGAAGGCGGCGATCGAGAACGGCGAGTTCGGTGACGAGGCTGGCCAACTGCCGGAGCCGGCCGCACCGGGCACCGGCAAGCCGGGCGGGAAGTACGAGCCGGAGAGCATTGTCTGGGGCCACCCGTAAGTCCTTCCGGCCGAGCGTCCCCCGTGCCCCGTCCGGGCGCGGGGGTGCTGCTGGTGAGGCGCGCGCCAATTCGTGTGCGGGTCCGCCGGTGGCCGATTCGCGCCCGTGGTGCACGCATGGTGACCGGTGATATCCGTAACGTGCCCGGCGGCGGGCCCGGCGCGTTCCGGAATTCCGGATTCACCCGGAGGGATTGCCGGCCCCGAATATCGTGGTTTGCGTGGGTTTTGCCGCAATTACCGGCCTGATCGCATTCAGGTGAATCGCGGGGTGTCGGGGGCGGGGGCGACGTGTCCCGGTTCGGTGGTCCATTCGCGGCCGCCGCCCTCGGGGCGCAGGTAGTGCTCCCCGCCGATGGTGTCCATGTAGATGCCGGTGCGTCCGGTCCTCCGGTCGAGGACGAGTTCACCCACGTGCGGCCGGTAGGCCGCGGAGTCGCGCTGACGGGTGCTCACCGCACTGCTCCTCGCTGTTCTGGTGCGGGTGCGGCGCCGGGTGGGGGCCGCGCCCTGGTCGCTGTCCGTGTGTGTGGTGCTCGGCGACTACCCAGCATCTCTAGAGAAGCTAATATCTCTAGAGATGTCAATGGTCGTATCGGCTTACCGTCGGCCGTGGGCGCGCCTACGATTTGTCCGAGGGAGAGGGAGCGGCGATGACCGGCAGCAGTGGCGACAAACAGCCCAAGTACCAACGGATCGCCGACACGCTGAAGGCGGCCATCGACGACGGCCGGTACCGCGCGGGTGACCGGCTGCCGGGCGAGAACGACCTCATGGACGAGTACGGCGTGGCCCGGATGACCGCCCGTCAGGCGCTCGGCGTGCTGCAGAGCGAGGGCATCGCCGAGGCGCGCCGGGGAGCGGGGGTCTTCGTCCGGGACTTCCGGCCGCTGCGCCGGCGCGGGATCCAGCGGCTGGCGCAGGGGCAGTGGGGCTCGGGCCGGTCCATATGGTCGGCGGACATCGACAACCGCCTGCTGGTGGTCGACCAGGTGTCCGTCACCGAACGGGGCGCGCCGGAGCACGTCGCCCGGGTGCTGGGAGTGGATCCGGGCGCGTCGATGTGCGTACGGCACCGCCGCTTCGTGCTGGACGGCAAGCCGGTGCTGCTGTCGACCTCCTACCTGCCGGCCGGCCTGGTCGCCGGTACGGCCATCACCCGCGAGGACACCGGCCCGGGCGGCACCTACGCCCGGCTGGCCGAGATCGGCGCGAAGCCCGTCCACTTCCGCGAGGAGGTCCGCTCCCGGATGCCCGGCGCGGACGAGGCCGCCCGCCTGGAGCTGTCGGCGGGCACCCCGGTCATCCTGATCTGCCGCACCGCCTTCGCCGACGACGGCCAGGTCGTCGAGCTCAACGAGATGATCCTCGACGCCGCCTCCTACGTCCTGGAGTACGACTTCGACGCGTGAGCACGCGCAACGCGGCCGCCCCGGTCGCGACGGACGCGGCCGGGGCGGTCGACGAGCGCGGCGCGGCTACTCCTTGGAGCGGACCCGGAGGCTGGTGATCAGCGGGCCCTCGGTGGTCTCGCGGAAGAAGTCGTTGCCCTTGTCGTCGACCACGATGAAGGCCGGGAAGTCCTCGACCTCGATGCGCCAGACGGCCTCCATGCCGAGCTCGGCGTACTCCAGGACCTCGACCTTCTTGATGCAGTCCTGGGCGAGACGGGCGGCGGGGCCGCCGATGGAGCCGAGGTAGAAGCCGCCGTGGGCGGCGCAGGCGTCGGTGACCTGCTTGCTGCGGTTGCCCTTGGCGAGCATGACCATGGAGCCGCCGGCGGCCTGGAACTGGTCGACGTAGGAGTCCATCCGGCCGGCGGTGGTGGGGCCGAAGGAGCCGGAGGCGTAGCCCTCGGGGGTCTTGGCCGGGCCGGCGTAGTAGACGGGGTGGTCCTGGAGGTACTTGGGCATGCCCTCGCCGGCGTCCAGGCGCTCCTTGATCTTGGCGTGGGCGATGTCGCGGGCGACGACCAGGGTGCCGGTGAGCGAGAGCCGGGTCTTGACCGGGTACTTGGACAGCTCGGCGCGGATCGCGGACATCGGCTGGTCGAGGTCGACGCGCACGACGTCGTCGTCCAGGTGCTCGTCGGTGGTGTCCGGCAGGTACTTGGCCGGGTCGGTCTCCAACTGCTCCAGGAAGACGCCCTCGGCGGTGATCTTGCCGAGCGCCTGGCGGTCGGCGGAGCAGGAGACGGCCATGGCGACCGGCAGCGAGGCGCCGTGGCGCGGCAGGCGGACGACCCGCACGTCGTGGCAGAAGTACTTGCCGCCGAACTGGGCGCCGATGCCGATCTTCTGGGTCAGCTCGGTGACCTTCGCCTCCAGCTCCAGGTCGCGGAAGCCGTGGCCGGTCTTGGCGTCGCCGGAGGTCGGCAGGTTGTCCAGGTAGTGCGCGGACGCGTACTTGGCGGTCTTGAGCGCGAACTCGGCGCTGGTGCCGCCGATCACGATCGCCAGGTGGTACGGCGGGCAGGCGGCGGTGCCGAGGGAGCGGATCTTCTGCTCCAGGAACGAGAGCATGCTCGCCTCGTTCAGGATGGCCTTGGTCTCCTGGTACAGGTACGACTTGTTGGCGGAGCCGCCGCCCTTGGCCATGAAGAGGAACTTGTACGCGCCGCCGTCGGTGGCGTACAGCTCGATCTGGGCCGGCAGGTTGTTGCCGGTGTTCTTCTCGTCCCACATGGTCACTGGGGCCATCTGGGAGTAGCGCAGGTTGAGCTTGGTGTACGCGTCGAAGACGCCGCGCGCGATGGCCGACTCGTCGCCGCCCTCGGTGAGCACGTTCTGGCCGCGCTTGCCCATGACGATGGCGGTGCCGGTGTCCTGGCACATCGGCAGGATGCCGCCGGCCGAGATGTTGACGTTCTTCAGCAGGTCGAGCGCGACGAAGCGGTCGTTCGGGCTGGCCTCCGGGTCGTCCAGGATGCGGCGCAGCTGGGCGAGGTGGGCGGGGCGCAGGTAGTGCGAGATGTCGTGCATCGCCTCGGCGGTGAGCAGCCGCAGCGCCTCGGGCTCGACCTGGAGGAAGGTGCGACCGCCGGCCTCGAAGGTGGAGACACCCTCGGAGGTCAGCTTGCGGTACGGGGTCGGGTCAGCGCCCAGGGGGAGCAGGTCGCTGTACTCGAAGTCTGGCGTGGGAGCCATGGGGGCGGTCCTTAGGTTTCCAGTGGTCCGGCTGCGTCGGCGAAGCACCCTCAAGGGTAGGACCCGGCTCCGCGTCGCACGCGGACAGGGCAGCCTGCGTGACCGGGCTCACTCGGCCGCACGTACGAGCGACTAGTCTTGGGCCGTGGACAACTCGCCGTCGCAGGACGATCCGGGGCAGCCGTCCGTGCCGGCGCCCGTACCGATGACCAAGCCCGAGAGCCGGCCCGAGCCGCAGCCGCAACTCCGGCCGCTGCCGGAGCAGCAGACCCAGCCGTCGCACGCCCCGGTGGCGCAGGCGGAGATGCGGGTGTCGGACGCCGACCGCGAGCGGATCGCGGAGCTGCTGCGGGACGCCTACGCCGAGGGCCGGCTGGACGCGGACGAGCACGCGGACCGGATCGGGGCCGCGTACGCCGCCAAGACCTTCGGCGATCTGGTGCCGCTGACCAGGGACCTGCCGGGCCACCGGCCGCTGTCGTTCGAGAAGCCGCCGCTGGAGGCCCCGGCGCCGCGGGCGGTGACGCCGGCGCTGCCGCCCGCCCGCCAGGAGTCGCCGTCGATGGTGGCGATCTTCGGCGGCTCGTCCCGCAAGGGCCGCTGGCGGGTGGGGTCGCACCTGAAGGCGTTCGCGGCGTTCGGCGGGGTGGAGATCGACCTGACCGACGCCGTCTTCGAGTCGCCCGAGGTGGAGATCGAGGTGACGGCGCTGTTCGGCGGCGTCGAGATCCGGGTGCCGGAGAACGTGAGCCTGCACGGCGGCGGCGTCGGCATCTTCGGCGGATTCGACGTCAAGGAGCAGACGGCGGCGGACCCGTACGCGCCGGTGGTCCGGGTCAAGGGCGTCGCGGTGTTCGGCGGTTGCGAGGCCAAGCCGCGCCGGGGCAAGAAGCTCAAGGAGTGGGTGCGCAAGCAACTCGGCACCGAGTAGTCGGGGTTGGCGGGTCGAACGCCCGGTCGGGGATCAACTCCCGGCCGGGCGTTCCGCGTTGTCTCCGGTGCGCTCCGTAGTCGATTGCGTGCAGTGTGCATGAATCGCGGGCGGGCGGGGTAGTTCCTTCCGCACATCGCTTCTTGTACGGCTGCGCACCGGAGGCGGCCCAGCGGCCGACTCGGGGTTGGACAGCGGGGGCTCGCAGCCGGGCAGGGGAGCGAGCTTCCCCGTGTCCGAGAGTCTCGTCAGGAGTACGGCCGTGCTGCATCCGATCGAGTCCCGCACCACCTCGCCCGTCGCCGCCGCGCAGTTGCTGGAGCGCAGTCCGCAGCCGCACCCCCCGGGCGGCCAGGGCCCCCAGACCGCCGCCCAGGGCGCGTCCTCGGGCGAGGACAGCCCCTGGCACACCGGCGCGGCCTGCCGGCGGGACGAGGTGGGGCTGTTCTTCGCGCCCTCGAAGGAGCCGACGGCGGCCCGGCTGTCGCGCGAGGAGCAGGCGAAGCAGGTGTGCGCCCGGTGTCCGGTGCTGCTGGAGTGCCGCGAGCACGCGCTGGCGCAGCCGGAGCCGTACGGGGTCTGGGGCGGGCTGACGGCCGCCGAGCGCCGGGTGGTGCTGGCCCGTCGCCGCCGCCGGGAGTCGGAGCTGCGCGAGGCGACCCGGGTGGTCGCGGGGCAGCGGCGGATAGCGGGCTGACGGGGCTCCTGGTGCGCCCCGGGCCGGACGCGCCGCGGCCTCGGCGGAGGGGGATTCCGCCGAGGCCGCGGGTGCGGTCGCCCGGTGTCAGTTGGCGCGGTCGAAGTCGATCGCGCTGTAGGCCCGCAGCTTCGACAGCTTGTGGACGGAGTTGATCTCGCGGATCGTGCCGCTCTTGGAGCGCATCACCAGCGAGCTGGTGGTGGCGGTCTCCTGGCGGTAGTGCACGCCGCGCAGCAGCTCGCCGTCGGTGATGCCGGTGGCGACGAAGAACACGTTCTCGCCGCTGACCAGGTCGTCGGTGGTGAGCACCCGGTCCAGGTCGTGGCCTGCGTCGAGGGCCTTCTGCCGCTCGGCGTCGTCCTTGGGCCACAGCCGGCCCTGGATGACGCCGCCCATGCACTTCATGGCGCAGGCCGCGATGATGCCCTCGGGGGTGCCGCCGATGCCCATCAGCAGGTCGACGCCGGTGCCCTCGCGGGCGGCCATGATGGCGCCGGCCACGTCGCCGTCGGAGATGAACTTGATCCGGGCGCCCGCTTCGCGGATCTCCCGGACCAGGCCGTCGTGGCGCGGGCGGTCGAGGACGACGACGGTGACGTCCTCGACGGCGCTGCCCTTGGCCTTGGCGACCCGGCGGATGTTGACGGCCGCGGGGGCGGTGATGTCGACGAACTCGGCGGCCTCGGGGCCGGCCACCAGCTTGTCCATGTAGAACACGGCGCTGGGGTCGAACATGGTGCCGCGGTCGGCGACGGCCAGGACGGCGACGGCGTTGTTCATGCCCTTGGCGGTGAGCGTGGTGCCGTCGACCGGGTCGACCGCGACGTCGCACTCGGCGCCGGTGCCGTCGCCGACCCGCTCGCCGTTGTAGAGCATCGGGGCTTCGTCCTTCTCGCCCTCCCCGATGACGACCACGCCGTTCATCGAGACGGTCGAGACGAGGGTGCGCATCGCCTTGACGGCGGCGCCGTCCGCGCCGTTCTTGTCGCCACGGCCGACCCACCGGCCGGCGGCCATCGCGGCCGCCTCGGTGACCCGGACGAGTTCGAGCGCGAGGTTCCGGTCCGGAGCCTCGGGCGCGACCTCCAGGGCGCTGGGAAGGTGGTTCGGGTACTGCGTGGTCATCGTCGTTACCTCTCTGTACGCGACGGCCAGTAAGCGCCCGACTACTGCCTGGTCGAACGCCGTGGTGAGGGTCCTGCGATCGTATCTGCCTATGAGATGACTGTCTGTGGCGCGGGTCGCCACCCGGCGCCCGACCAGGTCGGTTCGTCCCGCTTCACCCGTACGCGGGCACCCCGGGTGGCCGTACCGCCGTAGGGATGAGTCACCATGTGGGGGTGGCTGGAGAGAGCAAACGCATGAGGGGCCGGGAGACCGTACGGGACATGGTCCTGTCGATGCTGGCGGTCGGCGCCGTGGTCTGGATCGGGTACCTGTTCCTTCCGCACGACGCGAACAGCGACCCGGTGCACGTGGTCGAGTACAAGGTGGCGGCGGCCTCCGCGAAGCGCGGCGCGCCGTACCCGCTGCTCTCCCCGGACGGGCTGTCCGACCGGTGGCGGGCCACCTCGGTCGGCTACCAGCCGGCCGCTATCAGCAAGGGCAAGGGCAACGCCTGGCACCTGGGCTTCGTCACGCCGTCCGGCCAGTACGCGGCGGTCGAGCAGAGCGACGTCCCGCGCGACGCGCTGCTGGCCGACAAGATCGCGGGCGGCAAGCCGGACGGCACCTCGGAGGTCGCCGGGCGCACCTGGGAGCGGGTGCAGGGCGAGAAGTCCCGCGCCCTGACCGTGCAGACCGGTGACGCGACCACCGTGCTCACCGGCACCGCCTCCTACGAGGAACTGGCCGAGCTGGCCCAGGCGCTCAAGTAGCCCGTTCCCCCGGGTCACCCCCGGGGGGAACGGCTCCGTACGCCCCCGCGAACGCCCCGCGGACGCGCCCGTACGACCCCGAACGCCCCCGTGCGCATACGGAGAGGGCCCGCACCGGACGAACCGGTGCGGGCCCTCGCGCGTGCGGCGGATCAGACCGTGGTGACGACCTGGTCGTACTCCAGGCGCGGCGAGCGCGGGAACCACGCGTCGTCGCCCGGCTTGCCGATGTTGACCACGGCCAGCACCGAGTGCTCGCCGTCGCCGAAGAACTCCTTGTTGATGCCCTCGGCGTCGTAGCCGGTCATCGGGCCGGCGGCCAGGCCGGCGGCGCGCACGCCGATGATGAAGTAGGCGGCCTGCAGCGCGCCGTTCAGCGAGGCGGAGCGCTCGCGGACGGTGCGCTCGGAGAAGAACACGTCCTTGGCCTGCGGGAAGTGCGGGAACTGGGTCGGCAGCTCCTCGTGGAACTCGTTGTCCGCGGCGAGGATGGCGACCAGCGGGGCGGTGCTGGTCTTGGCCTTGTTGCCGTCCGCCAGGTGCTGGACGAGGCGCTCGCGACCCTCGGTCGAGCGGACCAGGACGACGCGCAGCGGCTGCTGGTTGAAGGCGGTCGGGCCGTACTTGACCAGCTCGTAGATGGCCTGGACCTGCTCCTCGGTCACCGGCTCGTCGGTGAAGGTGTTCGCGGTGCGGGCCTCGCGGAACAGCAGGTCCTGAGCGGCGGCGTCGAGTACCAGGGCGTCGGTGGTCATGCTTGTCTGCACCTCATGCGGGAGGGGGTTCGTCGGATTGACCGGCCGTGGCCGGTCACACCATCTCAACATGGATGAAGTTTCAACGATTCCCCGGCCTACTGTGAGCCGCGTCACTGCCCGCCCGCGGCCCCGTCCTCCTCGGCGGCCAGCGCCGCGTCCAGCCGGGCCCGGGCGCCGTCCAGCCAGCGCTGGCACACCTTCGCCAGCTGCTCGCCGCGCTCCCACAGCGCCAGCGACTCCTCCAGCGACGTCCCGCCGTTCTCCAGCTGCCGGACCACCTCCAGCAGCGCGTCCCGGGCGTGCTCGTAGCCCAGCGCGTCGTCCGGGGTCGGTGCCGCCGCGTCCTGCTGCTCCTGCTGCTCTGCCATGCGTGTCAGCGTAGGGGCTGGAGCCGACAGCGCCCGCGCAGCACCGACGCAACGGCCGTGGCGGGGTGAAAGCGGCAGGGCGAAGGCGGCGGGTGGAGGCAGCGGTGGAGGCAGCGGCGAAATCGGATGCAACCGGCCGGCCGGCGGCGCTACCCTCCGCCGCATGATCACGGTCCGACCCGCCGCCCCGGCCGACGCCCCCGAGCTCGTCCGGCTGCGCAACCTGATGTTCGAGGCGATGCCCAGCATGGCCGGCCTGACCGGGCCGGGGCCCTGGCAGGCCACCGCCGAGCGGATACTGCGCGAGCGCCTCGCCGCCCCGGCCGGGGAACTGACCATGCCGTCCTTCGTGGTGGACGATCCGCGGCGGCCCGGCCGGCTCGCCGCCTGCGCGGTCGGCACGCTGGAGCACCGGCTGCCCGCGCCGGGAAACCCGGACGGCCGGTTCGGCTTCGTCTTCAACATCTGCACCGACCCCGGCCACCGGCTGCGCGGCTACGCCCGGGCCTGCACCGAGGCGCTGCTGGACTGGTTCGACGACCAGCGGGTCGGCCGGATCGACCTGCACGCCAGCAGTGGCGGCGAGGCGCTCTACCGCAGCCTCGGCTTCGGCGAGCACTCCCGCGCGCTCTCCCGGCAGCGCTCCTACGAGGCCTGACCGTCGTCCATCGCGACGCCGGGCGTTCCTACGAGGCCTGGCCGTCCGCCACCGCGTTGCCGGGCGTTCCTACGAGCCTTGGCCGTCCGCCACCGCGTCGCCGGGCGTTCCTACGAGCCTTGGCCGTCCGCCACCGCGTCGCCGGGCGTTCCTACGAGCCTTGGCCGTCCGCCACCGCGACGTCGAAGGCCCCGCCCGCGACCCGGGCGCGCAGCCCCTCGCCGGCCGTGACCTGCGCCGGGTCGGTCACCACCGCGCCGTCCGTCCGCTGGAGCACCGCGTAGCCGCGCTCCAGGGTGGCCGCCGGGGACAGCGCGACCACCCGGGCGAGGGTGTGCCCGAGATCGCTCTGCGCGTGGTCCAGCCGGTGCCGCAGGGTGCGCCGGGCCCGCTCCAGCAGCGCGGTGACCTCCTGGCCGCGCCCGTCCAGCATCCGGTGCGGAGCGGCCAGCGCGGGGCGGCTGCGCACGCCGTCCAGCCCGTGCTGCTCGCGCTCGACCCGGCCGAGGACGTGCCGCCGGGCACGGTCCCGCAGCAGGCGGACCTTGGCCAGCTCCTCGCCGACGTCCGGAACCACCCGTTTGGCGGCGTCGGTCGGGGTGGAGGCGCGCAGGTCGGCGACGAAGTCCAGCAGCGGCTGGTCCGGCTCGTGGCCGATCGCGCTGACCACCGGCGTACGGGCGTTCGCGACCAGCCGCACCAGCCCCTCGTCCGAGAACGGCAGCAGGTCCTCGACGCTGCCACCGCCGCGGGCCACGATGATCACGTCCACCTCGGGGTGCTCGTCCAGCTCTCGGACGGCCGCGCTCACCCGCTCCACCGCGCTGACCCCCTGCACCGGGACGTTGCGCACCTCGAAGCGGACGGCCGGCCAGCGCCGCCGGGCGTTCTCCAGCACGTCCCGCTCGGCCGCCGAGCCGCGCCCGGTGACCAGCCCGACGCACTGCGGCAGGAACGGCAGCGGGCGCTTGCGCTCGGCCGCGAACAGGCCCTCCCCGGCGAGCCGCCGCTTCAGCTGCTCCAGCCGGGCCAGCAGCTCGCCCAGCCCGACCGGCCGGATCTCCGAGGCCCGCAGCGACAGCTGCCCGCGCGCCGCGTACCACTCCGGCTTGGCGTGCACGACGACTCGCGCGCCCTCCTGCACCACCTCCGCGACCTGGTCGAACACCGAGCGGAAGCAGGTCACCGTGAGCGACACGTCCGCCTGCGGGTCGCGCAGGGTCAGGAACACCACGCCCGCCCCCGGCCGGCGGCTGAGCTGGGTGATCTGCCCCTCCACCCAGACCGCGCCGAGCCGGTCGATCCAGCCGCCGATCAGCGCGGAGACCTTGCCGACCGGGATCGGGGCTTCGGGGGAGCTGGTGTTGGCCATGCGTACGAGGTTAGGGCCTGTCCGGGGAGCTGGTGCCGGCCGTGTGCGCGAGGCTAGCGGCGCCCGCCGACAGGGCCGCCCGGAGTGGGGGAGCCCTGGACGCCCAGCACCACCAGCCCGACCGCCAGCCAGATCAGCCCGACGAGCTGCGCGGTCGTCGAGGCCTCGTAGACCACCGCCGCGATCACCGCGATCCCCAGGGCCGGGACGAGCAGGTGCCGCACCCGGTCCCGGGAGCCGTGCCGCACCGTGTACCAGCCGATCACCGAGGCGTGCAGCAGCGCGAAGGCGGTCAGCGCGCCGACGTTGACCACCGAGGTCAGCTGGTCCAGCCCGTCGTCCCGGTCGGCCGCCCAGACCGCCGCGGCCAGCGTGATCACCGCGGCCGCCAGCAGCGCCCGGCGCGGCACCGCGGTGGCCGGGTCGACCGTGCCGAGGACGCGCGGCAGCCGCCCCTCCCGGCCCATCGCGTAGACCAGCCGCCCGGCCGCCGCCTGCCCGGCCAGCGCCGCGAAGGCCGCGCCGATCGCCTTGCTGGCCGCCACCAGGACGTGCAGCCAGTGCCCGACCCCGCTCTCCACCGTGTCGTAGAAGGCCGAGCCCTGCGCCGCCGGGTCGGCCGCCAGCTGCTGCGGGCCCAGCGGCTCCAGCAGCGCCGCCAGGTAGGTCTGGGCGACGAACAGCACCCCGGCCAGTGCCAGGCACCAGAGCACGGCCCGGGCCACCGCCGCCGAGGCGCCGACCGCCTCCTCGACGAAGGTGGCGATCGCGTCGAAGCCCAGGTAGGAGAGCACCGCGACGGACACGGCCGAGATCACCGCGGTCAGCGAGAAGGCGCCGACGGCGGTGAACGGGGTGTCCCAGCCGCGCCGGGCGCCGCCCTGGACCAGCGCCACCACGGCCGCGGCGACGAACACCGCCAGCACCGCGATCTCCAGGGCGAGCACCGCGAAGCCGACCACGGCCGCCGTCCGTACGCCGATCAGGTTGAGCGCGGTGGTCAGCACCACCGCGAGCGCCGTCCAGACCCAGCGGGAGACCCCGGGCACCAGCGAGTTCAGCGCGATCCCGGAGAACAGGTAGGCGACCGCCGGGATCAGCAGGTAGTCGAGCATCGCCATCCAGCCGGCGATGAACCCGGGCCCCTCGCCCAGCCCGGCCCGCGCGTAGGCGAACACCGAGCCGGTCTGCGGCACCGCGCGCACCATCTGGGCGTACGAGAAGGCGGTGAAGCCCATCGCGACGGTCGCGGCCAGGTAGACGGTGGCGACGGCGCCGTGGCTCCTGGCGTCCAGGACGCCGAACACGCCGACCGGCGCCATCGGAGCGATGAACAGCAGGCCGTAGACCATCAGGTCGCGGACGCTCAGGCTGCGGCGCAGGCCGCCCGGTTCCGTTTGCCCGTTCGCAGAGCTCATAGACACCACATTTGAGCACCGGCGACCGGGTCTGTCCGGAAAGCGCCTCCCGTCGGCGCGGCTCGGCGCCGCCCGTACGATGGAGCCATGTCCAACACCGCGCCGCGCCGTGTCCTGCTCGCCGCCCCCCGGGGCTACTGCGCGGGTGTAGACCGCGCCGTGATCGCCGTGGAGAAGGCCCTGGAGCAGTACGGGGCGCCCATCTACGTCCGCAAGCAGATCGTCCACAACAAGTACGTGGTGCAGACCCTGGAGAAGAAGGGCGCGATCTTCGTCGACGAGACGGAGGAGGTGCCCGAGGGCTCGATCGTGGTCTTCTCCGCGCACGGCGTCGCGCCGTCCGTCCACGACGAGGCGAAGGCCGGCCGGCTGGCCACCATCGACGCCACCTGCCCGCTGGTCACCAAGGTGCACAAGGAGGCCGTGCGCTTCGCCGACGAGGGCTTCGACATCCTGCTGGTGGGCCACGAGGGCCACGAGGAGGTCGTCGGGACGATGGGCGAGGCCCCGGACCGGATCCACCTGGTGGACGGCGCCGAGGACGTCGCCAACGTGCGGGTCCGGGACGAGTCCAGGGTCGTCTGGCTGTCCCAGACCACCCTGTCGGTGGACGAGACCATGGCCACCGTCGGCGAGCTGAAGAAGCGCTTCCCGGCGCTGGTCAGCCCGCCCAGCGACGACATCTGCTACGCCACCCAGAACCGCCAGGTCGCGGTCAAGCAGATGGCCCCCGAGACCGACCTGCTGATCGTGGTCGGCTCCAAGAACTCCTCCAACTCCGTCCGCCTGGTCGAGGTCGGCCTGGAGTACGGCGCCAAGGCCGCCCACCTGGTGGACTTCGCCGAGGAGCTCCAGGAGGCCTGGCTGGAGGGCGTCGGCACGGTCGGCCTGACCAGCGGCGCCTCCGTCCCGGAGATCCTGGTCGAGGGCGTGCTGGAGTGGCTGGCCGCGCGCGGCTACGACACGGTCGAGACGGTCAAGACCGCCGAGGAGCACCTGACCTTCTCGCTGCCCAAGGAGCTGCGCCGCGACCTGCGCGCCGAGGCGGCGGGCAAGCTGTAGGGCCGGTCCCGGGACCGCTCCCGGGTCCTTTCGCGCAGAGCCCGGCACCCCCTCGGGGTTGCCGGGTTTTCTGCTGTGCGTCCACCCGTGCCCTCTCGTAGTTTTGTGCACAGGCTGTGGACAAGCGGTCCGCGGCCCCGGCGGAGGGTGGACGTGATGGCGGCGGTATTCGGCGTGGACATCGGCGGTTCGGGCATCAAGGGCGCCCCGGTCGACCTCGCCCGGGGCGTGCTGGCCCAGGAGCGGTACAAGGTGCTCACCCCGCAGCCGTCCGCCCCCGAGGCCGTGGTCGCCGCCGTCCGCGAGGTGGTCCGCCAGTTCGACCACCAGGGCCCGGTCGGGCTCACCTTCCCCGGCGTGGTGGTCGGCGGCCGGACCAGAACCGCCGCCAACGTGGACAAGGGCTGGATCGGCCTGGACGCCGCGGGCCTGTTCCGCGAGGCGCTCGACCTGCCCGCGACCGTGCTCAACGACGCCGACGCGGCCGGGCTCGCCGAGACCGTGCACGGCGCCGGGCGCGACCAGTCGGGCGTGGTGCTGGTGCTCACCTTCGGCACCGGCATCGGCAGCGCGCTCTTCGTGGACGGCGTGCTGGTGCCCAACACCGAGCTGGGCCACCTGGAACTGCGCGGCAAGGACGCCGAGCGCCGGGCCTCCTCGGCCGCCAAGGAACGGCACGGGCTGACCTGGGAGCAGTGGGCCGGGCGGGTCGACGAGTACCTGGACCTGGTCGAGATGCTGTTCTCGCCGCAGCTGGTCGTGATCGGCGGCGGGGTGAGCCGCAAGCACGAGAAGTTCCTGCCGCTGCTACGGGAGCGGGAGGCGCGGGTGGTGCCGGCCGAGCTGCGCAACGACGCGGGCATCGTCGGCGCCGCCATGGCGGCGGCCCGGGCGGCGGGCTGAGGCCGCCCGCCCGAGGCGCCGCTCAGCGGGAGCGCTGGATCCGGCGCTGGGCCACGAACCGGGCGAGCGCGATCAGCGCGGCCAGCCCGGTGCCGGAGAACAGCCAGCCGGCCCGCAGCGCCAGCCCGGTCGCCAGCGCCACCACCTGGGCGGTGACGCCCGAGGAGGTGACCGGCCCGAGCAGCAGCAGCGCCAGCGCGAAGGCGATCGGCCCGCTGATCGGTGCGGCCAGCAGGTCGACGTAGCGCACCCGGACGGCCAGCTGGAAGCAGACGGCCAGGTAGCCGAGGCCGAACAGCCAGCCGAGGCCGTCGAACAGCAGCCGGTCCAGGCCCGCGACGGCGAGGGTCGCCAGCACGGCGGCCACGCCCGTGCCGATGGCGGTCAGCCGGGTCGGCCGTCCGGTCCGGCGCCGCCCGTACAGCGGGGCCTCGGCGCGTCCGCGCAGCGGCAGCCGCAACCGCAGCCTGGGGGTGGCCGGGCGGGCGGTGGTGGCGGCGGGCGGCCCGGCTACCGGGCGTAGCCGGGCGGCGGGGGCGGCGGCGGGGGCTCCGGCGGTCTCGGGAGCCCGGCCGGGCCCGGGGACGGCGGCCCCGGCCGCGCCGTTCGGCGGTCGGCGTCTGGGCCCTGGCGGCTGGGTACGGATGCTCTGCTCCACCCGCCCAACGTACGGTCCGATCATCGCCACACTGTGTAATGGACCGTTCAGGTCTTGCCCCGTGTCTCCTGGCGGAGTGCTGATGTGATCGTCGTTCAGCGGCCTGACCTGTCCGGCCCAGCCGCCCGGGCGGCCGGCCGGAGTTCCTGGCGCCCCTCCCGGCGGCGACCGGGGCGTGAGGCGCTGCCCGTAGACTTGGGGGTCGGCCCGCACGGTGCCGACCCAACTCCTCCAAGCCCACGGGACTGCGCTTCATGTCGCTCACGATCGGAATCGTCGGCCTGCCGAACGTCGGCAAGTCGACCCTGTTCAACGCCCTGACCAAGAACGACGTGCTGGCGGCCAACTACCCGTTCGCCACCATCGAGCCGAACGTCGGCGTCGTCGGCGTCCCGGACACGCGGCTGGCCAAGCTCGCCGAGATCTTCGGCTCCCAGCGGATCCTCCCGGCCACCGTCGACTTCGTCGACATCGCCGGCATCGTGCGCGGCGCCAGCGAGGGCGAGGGACTGGGCAACAAGTTCCTCGCCAACATCCGCGAGTCGGACGCGATCTGCCAGGTCGTGCGCGCCTTCACCGACCCGGACGTGGTGCACGTGGACGGCAAGGTGTCGCCCAAGGACGACATCGAGACCATCCACACCGAGCTGATCCTGGCCGACCTCCAGACCGTCGAGAAGGTCCTGCCGCGGCTCCAGAAGGAGGCGCGCCTGAAGAAGGAGACCGCCCCCGTGCTGGCCGCCGCCGAGGCCGCGCAGGCGGTCCTGGAGACCGGCAAGACCCTCTTCGAGGCCGGCTTCGACACCACTCCGATCCGCGACCTCCACCTGCTGACCGCGAAGCCCTTCCTCTACGTCTTCAACGTGGACGAGGCCGAGCTGGCCGACGAGGACTTCAAGAACGTCCAGCGCGAGCTGGTCGCCCCGGCCGAGGCGATCTTCCTCAACGCCAAGATCGAGTCCGAGCTGATCGAGCTCGACGACGCCGAGGCCCTGGAACTGCTCCAGTCGATGGGCCAGGAGGAGCCCGGCCTCGCCACCCTCGCCCGGGTCGGCTTCGACACCCTCGGCCTGCAGACCTACCTCACCGCAGGCCCCAAGGAGACCCGCGCCTGGACCATCAAGAAGGGCGCCACCGCCCCCGAGGCCGCCGGAGTCATCCACACCGACTTCCAGAAGGGCTTCATCAAGGCCGAGGTGATCTCCTTCGCCGACCTGGTCGAGACCGGCTCCATCGCCGAGGCCCGCTCCAAGGGCAAGGCCCGCATCGAGGGCAAGGAATACATCATGCAGGACGGCGACGTGGTGGAGTTCCGCTTCAACGTCTAGCCGAACTGCGGAAAGGCCGTCTGACCTGCGGCGGAGCGGGTTGGGCGGCCTTTCGGTCCGCAGGGAGTCCGCGAGGCTGCCAACTCCGGCCAACGCAACCGGCGCTCGCTACGCCGCTTCGGTGCCCGGGAGGTCGCCTCGGTCCGCGCCGCCGTCGTCGGCGTACGCGCGGTCGACGGCGGCCCTGGTCCGCTCCTCGGAGCCGGGTCAGAGGTGGGTGTAGATGTTCAGCGTCATTGCGGCGTTGGTGTGCCCGAGCCGCTCGGAGACGGTCTTCACCGACTCGCCGTGCTTGATCAGCAGGCTCGCGTAGTGATGCCGGAGCGCGTGCGGACCGGTGCCCTTCGGTATGCCGGCCCGCTGGCAGGCGGGCCGCCACGAGCCGTCCATGAAGCTGGTGTAGACGACCGGGCCGCCCTCGGGAGCGGTGAAGAGCCAGCCCCCGGGGTCGGTAACCGGGAAGTCCCGCAGGTGCGCGGCTATGGCCTGGACGGCCATCTTCGGGAGGGGCACGGTCCGGTAGGACCGGTGGTCTTCGGCGGCCCGACGTAGACGCCGTGCTTGGCCGTCTGCTGGATCTGCTGTTCCACGGTGACGGTGGCGTGCAGCAAGTCGACGTGCCGGAGCTGGAGCCCGAAGAGCTCGCCCGGCCGGAGAATGCACGTTGAACCCTACGTCTCCCCAGTCCAATGACGCACCCCCGAATGCGTCGTGGCCGCCTGTCGCGATACCGGGCCAGCCGGATCGGCGGTACGAGGCCGAGTTGTCTACAGCTGGTGGGCGGCCAGCAGGGGTGGCACCCGCGGGGCCTGCCGTCTCGGACGGGATCGACCTGATCCCGGACGCCGAGGCGAGTGAGGGTGCCGAACTGCTCGCGCAGCTGAAGGCCCGGATCGCGCGGTTCGTGATCCTGCCCTCCGAGGAAGCGCTGGACGCCACCACGCTGTGGGTGGCAGCGACGCACCTGCAGAGGTCGTGGCAGCACGCGCCGCGCCTGGCGGTGGTCGGCCCGGCGAAGCGGTGCGGCAAATCGCGCCTGCTCGACGTGCTCACCGAGACCGTCCACCAGGCGCTCCTCACGGTCAACTCGTCTCCGGCCGCCGTGTTCCGCTCGATCACCGAGAACCCGCCGACGCTGCTGGTGGACGAGGCGGACACGATCTTCGGCAGCCCGAAGGTGGCGGAGAAGAACGAGGAGATGCGCGGTCTGCTCAACGCCGGACACCAGCGCGACCGGTACGTGCTGCGGGTCGTTGGCAAGGATCACACCCCGGGCCGATTCCACACCTTCGCGATGGCAGCCATCGCCGGGATCGGCGACCTGCCGGACACCATCATGGACCGGTCGATCGTGATCCGGATGCGCAGGCGTGCCGAGGGCGAGACGGTCTCGCCGTACCGCTCCGAGCGCGACAGGCCCGGGTTTCACGAGATCCGGGACCGGATCGCCCGCTGGTCGGCGCCGCTCGCCGAGCCGGCTCTGCACCTGGAACCGGACATGCCGGTCGAGGATCGGGCCGCCGACACCTGGGAACCCCTGGTGATCGTTGCCGACCTGGCGGGTGGCCCCTGGCCCAGGCTTGCCCGGCAGGCATGCAAGCGCATGGTCGACGCCGAGGTGCAGCAGACTGAGGAGGACAACCCCGGAGGGGCCAAGATCCTGGCCGACATCCGGCGGACCTTCCACGCGGCCGGCGATCCTGACAGCATTACCACCGACCAGCTGTTGCTTGCCCTCAACGGTGACCATGAGGCGCCGTGGGTGGAGTGGGGTCGAGGCGGCCTGACTCCGCGCGGTCTCGGCTCGATGCTGCGTGAGTTCGGCATCTCCTCGGTCAACGTCCGTATCTGCGACGGAACTCAGCGCAAGGGCTACATGCGGCACAAGTTCACTGATGCCTGGCGGCGGTACTGCCCCACGGTCTTTCCGATCGCCCCGGCCACCGGTGCGAGCTGACCTGTCAGGCCAAGACGGCAGACCGAACAGGACGGCGACTGGCCCGCCGCCGCACGGACCCGAGTGCGGGCGGCGGGCCGGGCCCGGGACGGAAAGCGCACCCGTCTCGTGCCGTCCCAGCCGTCCCTGCCGTAAAAGTGCAGGTCAAATGCCCTTCTGCTGGGACGGTTCACCGTCCCAAGACGGAAGAGCTCCCGCACCGGACGCCATCGGCCAAGCCGCGCTTGGACCTTGTCGTACCGTCCTGGCCCGCGGATGCAACGGCAAGACGGCAAAGACGGATTTCTCTCGAACACCCCTCCGCCGCAAGGACACGCTCGTATGTCCACCACCCAGCCGGACACCCATCCGACCGGCTCCGGAACCATCGCCCGCACCATGATCACCCTCGTGATGACGGCCATCGCCGGCCTCGCCTTCGGCTTCTCCTTCGGCAACGTGTGGGCCCTCGCCCTGCGCCTAGGCGTCCCGCACCCCGTTGCCCCGCTCATCGCCCCCATGGTCGACCTGTCTGTGCTCGGCCTCCTGGTGGCCCTGCACCACCTCTCCGCCATTGGTACGGACCCCTCCCAACTGCGCTCCACCACCCGGCTGATGCATCTGTGCGGCGTGCTCACCCTCGCCCTCAACACCGCCGAACCCATCCTTGCTGGACACTGCGGACGGGCCACTCTCGACGCCGTTGCGCCTCTACTTCTCCTCGGCTGGGGAGTCGTCGGCCCAGCTCTTCTTCGCCAGCTTCATACCTCGTCCGCCTCCACCACTCGAGTGGAGGAGGCGGGCCCCGCCAAGTCCGAGCCGGGCGATCCTTCCGCCGGTAACGAGGGCGACGCTGAGCCGGATCAGGTGCTGGCTCCTGCCTCGGCGGCAGAAGCCGAAGAGGCCCGGCCGGCCTCTACCAGTCGACCCCCGTCTGCGAGCCAGGAGCCTGCCGCTTCCCGCAAGCGCACAGGCCGCAAGCCAGCGGCCAGCATGGACGAACTGCTTGAGGTGGTTGGGCCTGCCGGCACAGAGAGGGGTGCCACCCATGCAGTGATCAAGGAAGCAGTGCGCGGCGCTGGCCTATCGATCAGCAACGATCGGGTCGGCAAACTGCTGGAGCTCGTGAGGAGCGAGCAGACCGACCAGCCCGAAGCGGTTTCGGCGCACGCCATCGTCGCCTGACTCTGCCTCGACATGCCGCTCGCCCGGTTCCGTATCCGGAACCGGGCGAGCGGCACACAGTCGGCGCGAACCGCTCGTTCCGGAACTCCACATGTCGATGCCGGGATTTCCGGAACGAGCCCCAGGCAGAGGAACGAGCCCCAGGCAGAGCAAGTTGTGAGGTAAGCACTGCTTACCCCGGTTCACCCCAAGGGGAGCAAGTTGTGGGGTAAGGAGTCCTTACCCCCTGGCCTGCTCCTGTCGGAGCATGTTGCCCCGCAGGACAGTCCTGCTGGCCGCCGAACACGGCCGCCCTCGCCCAGGGTGCGAGGGCAGGCCCTGGAGCCAAGGCCAGCGGGAAGGGAACGGAGGTGCTGCGTTGCCAGGCCCGTAGGCCCGGGACTCAGCTCTCGTGCTCGGCGGCGATCCCTAGCACACCGTTCGGCGACCACTCGTGCTCCAGGATCGAGTAGGTGATCGAGTCTCGCCAGGCACCGTGGACGAAGACGTGGTCGCGGATCCGCCCGTCCTCCGTCATGCCGGCCCGCAACAGGGTGCGCGCGGAGGCCTCGTTGAGCGGGGAGCGGGCGGCCCAGATGCGGTGCAGGCCGAGGACGTTGAAGCCGAGGGCGCACAGCAGGTGGACGGTCTCCGTGCCGAGGCCCTTGCCCCACTCGGCCGGGTGGAGAGCGAAGCCGATGGTGGCGGCCTGCTGCGGCTCGGTGGCCAGGCGCGCGTAGCCGATCAGCTGGTGCTCGCCGAGCCGGGTGATGGCGAGGCAGTACTCGGTGCGCGGGGTGGCGTTCGCGGAGGCGATGGAGCGGGCGGTGATCGCCTGGACCTGCTCGCGGGTACGGGGTTCGAAGCTGAGGTGCCGGGTGGCCTCGGGGCCGCCGTAGATGGTGAGGAGGGCGTCGGTGTCCTCGGGTTCGACTTCGCGCAGTGCCAGGCGGGGGCCGGCCAGGTGGACTGGGGTCATGGCTGCGGAGCCTATCCGTGGGGTCACCGGACGAGGACTGAGGTCGGGGTGGCGGTGAAGGCCTCGATCTCCTCGCGCAGGTCGGCCGCCGCACCGACGCTGCGGCGGCCGACGCCATGCAGGGCGGCGTGGACGCGCTGGGCGCTGCTGACGATGCCGAAGTTCCGCTGCTCGATGGGGAGGTCGAGCACCGGGCGGACGGCCTCGGCGGCACCTTCGACCTCGCATCGGGCGATGCGGGCGAGGGCGAGGTCGGTCTGGGCGCCGGCCTCGTCACCGAAGGCCCACTCGTCTTCGGAGGCGTCGCGGTAGGCGGCGACGGCGGTTTCGGACTGGCTCTCGCCGAGTGCGGCGTCCTCGCCGAGCTGCACGGTGGCCTCGGCGACGTAGTAGAGCTGTCGGGGCGCGGGGAAGGTCATGATGCCGCCGAAGGCGTCGAGGTCGTCCGGTTCAGCGGCCGCGCGGGCGTCCTCGGCCTGCTGGATGGCGGTGCGGGTGGCCTCGCCGTCGCCGAGGAGGGAGTGGGCGCGGGCGGAGAGACAGGCGAGCCAGACGCTGGTGGTGCCGCGGACGTCGCCGACCGCGCTCTGCCCGAGGGCGGCGTAGTCGGCGGCCTCGCCGGGGCGGCCTGCCCAGTAGGAGATGAGCGACTGGAGCGAGCGGACCCAGGCGCGCATGGCGTGGTGGTCGGCGTTGTCGGCGCAGACGAAGGCGGTGCGGGCCTGCATCATCGCGGCGCTCGGGTTGCCCAGGTCGTGGCTGGCCTTGGCGAGCATGCCGGAGGTGATCCCGGCGAGCAGGTACAGGTCGCGGGCTTGCAGGGGCTTGACGCGGCCGTGTTCGAGAAGGCGGAAGGTGAGGTCCTGGACCTCGACCAGGTCGCCGAGCAGGGTCGGCAGCGCCAGCCTGGGGTAGGCGACGGTCAGTCGCCGCACCTCGTCGTGGATCTGGCCCAGGGTCTCCGGGCCGATGCTGCTGCCCTCCGCCATCGCGGTGAACCGAAGTGCGCGACGAGCCGCCATTGCGACCTGCCTTTCCAATTCCGTGGTGCCCGCGTCGAAGCGGGTCTCGCTGTTGGACGGGCCACCGGCAGGCAGTACCGCTGCCTGCTCGGACGGGAGAAGGACAGGGACCGACCGTGGTGGCGGGACGACGAACGAGCCAGCGACCGCAGGCGCCGGCAGGGACGGGGCCGGTGCGGGCGCGAGGAGCGCGTCGACGCTGACGCCGAACATCGCCTCCAGGACCCGGCACTGGTCCGGGTAGGGGCGAGTCTTCACCGCGCCGCCGTACCAGCGCTCGAACTGCCGCTTGGAGACCGACAGGCCCCGTAGCCGGGGGTCGTTTTCCTGCTCGGCGGCCGAGTTCGCCGTCGCCTCGAACCGGAGGCGGAAGGTCTCGTAGACCTGCCAGTGGCGCTGCAGTGTCAAGGCCCTTAAGAGCGTGGGAGTTTCGGCCACTGCGGATCCTCTCCGTCCCCGTTCGTCTGCTCTGACGATAGCCATGGCCGGTCCGCAGGAAACGCGTCCGGAGGGCTCTCGGGCCAGATGACGGCAGCCATGACGGCGGTCATGACGCACGACATCGTCGACCACGCCAACCAGCGTCCGGCGACGACGTGGCCATGACGGCAGCGACGTCGTATCGATGCGTAGCCGCCCGCCGCCATGCTGGCGGCACTTCGCAATCCGCACACGGATGACAGCGAAGCGTGAGATCGGGGTGGCTTGCAGCACCTGCCGATCACCCCGTCCAGCGCCGCGGGAACACCGACCCGTGGCCGGCAATGGGAGGGATCCGATGGACGAGGCCACGACCCGACGCGCTGCGGAATCCCGGTCCCCCTCGGACAGCGAGGCGGGCACAACTGCTGGAGAGGGCCGCGCCACTCGCGCCAGGCGCCGTCCGGGTCTGACCATCCGGACGTTCAAGGTGGCGCAGGACGGCACCCGCTACGACGACTCCGGCGTGATCGCCGCCAACCCAGGCCCCGACGAGTACGTCGCCCGGATCGAGGTCTGGCCCGAGTGCGCCTGCCCGCGGCACCGCGCTAACTGATCCGCCAACACTCCACGCTCACCACAGGAGGGGAACACCTCATGTCCCTTGAACAGCTTGCCGGAAAGACCGTCCTGGTCACCGGGGCCGGCGGCCTGATCGGCAGCCGCATCACGACCCAGCTCCGCCAGCTCGGCGCACGCGCCATCTCGGTGTGCAAGCTCGACGCCTACCCGCCCGAGGTGTACCGCGAGCGCTTCGGCATCGACACCTTCAACCCGGACTTCATCGTCGGCGACATCGCCGAACCGGGCCTGATGAACCGAGTGATCGCCGAATGCGACTACGTGATCCACGCCGCCGCCCTGGCCGACGTGGCCGCCTGCACGCGTCTGCCGCTGGACGCCATCGACTCCAACATCATCGGTACCCAGCACGTCCTCGACGCCGTCGCCTCCTCCCCCCGGGTCCAGCGCATGGTGTTCGTCTCCTCGGCCAGCGTCTACGGCAACGGCAGCCCGCAGTTCGTCGAGGACGCGGCAGTCGCGCCGGTGTCGGTGTACGGGAACAGCAAGGTCTGGGGCGAGTACCAGACCGCCGCCATGCTCGGGGAGGCTGACCGCTCCTACGCGATCGTGCCGTACTTCTCGGTCTACGGTGAACCGCAGGTTGTGAAGGAGAACAGCCACTCCTGGGTGGTCGCCTGGTTCGCCATGCGGGCCACACTCGGCCTCCCGCTGCAGCTCAACGGCGGCGGCCGCCAGGTCCGTGACCTGGTCCACGTCGACGACATCGCCACCGGCACCCTGCACGCGCTGACCTCGCCCCGTGCGCACAACGAGACGGTGAACATCGGTACGGGAACTGGCACGTCGATCCGGCAGGTCGCCGAACTGGTCCGCGCCCACTACCTCGACGCCCAGCTGGTCGAGACGCCGATGCCACTCGGCGACCCCGAAGGCGGGTACGCCTCCGTCGAGCGGATGGAGGAACTGCTGGGCTGGCGGCCGACCACCAGCATCGAGGAGGGCGTCGCCCGCTACGTGGCCTGGCTGCGGGCGAACCCCAGCGCGATCCCGGAGTGGATGCGCCGGGCGGCTGCGGCCTAGATGATCGGGGGCCGGCCGAGCCGGGTCATGGTCCACACCGTGCGCCAGCGCATCGGCTTGCGCCGACCGTACGGTGTGCGCCAGCCCTCGGCGAAGCCCGAGAACCAGGCCTTCAACCCAGCGGCGTTCCTGGTGCGGGCGACAGTGAGCGCCACCCACACGCCGAGGTAGACCGGCACCAGCACAGCGGGCAGGTGGCGGCGCGCGAGGTACACGCGGTTGCGGGCGTTCACCCGGTAGAAGAACGAGTGGCGGGTCGGGCTGGTCCGCGGGTGCTGCAGCAGCAGCTCCGGGGCGTACAGCACCCGCCAGCCGGCGTCGAGCGCCCGCCAGGCCATGTCGGTCTCCTCGTGCGCGAAGAAGAATGCGTCCGGCCAGTCCCCGACCTGCTGCAGCATCTTCGTCGACAGTCCATGGCCGCCGCCGAGGAAGCTGGTCACCTCGCCACCGCGCATCGGGTCGCCGGCCCGCAGTCGGGGAACGTGGCGGCGCTGGGTCAGCCCGGTCTCGTCGGCGATCCGGAAGGACACGATGCCCAGCCGGGGGTTGGCCTCGTACAGGGCCTCGATCCTCGCGAACACGTCGTCGGCGACCAGCAGACCGTCGTCGTCCAGGTCGATCACCACGTCCACGTCACGCAGATGCTCCAGCGCAACGTTCCGGCCGCCGGTCACCCCGAGGTTCTCAGCCAGCTCGACGCCCTCCACCCACGCCGGCAGTTCCGGCAGCGGGCAGCCCTGGGCGACCACCACGACCTTCGCGGCCGGGACGGTCTGCATTTCCACCGAGGCCAGCAGCTCGGTCAGTTCCTTCGGCCGCGTGCCCATGGTCAGGACCGCCACGCCCAGCTTGACGCCCACCGCACCATCCCTTCGAGGAAGCAGACATGACCCAACAAACGCATCGCTCGGGCGCCGCGTCGCTCAGAGGACTCGCCGAGAACCGGATGCTTCTGGACCACCAGGTCATGGACCAGCCCACCCTGGACTGGATCGCCGAGATGCGGCCCGAGGTCGCCGCCGCGCCGCCCACCCTGCCACACCTGCCGCTCATGCTGGTACCGGAAGCCACCTGGTTCGCGCAGCCCCGGTGCGTCGATTCCATCCACGGCGTCCGGCACAACGCCCGCGTCTCGCTGCTCTCGTCGATCCTTGCCCTGGAGTACGGGCTCGACCGCGACCACAGGGCCGCGCTGTGCGCCGCTGCGGCCGTCCACGACTGCCAGCGCCACAACGACCGCGACGACCCCGGCCACGGCCGGCGGGCAACGGCCTGGTTCACCCGCAACCACGCCGCCGTCACCGGCATGATCGGGCGGGAGCTGCCGCAGGACGTCCTCGCGCAGGCCGCCACCGCGATCAGCCTCCACGACGTGCCGTACGAGCGCTTCACCGTGCAGCAGAACCAGCGCTACCAGCGAGCACCGCACCTGATCGACCTGCTCAAGGTCGCCGACTGCCTGGACCGCTACCGGCTCCCCCTCGCCCGCTGGTGGCCCGACCCGTCCCACCTGCGGCTCGTGCCGCCCGACTGGCTCCACGCCACCGCCCACGACCTGGTCGTCCGCAGCGAACAGGCCCGCCTCGACGGCGCCAGCAACCACCGAGCGCTCATCCACGCCCGCCAGATCACCGACCCCGCGCAGTAGGAGGCCAGCCCGTGCATGCCGAGTGGGACAACGCCCACACCGACCACACCACCAACCCCACCCGCCCTGGACCCGCCGGCCTCACCGAGACCGAAGCCGACTGGCGCTCCCACCTCGAACACGAGACCCCCAACGGCTGGCTCCTGCGCGCCAACGCCACGACCGAGTCCCTCGTCTCCGGCCGCCCCATCCACCTGATGCACACCACCGTCGCCCTCGACGCCATCCGCGCCAGCGGCCACCTCTACGCCTCCACCGGCTGCCTCGTCGCCGTCCTCTACTGCGCGCCCCTCACGCCGGAGCTCACCGGCCTGCGCCCCCACAACCTCGGCTCCTACCTACTGGAGACCAAGAAGCACACCCGCACCCTCGTCTTCGAGATCACCCCCGACGCCCCGGTCCCGCCCAAGGGCATCGACTACCTCCGCCTTGGCACCGTCCACCTGCGGACCTACCTCACCCACCGCAGCTTCCTCACCGAGCACGAAGACGCCCAGCTCCGCCAGACGGCCCTGCGACGCATCGAGGCCGCGGCCCTTTTCCTCGACACCCTCCTCGCCAACGCCACCGGAACACCAACGCCGGACACCGACTTCATCGACCAGCTCGCCGCCACCGTTCCGGCGTTCCCGTTCCTCGGTTACCTCTACTTCGAGGTGCTCTCCGAGTACCTGATGCTCCACTCCACCAGCCACGAGACCAAGGCCTACGCACAGCTCGGCGAGATGAACAACCGCCTCTACAAGCAGCTCGCCTTCTCCGCCGTCCAGGGCATGGACAAGCTCTTCGACCTGTCCCGCTTCAACCCAGGACACGACCACCTCCTTGAGTTCATCGGCCAGATCGAGACCGGGCTGACCGCCGGAGTCGCTTACTACGTGCGGGAGCGCCTGTCACATCTGTTCGCTGGCGTAGCGCTCGCCCCGAGCCAGGACGCGACGTCCTTCTCCTTCCATCGCTCGGAGTTCGACGTTCTCGCTGAAACAGCGCCGGGACTGATGGGGCAGCTTGTCTTCCGTGAACTGCGGGTCATCGACCGCTACCCGCAGCTCTACCTCGCTTTCGAACAGGCCAAGGCCCTGGAAGCATGGGCCTACTGGAACACCGAGGGCATCCCGGCACCCTTCAACGGCACCTTCCCGAAGGGCGAGATCGGGATCAACCCGGCCTACCCGCGCGCCAACTGCGTGGTGTGGGTCGCCGAGATCTGCGAGAGGGGTCTCCTGCACCCGGTCGAGCAGCTCGACGTGAAATTCCTCCCGCGACTCGCCGAGTTGTCGATGACCGCTATGCGCAGGGACGAAACGGGGAAGGCAGTGGGGCACCGCCGGTAGCGTGGGATCAGAGTCCTGCTTGGCTTTGCCGTAAGCCGCCGCTCCGAACGGTGGCCCAGCACTTCACCTGGGCCACCCCTGCCCCGCCTTCCCGTCCGCGTCGCCCCAAGCCAGCCATAGACCAAGGGAACAGGTGATCAAGGTGCGTCCCAGCCAGCAGTTGCAGTCCCTCGGTGTCGTCCAGCAGGGTGCCTCTATCCTCAGTCACCCGGCCGAGCCCTTCGACCTCCCGGCCGAACGAGCCGCCGTCCAGGCAGTGACCGACGAGTTGTTCACCGCCGTCGACCGGATCGGACGCGTTCACTCCTTCGCCAAGGGCATGGGCCTCGCCGCCCCGCAGATCGGCATCCCCCGTGCTGCCGCCCTCGTCCTGCCCCCGACCGCGGGCGCCGAGCCGATCATCCTGCTCAACCCCAAGGCCACAGCGGTCTCCGACGAGACCGATGAACAGTACGAGGGCTGCCTCAGCTTCTTCGACGTCCGCGGCATGGTCCCCCGTCCCCTCCGCATGGACGTCACCTCCACCACCCTTCACGGGACCATCACCACCGTCACCTACGAGTTCGGCGTCGCCCGCCTCATCGCCCACGAGGTCGACCACCTCGATGGTCTCCTCTATACCGACCGCATGTGCCCTGACGTCCACCCGATTCCGGTCGAGGAATACCGGGGCACGGGTTCGACCTGGGCCTATTGAGGGCGAACCGTTGTTGGGCGACATTCGACGATCACAGGCAGATACCCGGCGCGGAAGCCGCCGGCAGGAATAGGCTCCCCGTACCATGAACTCCCAGCTTGTTGGAGCCGGCCAGTCTGCAGGGGATCGCTGGCAAAAACACTCCATCATTACCGCAGCCAGGGTTTGAGGTCGAGTCCGGTTGGAGGGGACGGTGGTGGGCCGGCTTGTGGGTCCGATTCCACGGCACGGGCCCACTGGAGCAGGTCCAGGACGAAGCCCATCAAGAGCCGCCGTTGTTCTCTCTCGCTCTCTAGTTCTCGGTCGAGCCGGTCTGTGATCGCGATGAAATCAGCTCGGCGGTTTGAAGAGCGGGACTGGGTCCACGTCAGCAGACCTACCACGAGTGCAGCGCAGGCTGCGGAGAGCGCTCCCAATTCCATGTCATGCCCTCCAGGCCCGCAGCTCAAGCAAGGCGTCCCCCAAAGTCACCTCATACGTGTCGCGGTGTCGACTCAGCCGGGCGCCACTGATGCCTACCAGTGGATGAGTCAAGGCAATTGCGAGATCCTTTGGGTAGGGATATCCCGTCCACTGCAGTTCCCAGGACTTTCCCTCTCCCCATAGCCTTCGTTGCACGCCTTCCCTGAGTGGGAGCCTTTCTTCTCTGCGATCTCCCGGCCGATCCAGCGGGTCCCAATCCCAGCTGGTGGCCCATTTCCCTTTGGGATCTTCCATGGTGTAGCGCGTTACCAAGCCTGCCAACAGTGCTCGGGCGCTGCTAGTCATCTTCGGGATTGCGTCGAGTGCGTGCTGCTCTCGCATTGTCAGCTCATCGTCGAGCGTCAGGTGATCGCGCCAAGGGCTTGCGTCTCCTGCGCTTGAAGGCACTTCTCCAGCCGGGCTGGAAGTGACGACCAGATGTGCCCCTGTCGGGAGGTGCTGCATTACGTAGGTTCGATGGTCGGACTCATGGGTCGACGCTAGGCGCAGGCCAGGGATGCGCAGCGGTGCACCCGGAGAGCGTGTCGGCAGGATCCACGCCGTGACATTATCGGGAGCTCGTGAGTCACTGACGACCAACGCGTCGTCACGAGATGAGATGACTGGATCGTAGGCACTGAGTGTGCTGCACTCCCACCCCATGCCTGCTGGGGAAATCTGCCCCTTATTGAGAAGTGCCAGTGCGAGGAGGGCACGGAATTCTTGCTGTTCTGGCCTTGGCGAGTCCAGACCCAGGTCACCTGATGCTCCGACTCCTGCCAACGCAGCGGTGTAGCTCTCCCCGGTATACCTGCGCCGTACGGAGGCCGCCTTTTGGCGAGTCCGACTGGCCTGCCGATGTTGCACCTGAGACGTAGTGGACTGTGACTGCCGACGTTCTGCTTCAACCCCACGCAGAGCAGTGGTGTATTTGGAACCGCTCAATGAGGCCGAGTGTCGTACCGCACGCTTGCGTGCACTGTTCTGAACCATGCCGTCCTCCGGGGGCGGAGGCGCGCTCCCGCCCGCGCCGGCCCCTCGCAGGGAACGACGATGGCTTACGCGAGCCGGAGGCCCTTGTCCGTCGCAGCCGAGGCAAAAGCGGGAGATGTGCCTGGGCCGGAGTTCGGCGTGCGTACCCGCCGATGGGGGCAGTCTAGCCCAGCGGTGGTGGGCGTAGGAGGCTCTCGTGCACTTGGGCATTGGCCTCCTGGGCCATCGGCTAGCGGGCGCGTTTGCTGATCGAGAACGGATACAACTTCGTCGCGTTTCCTTCGGGCTCGGGTGACGGGTGCTACTCGACCTGGGGCGGCCAAAGTGTTGGTGGTGAGGATGCTCCTATGGATGTCAAGCCGCAGGAGCGAGGTTGGTTTGGGTGATTCGTCGGGTTGGTGTGCTGGTCAGGGCGCGGTAGATCTCGCGGGCGACGAAGCGCTTGAGGCAGCGCATGATGTCCTTCTTGGACAGGCCTTCCTTTGTGCGGCGTTCGACGTAGGCGCGGGTGCGCTCGTCGTAGCGCATGCGGACCAGCACGATGGTGTGCAGGGCGTTGTTCGCCGCCCGGTCGCCGCCGCGGTTGAGTCGGTGGCGGTGGGTGCGGCCGGAGGAAGCCGGGATCGGAGCGACCCCGGCCAGGTGGGCGAAGGCGGCCTCGGAACGCATCCGTTCGGGGTTGTCCCCGGCGGAGGCCAGCAGCTGGCCGGCAGTCTCGGGACCGACGCCGAACAGCGCGAGGAGTTCCGGGGCGGCCTGCTTGAGCATTGGGCCGATCTCGGCGTCGAGTTCGGCGATCTCGTCGTCCAGCGCCTGGTGGCGGCGGGCCAGGCGCCGCAGCGCGGCCTTGGTCGCCGTCAGCGGTGTGGACAGGTCGCCGCCGCAACGCAGGCGGGAAAGGGTGCGTATCAGGACGCTGCGGTCCAGGCCGGCCAGCTGCTCGCGCAGCACCGCTGGAGCGGACACCAGCAGGCCGCGGATCTGGTTCATCGCCTGGGTGCGGGCCTTGACCGCGCTGCGGCGCGTAACGCGCAGGACCCGGACGGCCTCGACCACGCCGTCTCGGCTCTTGGGGATGCCGGTGGCCCGCCCGGAGGCCACCGCCGTGGCGGCGGCGTAGGCGTCGATCGGGTCGGACTTGCCCTTCATCCGGCGGGTCTTGCGGTCCGGCCGGTCGACGTCGACGACCGTCACCCCGGCTGCGGTCAACACTCGGGCGAGCTCGGCGCCGTAGGCGCCCGTCCCTTCGACCCCGACTGCTTTCAGGGTGCCCTGCGAGCGCATCCAGTCCAACAGGGCCCGGTAGCCGACGATGGTGGCGGGGAATTCCTGGTCGGCGAGGTGCCGGCCGAGCGGATCGATCACGGCCGCGTGGTGAGTCAGTCCGTGGGTGTCGACTCCGCCGGTGATCTCCGGGCTGTCGTGCGTCATGCTGGTCATGTCCGTCCTTGCCGCTTGTCCGAGCCGAGGGCGGCACGCGCCGGTCGGGCGGGTGGACAAGACAGTGACGGGGCTTCTGGACCAAGCTCCTATGAAGTCACAGGCGCCCGTCCGGCCGCGTGCGTGGTGACCCCGCTGATGAGCCGACAAATCCAAAACAGGACAGTCCGAGACGTCAGTCAGAGGGCGAGTCAGGCTCATCAGCAGAACCACCAGTCACATCATCACTGCGGTCTCCTAGAGGGGCTGGTGGTCCTCCAGTGAGACTATGACCACCGGTTCGTGTCCGGCGCGAGTGATCACGATCTCCTCGCGGTCGTCCGTGACCGCGTTCAGCACCTCGGCGTAGCGCGCGCGGGAATCCGAGTAGGTCGTCGTCTTCATGGCTCGACTCCTACGTCTGACTCGTGCGGTGACAAGGGTGACCGGGTCGCCGCCCCGGTCAGGGGCGGACGGTGACGGTCAGGGTGCCGTCCGGTGCGGTGGTCACGGTGACGTCGTCGAGGGTGTCGGCGTGGGCGTCCGGCCGGTGGGCGGCGGCGCGGGGGCCGATGCCGACGACGCGGATGCCGGCGGCGCGGGCGGCCGTGATGCCGGCGTCGGAGTCCTCGAAGGCGAGGCAGTCGGCGGGGGCGAAGCCGAGGGCGGCGGCGCCCTTGAGGAAGCCCTCCGGGTCGGGCTTGCTGGCGCCGACGGACTCGGCGGTCACCAGGACGGGCGGCATCGGCAGGCCGGCGGCGCCCATCCGGACCCGGGCGAGCGGTTCGTCGGCGGAGGTGACCAGGGCGTGCGGCAGGCCGTCCAGGGCAGCGAGGAAGGCGCCGGCGCCGGGGATCGGGACGACGCCGTCGGTGTCGGCGCGCTCGGCGGCGAGCATCCGCCGGTTGTCGGCGAGGTTGAGTTCCACCGGGCGGTCGGGCAGCAGTTCGGCCATCGTCGCGTGGCCCTGGCGGCCGTGGGCGACGGCCAGCACGGCGACGGGGTCGAGTCCGTGTTGCTCGGCCCAGCGGTGCCAGCAGCGCTCCACCACGGCGTCGGAGTTGACCAGGGTGCCGTCCATGTCCAGGAGGAGGGCGCGAGCGGTCAGCTGGAGGGGTGTGGCGGGCATGGGGCTGCTCCTCGGGCAAGGAAGGACGAGCTCTTTGTTCCCCGATGATACAAAAGATCAGCCGAGCAGGTGGGCGTTGACCGCGCGGGCCGCCTCGGCGAGCTCCGGCAGCTCCACCACCTCGACCCCGGCCGCCGTCAGCAGGGCCGTGCCCTGGCAGTCGGTGACGAACAGGTCCGGCTCGCGCCAGGCCACCACCACCCGCGGCACGCCCGCCGCGATCAGCAGCCGGGCGCACGGCGCCGGCCGCGAGGCGCGCTGTCCGCACGGTTCGAGCGAGCTGTAGACGGTCGCCCCGCGCAGCCGCGGGTCGCCGGTCGGCAGCTTGCCGAGGGCCGCCTCCTCGGCGTGGTCGTGCGCGTCGCCCTCCCGGCTGTAGCCCTCCGCCAGCACCTCGCCGTCGGCGCCGACGATCACCGCGCCGACCGAGAAGGCCGTCGCGGACGGCGGGCAGCGGCGGGAGAGTTCGACGGCCCGGCGCAGGTGGTCGAGGTCGGCGGTCACAGGACGGACTCCGGTCACGGGGCGGGCTCCTTCGGGGCGTACCTGAGCAGGACGACGTCGTCCACCGTACGTGCCTCCAGCAGGCGCATCCGCCGGGCCGGGCCACCCGGGAACGCGGCCGGGCGGACGAACCGCGGCGCCTCGGCCTGGCCGACCAGCAGCGGGGCGACCGCCAGCTGGAGCTCGTCCGCCAGGCCCTGGGCCAGGAACTGGGTGTGCACGCCGCCGCCGCCCTCGACCATCAGCCGGCGCACCCCGCGCGCGCCCAGGTCGTCCAGCACCGCGCCGAGGTCCACCGCGCCGCCGAGCG
This sequence comes from Kitasatospora sp. NPDC087271, assembly GCF_044744605.1. Taxonomy (NCBI): domain Bacteria; kingdom Bacillati; phylum Actinomycetota; class Actinomycetes; order Kitasatosporales; family Streptomycetaceae; genus Kitasatospora; species Kitasatospora sp. NPDC087271. Next base: position 374,548 of record NZ_JBIUYQ010000004.1, read on the forward strand.
CGACCACCTCGGCCAGCCCGTCCAGGCGGGGCCGCAGCACGGTCGCGCCGGCGTCCGTGGTGTAGGCGAGCCGGGCGCCGCCGGTGTGCCAGAAGCGCAGGCCGGCGTCGAGCGCGCCGCTCGCGCTGAGCGTCACCTTCAGCGGGTACTCGGCGCGGCCGTCCGCGAGCCGGGCGGCCCGGCGTGCGGGGTCGTTGACCAGCAGGCGCGGATTGTCGGCGCGCAGCGTGTTGCCGCCGACCAGGACGGCGTCGGCGGCCGCGCGTTCGGCGTCGACCCGGTCGAAGTCGGCCCGGTTGGAGAGCAGCAGGCGGTCGGGGGAGGCGTCGTCGAGGTGGCCGTCGAGGGACATCGCGGCGCTCAGCAGGACGAAGGGGCGCTGGCCGGGCATGGGCGGGGGGACCGTTCTCTCGGGTGCGCCCCACGGTACGGCCGCCGGGGGTGGTGCGGTCGCGGGGTGATCGACAGGTGAGACGAATCTTCTCGGAATGCGGAACGTCCACTAGCGTCGAAGGCGTCGCGGAAACCGACCACTCCCCAGGGGGACACCATGACCGGACAGCAGCCCGACACCGTCTACACCCACGGCTACCAGGAGGCCGTGCTGCGCTCGCACCGCTCCCGGACGGCGGCCGACTCGGCCGCCTACCTGCTGCCCGAACTGCGCCCCGGGCAGGCGCTGCTGGACATCGGCTGCGGGCCCGGCACGATCACCGCCGACCTGGCCGAGCTGGTCGGCCCGGGCGGTCGCGTGGTGGCCGTGGACACCTCCGCCGAGGTGCTGGAGCAGGCCGCCGCGTACGTGGCCGGCCGGGGCCTGTCCAACGTCGTGTTCGAGGTCGCCGATGTCCACGAACTGCCCTATCGAGAGGGTGAGTTCGACGTGGTGCACGCTCACCAGGTGTTGCAGCACGTGGCCGACCCGGTGGCCGCGCTGCGCGAGATGCGCCGGGTCGCGGCGCCGGGCGGTGTGGTCGCGGCCCGGGACGTCGACTACGCGTCGATGACCTGGTTCCCCGAGGCGCCCGCGCTGGACCGCTGGCTGGAGCTGTACGAGCGGATCGCCCGCGCCAACGGCGGTGAGCCGGACGCCGGGCGGCGGCTGCTGTCCTGGGCGCGGGCGGCGGGCTTCACCGACATCGCCGCGACCGCCACCACCTGGACGTACGCGACGCCCGAGCAGCGCGCCTGGTGGGGCGGGATGTGGGCGGACCGGGTGACCGGCTCCGCCATCGGCCGGACGGCGGTGGAGCGGGGTTTCGCGGACCAGGCCGAACTGGCGCGCATCGCGGCCGGCTGGCAGGAGTGGAGCGCCGCCGGGGACGGCTGGTTCTCCATGCTGCACGGCGAGATCCTGGCGCGCGGCTGACCGGGGGCCGGGCCGGCGACGGGCCGGCGACGGGCCGAGGGCGAGGCCGGGCGGCGGGATGGGCGGCGGGGCGGGCGAAACGGTCGCGCGGGCGTTCGGAAAGATCGGGTAAAGTCGCGCGTCCGCTCGTACCAGGGCCGTTCGGGCCCGTCCGGCCCGTTGCCGGAGGGGGCGAGCCGACGAGTCGAGCTGCCGAGTCGATGCCCGTACCGGCGGGCCGGGGGAGTCCACGTGTCCAAGCCTGCGTCCGAGCCGCCCGCGCCGGGGCCGGAGTCGCCCGCGGCCGATCCCCGCACACCGGCCCACGAGGCCGCGCCGGCGAAGCGGGCCGAGCGGGCGGGGCAGTCGGAGCAGGCGGACCAGCCGGAGCAGCAGGCGCAGGCCGGGCAGCCCGAGCCGGTCGCGGTACCCGGACAGCCCGGCCCCGCCGCCCCGTCCGCGCCCGCCCCGTCCGCGCCCGCCCCGCCCGTGCCGCCCCTCCCGCCCGCGCCCGCCAACCCGTGGGCCGCGCCCCTGCCGTCGCAGGCCCCGCCGCAGCCCCCGCCCCCGCCGCTGCCCGCCGGCGGCTGGGCGTCGGTGCCGCCCGCCGCGCAGTCCGGCCTCCAGCCCGGCTTCCCCTACCCCCGGCCCGCCCCCGTCACCAACGGCTTCGCGGTCGCCGCCCTGGTGACCGGCCTGGTCGTGGCGGCGCCGGTGGCCCTGGTGTTCGGCATCATCGCGCTGGTCCAGATCAACCGCCGCAAGGAGCGCGGCTTCGGCATGGCGGTGACCGGTCTGGTGCTCGGCGTGGTCGGCACGGTGCTGCTGTCGCTCGTCGTGGCCGGTTCGACCTTCGAGTCCCCCGATGGCGGCCGGTTCGGCCAGTCCACGAAGGCTCCGGCCGGGTCCGTCCCGTGGGCCGCGCTGAAGTCCGGGGACTGCTACAACACCCCCGACAACGGCAGCCGGGCCGACCCCGAGGGCGGCGACGAGACGCTCTACTGGGTCCGCCGGGTGCCGTGCTCGGCCCCGCACCACGGCGAGGTGGCCGGGACCGCCCGGATCCCGGCGGGCGACGGCCCGTCCTACCCGGGCGAGGCGACGGTCCGCCTGCGGGCCGCCGAACTGTGCCGCACGGTGCTCGACGACTACGCCCTCGACCAGTGGGCGATCCCGGACGGCATGGACGACGTCTACCTCTACCCGACCCGGGGCAACTGGAGGTCCGGCGACCGCTACGTCACCTGCGCGTTCGAGGACCGCGACGGCGAGCACCTGGGGACGGTCCGCACCGACCGGGGCAGCCTGAACCCCGCCCAGCTGGCCTACCTGGAGGCCGTCCGGGGCTTCAACGACGCCTACGCGGAGCAGCCGAGCAAGGGCTTCGCGGACGCGTCGTCCGAGTACCGGACCTGGGCCCGGCGGATGTCCACCGCCTCCCACGCGGAGGCCGCGGCGCTGAACAAGGCGTCGGTGGCGTGGCCGGCCGAGGTCAAGCCGGCGGTCCGCAAGCTGGCCGCGGCCCAGGAGGCGGCCGCCACCGCCTGGGACGCGGCGGCCTCCGGCGACGACCTGGAGGGCGACGTCCGGCGGGCCCGGGCGCTGGTGACCAAGTCGGTGCCGCTCAGCATCGAGATCCGGCGCGGGCTCGGCCTGTCCACCGGCGAGCAGGTGCCCGACCTCCAGGTCTGAGCCGCCGACGGGTCCGGGCCGCCGACGGGTCCGGGCCGCCGACGGGTCCGGGCCGCCGGGCGCGGCCGGGTTACCCGCCGTTAACCGCACCCGTACCTGCCGGTAGCGAGCCGCCCGTAGCGTCGTGGGGGCGGATCCCCGGCCCGACCCCCACGCAGGCCGGGGATACGCTCCCTGCCATGAGCGCCTTTCGGGTGATGCGGCAGGACGACAACGGCAACCGCTTCCTGGTCGCGGCCGGGCTCGACCGTGTCGCGGCGGAGCGGCTGGCGGCCGAGTTCGAGGCCCGCGGCCACAAGCAGCTGTACTGGGTCGAGGCCGAGGCCACCGCTGTGGACGGTGAGGGGCCGGACAGGACCTAAGGTCGGGCCCATGGACAAGGCGAGCGAGAACCCCGTCGAGCCCCGGATCGTCGTCGGCGGCGCCCTCATCCACGGGGGCCGGGTGCTCGCCGCCCGGCGCAGCGCGCCCGCGGCGGTGGCTGGACGCTGGGAGTTCCCGGGCGGGAAGGCCGAACCCGGCGAGACCGAGGCGCAGGCGCTGGAGCGGGAGCTGCTGGAGGAGCTGGGCGTCCGGGCACGGGCGCTGGAGCGGCTGCCGGGCGCGTGGAGCGTCCGGCCGGGTCTGGAGCTGCGCTTCTGGGCGGCCGAGCTGCTGGCCGGCGACCCCCGTCCGCTGGAGGACCACGACGAGCTGCGCTGGCTCGGCCCGGCCGAGCTGGACAGCGTCGACTGGATCGAGCACGACCGCGACGTCCTGCCGCACGTCGCCCGGTTGCTCCATGCATAGGACGGCCTGAGCCGGTGTGCGACGCGCGGGGTACGGGGTAGGTCAATCAGACAAGACGACCCGGCGGCCGGGATAGCCTGGGTTCTGCTGGGTATGTCACTTTTCGGCACTATTCGTCACCATCGGTGAGCCGTCCCAGCCGGCGACGCCGATCCCGACCAGAGCCGGAGGCCCCGTCGGTGTCGAGTACCGGGAACGGCGGCGGAGGAGCACCGCGGACAGGCGCCGCGGGGAGCGCAGCCGCCCGCGCCCGGCTGCGCCGGGGCGCCCGGCCCGCCGCCCCGCAGCCACCGGCCGGCCGCCGCCGGCGGGACGCCGCCGATGCCCCCGAAGCCCCGCGGCCCGACCAGCCGGCGCCGACCCTGGCCGTCCCCGTCTCCGACCCGGGCCCCCAGCCCGGCGTGCGCAGCCGGCCCGCCCGGCCGTTCCCCGGTGGGCCGTCCGACGCCCCGTACGGCGCCGGCGCGCCGGCCGAGGGCAGCCTGCTCGACATGCTGAAGGTCGCCATCGCGATCCTGGACACCGCGGGCCGGGTGGTGCTCTGGAGCCCGGCCGCCGAGGAACTGCTCGGCTGGCCGAACGAGCTGCTGGTCGGCCGCCGGATCGACGAGCTGATCCCCGACCAGGAGCAGGTCGGCCGGATCCGGGCCGCGATCCAGGACACCCTGCGCCACGGCCGCTGGGCCGGCAACGCCGAACTGCGCGACCGGGACGGCGTGCCGATCGCGGTGGACGCCCGGATCTCCCTCCTGGTGGACGGCGACGGCACCCCGTTCCTCCAGGTGAACATGGCCGAGGCGGCCGCCGTCCGGGCCGTCGAGCGCGACCTCGCCGTCCGTGACGCGCTGTTCGAGCAGTCCCCGCTGGGCATCGCGATCATGGACACCGAGCTGCGCTACACCGCCGTCAACCAGACCCTGGCCGAGATGAACGGCGTCGCCCTGGCGGACCACGTCGGCCGGACCACCGGCGAGACCCTGCCCGAGCGGGCCGCCGACGAGGTCACCGCGATCCAGCGCCAGGTGCTGGCCACCGGCGAGCCGGTCATCGACGTCACCCTCGCCTCCCCGGTCACCGCCCGCTCCGGCTACCGCTCGATCTCCTACAGCCGGATGACCGACCGCTCCGGCCGGGTGCTCGGCATCTCCGGCACCGTGATGGACGTGACCGAGCGCTACCGCGCCGTCGCCAAGGTCGAGCACGCCCGGCGCCGGCTCTCGCTGCTCAACGAGTTCGGCTCCCGGGTCGGCGACCTGCTCGACGCCGCCCGGATCGCCCAGGAGCTCGCCAGCTCCGTCGTCCCCCGGCTCACCGACCACTCCGCGGTGATCCTGCTGCAGGCCGTCGCGCACGGTGACGACCTGCCCCGGCACGGCCACGACCGCCGCACCTCGCTGCTCCAGCTCGGCACCGCCTCCGTCCAGGACGGCCCGGAGGTCGAGGTGATGCTCCGCCGCGGCGCCCGGATCACCTTCGCCGAGGACTCCGCCTGCGGCCGGGTGCTGCGCACCGGCGTCCCCGAACTGCTCTCCGGCGCGGACCAGCTCGACGACGTGACGTACCCCGGCGACCCGAAGACGCAGGCCGCCCACGACCTGGGCGTGCACTCCATGCTGGTCGTCCCGCTGCGCGCCCGCGGCATCGTGATCGGTCTGCTGCTGGTCAGCCGGGGCGGCTACCGGGAGGGCTTCGACCGGGACGACCTGGCCTTCACCGTCGAGCTGGCCGACCGGGCCGGCAGCTCGCTGGACAACGCCCGGCTGTACGCCCGCGAGCGCACCGCAGCGCTCACCCTCCAGCGCACCCTGCTCCCGCAGCAGGTCCCGCAGCCCACCGGCGTCGAGGTCGCCTACCGGTACGTGCCCGGCAGCAGCGGCGCCGAGGTCGGCGGAGACTGGTTCGACGTCATCCCGCTGCCCGGCGACCGCACCGCGCTGGTGGTCGGCGACGTGATGGGCCACGGCCTGCGGGCCGCCGCCACCATGGGCCGGCTGCGCACCGCCGTCCGGGTGCTGGCCGCCCTCGACCTGCCGCCGGACGTCCTGCTGCGGCACGTCCACGAGCTGGCCGACGACCTGGCCCAGGGCCCGGACGAGGCGCTGCTCGCCACCTGCGTCTACGCGGTGTTCGACCCGGGGACGGCCAGACTGACCGTCGCCAAGGCCGGGCACATCCCGCCCGTCCTGGTGGTGCCGGGCGAGGAGGGCGGGGAACCGACCCGGACCGGCGGCCCGCTGCGCGGCGGCGCCGGCCGGATCCTCGACCTGCCCTCCGGCGCCCCGCTCGGCGTCGGCGGCGTCCCGTTCGAATCCGTCGAGCTGAAGATCCCCGAGGGCAGCCTGCTCGCCCTCTGCACCGACGGCCTGGTCGAGTCCCGGGACAAGGACCTCGACGTCGGCCTCGGCCGGCTGGTCACCGTGCTCCAGGAGCCGCACGCCTCCATCCAGGCCGCCTGCGAGGCCGTGCTCGACACCATGGAGCAGGGCCGCGAGCCGGACGACGTCGCGCTGCTGCTGGCCCGGCTCGGCCACGGCCAGGCCGGTACCCCGACGGCCGGCTGGACCCTGCCCGCCGAGCCCACCGCCGTCTCCCGGGCCCGCCGGCTGGTCCGCTCCACGCTCGCCGAGTGGGGCGTCGAGGAGCTCACCGACACCGCGGAGCTGCTGGTCAGCGAGCTGGTCACGAACGCCGTCCGGTACGCCAGCGCCCCCATCGGCGTGCGGCTGACGCTCGGTGAGACGCTGCTGGTCGAGATCTCCGACCCGCTGCCCGAGCCGCCCCGGGAGCGGCACGCGGCCGAGGCCGACGAGGGCGGCCGGGGCCTGGAACTGGTCCGCCGCCTGGCGCTGCACTGGGGTGCCCGGGCCGAGGGCATCGGCAAGGTGGTCTGGTTCGAGCAGGCGCTGCCGGGTAGTGAGCCCGAGGAGTCATAGGGAGCGCAGCGGGTCGGGGGCGCGAGCCCGAGCGGGGGCGAGGAGGGCGGGACCGCATATGCCAGCAGGTGGCCGGGGGGAGCGCGCAGCCCGGAAGGGGGCGCGGACGTGGCATTGTGGTTGCGCGGGCGGTAGGACAAAAACCTTCGCCCGATCTGATGTTGTGATGTTGAGGGCGTGTGAACGTACCCCTCGATGATGAATACTCGGTCTTCTCGACATCCGGACGGTCGCGGGTTGGAGGGGTCGGTCCGTTGAACAGCACCCCGGCGCGGAACGCGCCGAGCAGCAGCGGTCATGCTGTCGTGCCCGGGCAGGCCGGTTCACCGCACCTGCCCGCGCCGGCGGACCCGCCCGGCGCCGGCCCCGTGGGCCTCGGTCACCACCCGGGGGCCGCGGACCACCCGTGGGGCGCGGGCGGCCCCGGGTCGATCTACGACTACATCCGGGTCGCCACCTTCACCATCGGCCCCGACGGCCGGATCAGCCAGTGGAGCGAGCGCGCCGCCGAGTTCTTCGGCGTCCCCGCCCCCGACGCCGTCGGCGCCGACCCGATCACCACCTTCGTCCCCCGCGAGCTCTGGCAGCGCGGACGCGCCCGGCTGGAACGCGCCCTGGCCGGCGAGGAGTGGGTCGGCACCACCCCCTACCGGGACGCCGTCGGCGGCGAGGGCCTCGCCGAGCTCTACCTGATGCCCGACAGCGCCCTGCCCACCGCCGGCGCCACCTGCCTGGCCGTCGACCTCGGCCGGCTGCGCCGGGTCGAGACCGACCTCGCCGCCTCCGAGGCCGTCTTCGGGCAGACGCCCACCGGCTTCATCCTGTTCGACGACCGGCTGCGCCTCCAGCGGGTCAACGACGCCTTCGCCTCCGGCATGGGCCTGGCCCCCACCGACCTCGAAGGCCTCACCCCGCACGACCTCTTCCCGCCGTCCGAGGCCGACCGCCTCACCGCCGCCCTGCGCAAGGTCCTCGCCACCGGCGAGCCCGTCTTCGACCTGCGTTTCCACGGCGCCGTCCCCACCCGCGAGGGCAACCGGCTCTGGGCCGTCTCGCTGTACCGCCTCAACGGCGCGGCCGGACAGCCGATCGGCGTCGCCGGGCAGGTCTCCGACGTCACCAGCCGGCACGTCGCCGAGCGCGAGGCCGACGGCGTCCGCCGCAACCTCGCCCTGCTCAACGAGGCCAGCGCGCACATCGGCTCCACCCTCGACCTGGAGACCACCGCCAAGGAACTGCTCGACGTCGTCGTCCCGCCGTTCTGCGACCTCGCCACCGTCGACCTGTACACCGCGCTGCTCTCCGGCGAGACCGTGCCCAGCGCCGGCCGGCTCGGCGACACCGTGCTCACCGACGGCAGCGGCGAACTGCGCCGGGTCGCCGTCTCCAGCGTCATCGGCGGCGCCTCCTCGGTGCTCGGCTCGGTCACCGGCCTGCCCATCGCCGAGGCCGGCGGCACCCTCTGTTACCCGCGACGCTCCCCGCACGCCCGGGCGCTGCGCACCGGCCGCAGCGTCGTCCCCGAGCCCGGGCCCGACCCGCTGCTGCGCTCCACCCTGATCGTCCCGCTGGTCGCCCGCGACCAGGTGCTCGGCCTCGTCCAGCTCTCCCGCGCGATCGGCAGCGAGCCCTTCGACGCCCGCGACGTCGCCATCGCCGAGGAACTCGTCGCCCGCGCCGCCGTCTGCATCGACAACGCTCGGCTCTACCGCCGCGAGCACGAGCGCGCCCTGATCCTCCAGCGCAGCCTGCTGCCCCCGGGCAACCCGGCCGCCAGCGGCCTGGAGATCGCCTGCCGCTACCTGCCCAGCAACAACAACACCGAGGTCGGCGGAGACTGGTTCGACGTCATCCCGCTGCCCGGCAACCGCACCGCCCTGGTCATCGGCGACGTGATGGGTCGCGGCCTGCGCGCCGCCGTCGCCATGGGCCAGCTGCGCACCGCCGTCCGCACCCTCGCCATGCTCGACCTGGAGCCCGGCGAGGTGCTCACCGCCCTCGACGAGATCGCCCGCGGCCTCGGCGGCGACACCGTGCCGGCCGGCCCGCCCACCCCGTACGGCCGGCTCACCTCCGCCGCCGACGAGGAGGCCCGCGAGGTCTACCTGGCCACCTGCGTCTACGCGGTCTACGACGCCGTCACCCGGCGCTGCTGGATCGCCAACGCCGGCCACCTGCCGCCCGTCCTGCTCAGCCCCGGCGAGCCCGCCCGGATGCTCGACGTCCCGCCCGGCCTGCCGCTCGGCGTCGGCGGCGAGCCCTTCGAGGAGGTCGAGCTGACCCTCCCGGACGGCGCCATCCTCGGCCTCTACACGGACGGCCTGGTGGAGAGCCGCAAGCATCAGCTGGACGAGGGCCTGCGCGGCTTCCGCACCGCGCTGTCGGCCAAGGGCAAGGGCCTCGAAGAACTCTGCGAGCACGTCCTCGGCGAGCTCAACCCGCACCACGGCGAGGACGACATCGCCCTGCTGATGGCCAAGGTGCACGCCTTCCCCGAGGACGCCGTCGGCAACTGGTTCCTGCCGCCCGAGCCCACCTCCGTCGCCAAGGCCCGCGAGCTGGCCTGCAGCTGGCTGCTGACCCGCGGCCTGGAGGAGCTCGTGGACACCACCGAGCTGCTGGTCAGCGAACTGGTCACCAACGCGCTCAAGCACGGCCGGGGCGAGATCCGGCTGCGGCTGCTGCGCGATCGCGGCCTGGTCTGCGAGGTCTGGGACGACGGCTACGCCCAGCCCCGGCAGCGGCGCGCCCAGGAGACCGACGAGGGCGGGCGCGGCCTGCAACTGGTCAGCCTGCTGGCCGAGCGCTGGGGCAGCCGGCGGACGCCCAAGGGCAAGATCGTCTGGTTCGAGCTGGGCCTCTAGGCCGGTCGCGGTTCGGCCGTCCGGGTGCAGTCGGCGGGCGGTTCGCCGTGTCGGCCCGCGTCCGGGCGCCCGGACGGCGTTCCATGGCCGCCATGCGCGTCCGCCAGCTCACCTCCGCAGCCGTCGCGCTGCTGCTCGCCGCCGGCCTCGGCGGCTGCTCCGACGGCCCGGATCCGGCCCGTACCCCCGACCCCGCGCCGGCCTCGGCCGACCCCACCTCCGGCACCGGGGACGTCCGGGCCGCGGACCGCACCGCCGTCCGGGGCGGCGGCAGGCTGCGCTGGGCCGTGGACGGCGTCCCGGCCACGCTCAACGTCTACCAGGGCGACGCGACCGCCGACTCGGCACTGCTCGCGCACGCCCTCTACCCCTCGCTGTTCCGGCCCGACGGGCACGGCCGGCTCGTCCCCGATCCGGACTACCTGGCCGGCGCCGAGTCCACCCCGCCCGGGCAGCAGCCGCAGGTCGTCACCTACCGGCTCAACCCGCGCGCGGTCTGGAGCGACGGCACCCCGATCACGGCCGCCGACCTGACCGCCCAGCGGGCCGCCCTCTCCGGCCTCGACCCGGCCTACCAGGGCGGACGCCCGGCCGGGTACGACGCCATCGACGCGATCGCCCAGGGCGCGGACCCGCACGAAGTCCGGGTGACCTTCCGGCGCCCGTATGCCGAATGGCGCTCGCTGTTCGGCCCGCTCTACCCGGCGGCCGAGACGGCCACCCCGGCCGCGTTCAACCGGGCGCTGACCGGCGGAGAGCACCTGAGCGCCGGGCCGTACACCGTCTCCGGGTACGACGCCGCGGGCGGGCAGGTCGTCCTCGCCCGCAACCCGCGGTGGTGGGGGGACCAGCCGAAGACCGACCGGATCGAGTTCATCGCCGCGCCGCCGGAGGGCCGGCTGGACGCGCTCGACCAGAACCGGCTGGACATCGCCCCGCTCACCGCGGCGGTGGACCAGGCGGTGCCCGCGCCCGCCCCCGCCCCGGCCGCCTCCGCCACGCCCACCGCCTCCGCCACACCGACCGCCACCCCGGGCGCCTCCGATACGCCGACCGCCGAGGCGGCGCCCCCGCCCGCCGCACCCGAGGCCGCGGCGCTGGCCCTGCGGCGGGCCGAGGGACTGCACGGCGTCATCGTGCACCGGGCCGTCGGTGCCTCGCTCACCCAGCTCACCCTCAACTCCGCCCACGGCCCGCTCGCCGATCCGGCCCTGCGGCTCGCCCTGACCCGCGCCGTCGACCGGCGGCGGATCGCCGACGCCGCGCTCACCCCGCTCGGCCTGCCCGGCGCCCCGCTGGGCAGCCACCTGCTCGCCGGCGACCAGGACGGCTACCGCGACAACAGTGCGGCCGCCGGCCCGGCCGACGCCGCCCGGCTGTTCGACGAGGCGGGTTGGAAGCGGCCCGACACCGGCGGCACCCGCACCAAGGACGACAAGGAGCTCACCCTCACCCTGCTCGTCCCGGCCGGCTCCGCGACCGCCAAGCGGACCGCCGACGCGCTCACCGCCGACCTCGGCGAGTCCGGTGTCGAGGTGAAGGCCGTGACCGCGTCCGCCGACACCTTCGTCCAGGACCAGCTGGCCGCCGGGGAGTACGACCTCGCCCTGTTCTCCTGGCCCGCCGGCACCAGCCCGGCGAGCGAGCAGCGGCCCGTCTACGCCAAGCCCCGGCCCGACGCCGACGGCACCCTCGACCCCGGCAGCAACTACGCCCGCAGCGGAACCGAGGAGATCGACCGGCTCTTCGACCGCGCCACCGCCGAGCTCGACCCGGCCGCCCGGCTCCGCCTGCTCCAGGAGGCGGACGTGCGGATCTGGCAGCTCGGCCACTCGGTGCCGCTCTACCAGCGGCCCGAGCTGGTCGGCGTCCGGGCGGGCGTCGCGGGCGCCGGGGTCTGGGGGTACGGCTGGCCGCGCTTCCAGGACGTGGGGTGGAGCGCTTGAGCCCGTTCCCCGGGCCCGCCGGAGCCGGTCGGGGAGCGAACACCGGGTGACGAACGGGTGGCCTGCCTGTGATCTTGATCCCGCCCGACCTGCCCGTTTCTGCTCACCTGGGCGCTTCCCCGTACGATAGGAGGAAGCCGGGGCATGTCCGTTGCCACGGCGGGTGGACCGGTAGTAGCAGGCGGAACGGGCGGCGGCGATCCAGAGGGATCGCTGGTCGGCGTCTCGCGGCCGGGCGCCGTAACCCACGATTCCAGGAGAATCCGCTAGGCATGCCCACGCGCAACGACATCCGCAACGTCGCTATCGTCGCCCACGTCGACCACGGCAAGACCACTCTGGTCGACGCCATGCTGAAGCAGGCCGGCGCCTTCGCCGCCCACCAGCACCTGGACGACCGGATGATGGACTCCAACGACCTGGAGCGCGAGAAGGGCATCACCATTCTCGCGAAGAACACCGCCGTCAAGTACCACCCGAAGGATGGTGGCGCGCCCATCACCATCAACATCATCGACACCCCGGGCCACGCCGACTTCGGTGGCGAGGTCGAGCGCGGTCTGTCGATGGTGGACGCGGTCGTCCTGCTGGTCGACGCCTCCGAGGGCCCGCTGCCGCAGACGCGCTTCGTGCTCCGCAAGGCGCTCACCGCCCGGCTGCCCGTCATCCTCTGCATCAACAAGACGGACCGCCCGGACTCCCGGATCGACGAGGTCATCAACGAGACCTACGACCTGTTCCTGGACCTGGACGCCGACGAGGACCAGATCGAGTTCCCGATCGTCTACGCCTGTGCCCGTGACGGCGTCGCCTCGCTGACCAAGCCGGAGAACGGCACCGTCCCGGCCGACAGCACCAGCCTGGAGCCGTTCTTCTCCACCCTGCTGGAGCACGTCCCGGCCCCGACGTACGAGGCTGACGCGCCGCTCCAGGCCCACGTCACCAACCTCGACGCCGACAACTTCCTCGGCCGCATCGCGCTGCTGCGCGTCGAGCAGGGCGAGCTGCGCAAGGGCCAGACCGTGGCCTGGATCAAGCGCGACGGCACCATCTCCAGCGTCCGCATCTCCGAGCTGCTGATGACCGAGGCGCTCACCCGCAAGCCGGCCGAGGTGGCGGGCCCGGGTGACATCTGCGCCGTCGCCGGCATCTCCGAGATCATGATCGGCGAGACCCTCGCCGACCCGGAGAACCCGATCGCGCTGCCGCTGATCACGGTGGACGAGCCGGCCATCTCGATGACCATCGGCACCAACACCTCGCCGCTGGTCGGCCGTGGCGGCAGCGGCAAGGGCGCGGACGCGAAGTCCAGCGGCAAGGTGGACCGCAAGGTCACCGCCCGCCAGGTGAAGGACCGCCTGGACCGCGAGCTGATCGGTAACGTCTCGCTGCGCGTCCTGGAGACCGAGCGCCCGGACGCCTGGGAGGTGCAGGGCCGCGGTGAGCTGGCGCTGGCCATCCTGATCGAGACCATGCGTCGCGAGGGCTTCGAGCTGACCGTCGGCAAGCCGCAGGTCGTCACCAAGGAGGTCAACGGCAAGACCCACGAGCCGGTCGAGCGCCTCACGGTGGACGTGCCGGAGGAGCACATGGGCGCGGTCACGCAGCTCATGGGCGTCCGCAAGGGCCGGATGGACAACATGTCCAACCACGGCTCGGGCTGGGTCCGGATGGAGTTCGTCGTCCCGTCCCGCGGTCTGATCGGCTTCCGGACCGAGTTCCTCACCAGCACCCGCGGCACCGGCATCGCGCACTCGATCCACGAGGGCCACGAGCCGTGGTTCGGCACCCTGACCACCCGCAACAACGGTTCGCTGGTCGCCGACCGGTCCGGCGTGGTCACCGCCTTCGCGATGACCAACCTCCAGGAGCGCGGCGTGCTCTTCTGCGAGCCGGGCACCGAGGTGTACGAGGGCATGATCGTCGGCGAGAACTCGCGCGCCGACGACATGGACGTCAACATCACCAAGGAGAAGAAGCTCACCAACATGCGTTCCTCGAACGCGGACGTGGCCGAGTCGATCGTCCCGCCGCGCAAGCTCTCGCTGGAGCAGTCGCTGGAGTTCTGCCGCGAGGACGAGTGCATCGAGGTGACCCCGGAGACGGTTCGCATCCGTAAGGTCGTCCTCGACGCGAAGGACCGCGGCCGCACCGCCTCGCGCGCCAAGAAGGCGTGATCCGGACGGCTTGACCGGCCTTTGGCCGGAATGCTTCGCCCCCCTTTCCCATGGAGAGGGGGGCGAACTTTTTCAACTACTCCAAGTTGTCGACGGGCGTATTAACGGAATAGCGCTCATCACTCCCAGGTGTCCGCTGAGCGAACGTGACAGTTCGTCATTCATGACGACTGTCCGTTTGGTGCCTGTCTGGCTATGTCTCTTATGTCCGGTTTTCGAAACTTACCGACTGTTCATGTGACCTAATTGAGATCGTCACTGGTCACTTTCGTGTCCGTGCGTGACGGATAGTGGGTGCAGTCAGGCTCGGGTCAAGGGTGACGCGCAGGGGTGCGCGCCGAAACCACGAGCGCGGACGGCACAGCGGGCCAGGTAACACCCGTCCGCAGTGCCCTCCTCGTTGCAACGTCGAATTCAGGAGGCACACCGATGCGTGGTGGGAGCCAGGCCAAGTGGGTTGTCGCAGCTGTTGCGGTCGCCCTCGCCGCGACTGCTTGTAGCAGTGGCGGTTCCACCGGTGGGAGCAGCTCCGATGGCGCTGCGGTCAACGCCCAGGGCGTGTTCAGCTACCAGAGCGGCGAGCCGCAGCGTCCGCTGCAGCCGGCCAACGCCATGGAGAACCAGGGCGGCCGCATCGTCAAGCAGCTCTTCCAGGGCCTCGTCGACTACGACCCCGCCACCGGCGCCCTGCGTAACCAGGTGGCCGACAAGATCGAGACCACTGACGCCAAGAACTACACCGTCACGCTGAAGTCCGGTTGGACCTTCCACGACGGCACCCCGGTGACGGCCAAGTCCTTCGTGGACTCCTGGAACTGGTCGGCGAACACCAAGAACAACCAGATCAACTCGGACTGGTTCTCCGACATCGTCGGCTACGACGCCGTTCACCCGGAGAAGGGTGACCCGACCGCCGACACCATGTCCGGTCTGAAGGTCGTCGACGACACGCACTTCACCATCGAGCTGAGCAGCCCGGTCTCGTACTTCACGTACAAGCTCGGCTACTCGGCCTTCTACCCGCTGCCGACCGGGTTCTTCTCCGACCCGGCGGGCTACGGCCAGAAGCCGGTCGGCAACGGCCCGTACAAGTTCGTGTCGTGGGAGCACAACAAGGCCATCACCCTGGCCGCCTACGACAAGTACGCGGGCACGAACAAGGCCAAGAACGGCGGCATCGTCTTCCGGAACTACACCGCCGGTGAGGCCGCGTACAAGGACCTGATGTCGGACACCCTCGACGTCCTGGACCAGGTCGACTCGACCGACCTGCCCAAGTACAAGGACGACCTGGGCAAGCGCGCGGTCGACCAGCCGCAGGGCGCCATCCAGAACATCTCCTTCGCGCTGTACAACGCCGACTGGAACGCGCCGGAGAAGGCCAAGGTCCGCCAGGGCCTGTCGATGGCCATCGACCGCGACACCATCACCAAGACCGTGCTGAACGGCACGCGTCAGCCCGCCGACGGCTTCGTGGCGCCCGGCGTCATGGGCTACAAGGCCGGCGCCTGCGGCGACGCCTGCAAGTACGACCCGGCCAAGGCCAAGCAGCTGATCGCCGAGGGCAACGGCGTGCCCGGCAACAAGATCACCATCCTCTACAACTCCGATGGTGGTCACAAGGAGTGGGTCGACGCGGTCTGCAACTCGATCCGCCAGGCCACCGGCGTCGAGTGCCTCGGTGACCCGAAGCCGGACTTCAAGACCTCGCGCGACATCGTGACCAAGCGTCAGGTGTCGAGCATGATGCGTACCGGCTGGGTGCAGGACTACCCGCTGAACGCCAACTTCCTGCGCGACGTCTACGGCACCGGTGCGGCGGCGAACGACGCCGGCTACTCCAGCCCGGAGTTCGACAAGCTCTCGAAGGAGGCCGACGCGGCCACCACGGTGGAGAAGACCACCGAGCTCTACCAGCAGGCCGAGGCCGTCCTGGCCAAGGACATGCCGGCCATCCCGCTCTGGTACTACAAGACCAGCTCCGGCTGGTCCAACAACGTCCAGAACGTGAAGTTCGACTCCTTCGGCAACCCGGTCTACACCGACGTCGAGGTCAAGAAGAAGTAATCGGTCGGCACCGCCTGACCCGGTGACAACGGCCGGTGCCCGTCCCATCCCCACAAGGGCGAGGACTGGCACCGGCCGTTGGCACGCCGACTTATCTCTGGCCGGGATGACGGGCCCGGCAGAGTCATACATGGAGGCACGATGGGGCGCTTTGTCGCAAGGCGACTGCTCCAGATGATCCCGGTCTTCCTCGGAACGACCGCGCTCATCTTTTTCATGGTGCACGCGCTGCCGGGTGACCCGGTGGCCGCGATGTGGGGCGACAAGGCGCCGGACCCGGCCCAGCTCGCCGCTCTGAGGCACCAGATGGGCTTCGACAAGCCGCTGGTCCAGCAGTACCTCGACTACATGGGGAAGCTGCTCACCGGTGACTTCGGAACCACCTTGGACCAGCGGCCGGTGCTCGACGTGATCACCGATGCGCTGCCGGTCACCACCCGGCTGGCGCTGTTCGCGTTCGCCATCGAGATCGTGCTCGGCGTCACCATCGGCCTCTTCGCCGGTCTGCGCCGCGGCAAGGCGTTCGACAAGAGCACCCTGGTCCTGACCCTGCTGCTGATCTCGATCCCGGTTCCGGTGCTGGGCTTCATCTTCCAGACGGTCTTCGGGCAGAACCTGAAGTGGGTCACGCCGACCGTCCAGGACAGCAACGACATCACCCAACTGGTGTTGCCGGCGTTCGTGCTCGGCTCGCTGTCGCTGGCGTACGTGGCGCGTCTCACCCGTACCTCCATAGCCGAGAACATCAAGGCCGACTACGTCCGCACCGCGGTGGCCAAGGGCCTGCCCCGGCGCAAGGTGATCGGCACCCACCTGCTCCGCAACTCGATGATCCCGGTGGTCACCTTCCTCGGCACCGACCTGGGCGCCCTGATGGGTGGCGCGATCGTGACCGAGGGCATCTTCAACGTCAAGGGCATCGGCAACGCGCTCTACGCGGCGATCAACCACAAGGAGGGCCCGACGGTCGCCGGCTTCGTGGCCTTCCTGGTGCTCGTATACCTGGCCGCCGGCCTGATCGTCGACCTGCTTTACGCGGTCCTGGACCCGAGGATCCGTTATGCCTGACCTGACCGAGAAGAAGACGGCCGAGGAGATCCCGGCCCAGCGTGGCGCCGACACCCCGGCGGCCAAGCCCGAGAAGGCCCGCAGCCTCGGCTCCGACGCCTGGCACGACCTGCGCCGCAAGCCGATCTTCGTGGTCTCCGCGCTGCTGATCCTGCTGCTGATCGTCATCGCGATCGCCCCCGGGCTGTTCACCTCGGCGGACCCGCGCGCCGGCGACCTGCGTCTGCACTACCTGACCAAGCCGAACTACAGCCACTTCTTCCAGGCGGACTGGTTCGGCTACGACCTCCAGGGCCGCAGCATCTACGCCCGGGTGATCTACGGCGCCCGCGCCTCGGTCGTCGTCGGCATCTGCGTCACGGCGGGTGTGACCATCCTCGGTGGCATCACCGGCATGCTGGCCGGCTACTTCGGTGGCTGGGTCGACACGATCATCTCCCGGGTCACCGACATCTTCTTCGGCATCCCGCTGCTGCTCGGCGCCCTGGTCATCCTCAACGCCTTCACCTCGCGCACCATCTGGAGCGTGGTCTTCGCGCTGGTCTCCCTGGGCTGGACCCAGATGACCCGTGTCATGCGCGGTTCGGTCATCACGGTCAAGCAGGCCGACTTCGTGACGGCCGCCAAGGCGCTCGGCGCAGGCACCAGCCGGATCCTGTGGAAGCACATCCTGCCGAACGCGGTCGCCCCGGTGATCGTCGTCGCCACCATCGCGCTCGGCGGCTACATCGCCACCGAGGCGACGCTGAGCTTCCTCGGCATCGGTCTGCAGGACCCGACCATCTCCTGGGGCATCGACATCAACACCGCCCAGAAGGTGATCCGGACCGCCCCGTTCGCCCTGTTCTTCCCCGCCGGAATGCTGAGCCTCACGGTTCTGGCCTTCATCATGCTCGGCGACGCGGTGCGCGACGCCCTCGACCCGAAGCTCCGCTGAGAGAAGAGGTGACGACCCGATGACCACCGTGATCGAGAACAACAACCAGAAGAGCGGCCGACTCGAAGTTGGCACCCCGCTGCTGGAGGTCAAGAACCTCCACGTGGAGTTCCACACCCGGGACGGCATCGCGAAGGCCGTGAACGGCGTCAACTACTCCGTCGCGGCCGGCGAGACGCTCGCCGTGCTCGGAGAGTCCGGCTCCGGCAAGTCCGTGACCGCCCAGACCATCATGGGCATCCTGGACATGCCGCCCGGCAAGGTGACGCAGGGCGAGATCCTGTACCGCGGCCAGGACATGCTCAAGATGGGCAACGAGGAGCGGCGCAGGATCCGCGGCCAGAAGATCGCGATGATCTTCCAGGACGCGCTGTCCTCGCTCAACCCCGTGCTCAGCGTGGGCTACCAGCTCGGCGAGATGTTCCGGGTGCACCAGGGCGCCTCCAAGAAGGACGCCAAGGAGAAGGCCATCGAGCTGATGGACCGGGTGCGCATCCCGGCCGCCAGGCAGCGCGTCGGCGACTACCCGCACCAGTTCTCCGGCGGCATGCGCCAGCGCATCATGATCGCCATGGCGCTCTCGATGCAGCCCGACCTGATCATCGCGGACGAGCCCACCACCGCCCTGGACGTCACCGTCCAGGCCCAGGTGATGGACCTGCTCGCGGAGCTCCAGGCCGAGTACAACATGGGCCTGATCCTGATCACCCACGACCTCGGCGTGGTCGCCGACGTCGCGGACAAGATCGCCGTGATGTACGCCGGCCGGATCGTCGAGACCGCCCCGGTGCACGACCTGTACGCCAACCCGGCGCACCCGTACACCAAGGGCCTGCTCCGCTCCATCCCGCGCCTGGACCAGAAGGGCCAGGAGCTCTACGCGATCCAGGGCCTGCCCCCGAACCTGCTGAAGGTCCCGACCGGCTGCGCGTTCAACCCCCGCTGTGACGTCGCCACCGACCTGTGCCGCACGGAGATCCCGGCGCTGCACCAGGTGACCGACAAGGACGGCAAGGAGCTCACCGGCCGCCGCAGCGCGTGCCACCTCTGGAAGGAGACCCTCCATGGCTGAGCCCATCCTGGAGGTCAAGGACCTGGTCAAGCACTACCCGCTGAGCCAGGGCATCCTCTTCAAGAAGCAGGTCGGCGCGGTCAAGGCGGTCGACGGCATCTCCTTCGAGCTGGCGAAGGGCGAGACGCTCGGCATCGTCGGCGAGTCCGGCTGTGGCAAGTCCACGCTGGCCAAGGTGCTGATGAACCTGGAGCGGGCCACCTCCGGCCAGGTGCTGTTCAAGGGCGAGGACATCTCCAAGCTGTCCGGCCAGGCCCTCAAGGCCGTCCGCCGCAACATCCAGATGGTGTTCCAGGACCCGTACACCTCGCTGAACCCGCGCATGACGGTCGGCGACATCATCGGGGAGCCCTACGAGATCCACCCCGAGGTGGCGCCCAAGGGCGACCGCCGCAAGGCCGTCCAGGACCTGCTGGACGTCGTGGGTCTGAACCCGGAGTACATCAACCGGTACCCGCACCAGTTCTCCGGCGGCCAGCGCCAGCGCATCGGCATCGCCCGCGGTCTCGCGCTCAAGCCCGAGATCATCATCTGTGACGAGCCGGTCTCCGCCCTGGACGTGTCCGTCCAGGCGCAGGTGATCAACCTGCTGGAGAAGCTGCAGGGCGACTTCGGCCTGTCGTACATGTTCATCGCGCACGACCTCTCCATCGTCCGGCACATCTCCGACCGCGTCGGCGTGATGTACCTCGGCAAGATGGTCGAGATCGGCACCGACGAGCAGATCTACGACAACGCCACCCACCCGTACACCCAGGCGCTGCTCTCCGCGGTGCCGGTGCCGGACCCGACGGCGCGCGAGAACCGCGATCGGATCATCCTGACCGGTGACATCCCCTCGCCGGCCAACCCGCCGTCCGGCTGCCGCTTCCGCACCCGCTGCTGGAAGGCGGAGGACCGCTGCGCCGAGGAGATCCCGCTGCTCGCGGTGCCCTCGGTGCTGAAGGGCCCGGCCGCGCACGAGTCGGCCTGTCACTTCGCCGAGGTCCGGGAGCCGGCCGCCGCCTGACTCCCCGTGGCATCCCCGGAAGGGCCCGTGGCTTCGCGCCGCGGGCCCTTCCGTCGTTCCGTCAACTCACGGGGCGTCCGGTGCACCCGTCCGGGTGCACCTGACTCGCGCCGTCGTCCGGGCGCGCTTCTCATGGGGTGTGATGCGACACACACCACGAGGAGGGACCTCCATGCCCGTAGCCGCCCGTGCTCGCTGGGTCCTCGCCGCTGCGACATCCGTGGCCCTGGTGGCCACCGGGTGCAGCAGCGGCGGCGGCGGAAGCAGCAACAGCTCGTCGGACAGCAGCAAGAGCTTCAGCTACCAGAGCAGTGAGCCGCAGAACCCGCTGCAGCCGGCCAACGCGAACGAGGTCGGCGGCGGTCGCATCATCCAGAACCTCTTCAAGGGGCTGGTCGACTACGACCCCGCCACCGCCAAGATCCGGATGCAGGTCGCCGACAAGATCGACACCAGCGACTCCCAGACCTTCGACGTCACGCTGAAGGACGGCTGGAAGTTCCACGACGGCACGCCGGTGCACGCCAAGAACTTCGTGGACTCCTGGAACTGGAGCGCGACCACCAGCAACAACCAGATCAACAGCTCCTGGTTCTCCGACATCGAGGGGTACCAGGACGTCCACCCCGGCAGCGGCCAGCCGACCGCGACCAAGATGTCCGGCCTGACCGTGGTCGACGACCTGCACTTCACCGTCAAGCTCAGCAACAAGGTCTCGTACTTCGAGTACAAGCTCGGCTACATCGCCTTCTCCCCGCTGCCGGACGCCTTCTTCAACGACCCGACCGGGTACGGGCAGAAGCCGGTGGGCAACGGCCCCTACCAGTTCGTCAGCTGGAACCACAACACCGAGGTCGTCACCAAGGCCTTCCCGGACTACCAGGGCGTCGACAAGCCGAAGAACGGCGGCATCGTCTTCAAGATGTACACCACGTCCGAGGCCGCCTACGCCGACCTCCAGTCCAGCAACCTGGACGTGATGGACCAGGTGCCGCCGTCCGCGCTGGCGACGTACAAGAGCGACCTCGGAGACCGGGCGATCGACGCCCCGCAGGGCGCCATCCAGAACATCGGCTTCACCCTCTACCAGGCCGACTGGGCCGCGCCCGACAAGGCCAAGGTGCGCCAGGGCCTGTCCATGGCGATCGACCGCGACACCATCACCAAGACGGTGCTGCAGAACTCCCGCAAGCCGGCCACCGCCTGGGTGGCCGAGGGCGTCGAGGGCTACAAGGACGGCGCCTGCGGCGACTTCTGCAAGTTCGACCCCGCCAAGGCCAAGCAGCTGATCAGCGACGGCGGCGGCGTCCCCGGCAACAAGCTGCTGATCACCTACAACTCCGACGGCGGCCACAAGGAGTGGGTCGACGCGGTCTGCAACTCGATCCGGCAGAGCACCGGCGTCGAGTGCCTCGGAGACCCGAAGCCCGACTTCAAGACCGCCCGCGCCGCGATCACCGGGCACCAGGTCAACGGCGCCTTCCGCACCGGCTGGGTGCAGGACTACCCGCTGAACGCCAACTTCCTGTCCGACGTGTACCGCACCGGCGCCGCGTCCAACGACTTCGGCTACAGCAACCCGCAGTTCGACCAGGCGGCCACCAAGGCCGACGAGGCCGCCAGCGTCGCCGACACGGTGACCGGCTACCAGCAGGCCGAGGCGGTGCTGCCGAGCGGGATGCCGGCCATCCCGCTCTGGTACTACCGCACCAACTCGGGTTACTCGACCAAGGTGCAGAACGTGAAGTTCGACTCCTTCGGAAACCCGGCCTGGACCCAGGTCGAGGTCAAGGGCTGATCCCCCGACCCCTCGCGCCGGCCCCGCCCTTCCCGCACGGAGGGCGGGGCCCGGCCCTCCCGGCCGACCGTCCCCGGCCGGCCGTGCACCCAGGGCACGTCTAGGAAGGAGGCTCGGATGGGCAGTTACGTGCTGCGGCGGGTGCTGCAGATGATCCCGGTGTTCTTTGGCACCACGCTGCTGATCTTCCTGATGGTCTACACGCTGCCGGGCGACCCGGTGTCGGCGCTGTTCGGCGAGAAGGCCGCCGACCCGGCCATCGTGGCCAGCATCAAGCACAAGTACTTCCTGGACCAGCCGGTCTGGAAGCAGTACCTGCACTACATGGGGAACCTCTTCCAGGGGGACTTCGGGACGAGCTTCACCGGCCGCCCCGTCTCCGAGATCATGGCGACCGCCTTCCCGGTCACCATCCGGCTCGCGCTGATGGCCTTCGTCTTCGAAGTGGTCCTCGGCCTCGCCCTGGGCATGGCCTCCGGCCTCCGGCGCGGCAGCGTCCAGGACACCCTGGTGCTGATCCTCACCCTGGTGGTGATCTCGATCCCGGTCTTCGTGCTGGCCTACATCGCGCAGACGATCTTCGCCACCAACCTCGGCTGGGTCACCCCGACGGTGCAGGACTCCACCGACCTCTCCCAGCTGATCCTGCCCGCGATCGTGCTGGGCTCGCTCTCGCTCGCGTACGTCGCCCGGCTCACCCGGACGTCCATCGGCGAGAACCTGCGGGCCGACTACATCCGCACGGCGGTCGCCAAGGGGCTGCCCCGGCGGACCGTCATCTCCCGCCACCTGCTGCGCAACTCGCTGATCCCGGTGGTCACCTTCCTCGGCACCGACCTCGGCGCCCTGATGGGCGGGGCGATCGTCACCGAGGGCATCTTCAACGTGCAGGGCGTCGGCAACGTCCTGTACCGGGCGATCAACCAGAAGGAAGGTCCCACCGTGGTCGGCATCGTGACCGTCCTGGTGATCGTCTACCTCGTCGCCAGCCTGCTCGTCGACCTGCTCTACGCGGTCCTGGACCCGAGGATCCGCTATGCCTGACGTCCACGACGAGAACTCGTACGAGCCGCGCCCCAAGCCCGGGGTCTCGCACCTCGACTACGCCGGGGAGCAGGGCATGGCGGTCGAGCAGGAGACCCTGGTCGAGTCCGACCCGGCCAAGCGGGAGGAGGCCCGCAGCCTGTGGGGCGACGCCTGGCGGGACCTGCGCCGGCGGCCGATCTTCCTGATCTCCGCGGTGCTGATCCTGCTGCTGGTCGTCATGGCGGTCTTCCCCTGGGCGTTCACCGACGCCGACCCGCGCAAGGCCGACCTGGTGCACGACTACCTCAGGCGGCCGAACTGGACGGACTTCTTCGGCGCCGGCTGGTTCGGCTACGACGGGCAGGGCCGGTCGATCTACGCCCGGGTGGTGTACGGCGCCCGCGCCTCGATCACCGTCGGCATCTGCGTGACCCTGTCGGTCACCGTGCTCGGCGGACTGGCCGGCATGGTCGCCGGCTACTTCGGCGGCGCCGTCGACGCGGTGATCTCCCGGATCACCGACATCTTCTTCGGCCTCCCACTGCTGCTCGGCGCCCTGGTGCTGCTGAACGCCTTCACCACCCGCACGGTGTGGAGCGTGGTCATCGCGCTGGCCTTCCTCGGCTGGACCCAGATCGCCCGCGTCATGCGCGGCGCCGTGCTGACCGTCAAACAGTCCGACTACGTGGTGGCCGGCCGGGCGCTCGGCGCCGGGACGGGGCGGCTGATGTTCCGGCACATCCTGCCGAACGCGATCGCCCCCGTGATCGTCGTCGCCACCATCGCGCTCGGCGGCTACATCGCCACCGAGGCGACGCTGAGCTTCCTCGGCATCGGTCTGCAGGACCCGACCATCTCCTGGGGCATCGACATCTCCTCCGCCCAGAAGGTGATCCGGACGGCGCCGTACGTGCTGTTCTTCCCGGCCGTGGCGCTCTCCGTCACCGTGCTGGCCTTCATCATGCTGGGCGACGCGGTGCGCGACGCCCTCGACCCGAAGCTTCGCTGAGCGAGGGGAGCGCAACGTGAGTACAGCTGTGGACGCCAGCAGGTCCGAGCGGGCCGCGTCGTACGAGGGGCCGCTGCTCGACGTCCGTGACCTGCACGTCGAGTTCGTCACCCGGGACGGCGTGGCCAAGGCGGTCAACGGGGTCGACTACAGCGTCCGGGCGGGGGAGACGCTCGCGGTGCTCGGCGAGTCCGGTTCGGGCAAGTCGGTGACCGCGCAGGCGATCATGGGCATCCTGGACATGCCGCCGGCCCGGATCCCGCGCGGGGAGATC
Organism: Kitasatospora sp. NPDC087271; assembly: GCF_044744605.1. Taxonomy (NCBI): domain Bacteria; kingdom Bacillati; phylum Actinomycetota; class Actinomycetes; order Kitasatosporales; family Streptomycetaceae; genus Kitasatospora; species Kitasatospora sp. NPDC087271. The sequence goes on from NZ_JBIUYQ010000004.1 coordinate 398,557, forward strand.
CGCTTCCGCGGTCGGGACATGCTGAAGATGGGCAACGAGGAGCGGCGCAGGATCCGCGGCCAGAAGATCGCGATGATCTTCCAGGACGCGCTGTCCTCGCTCAACCCGGTGCTGACGGTGGGCTTCCAGCTCGGCGAGATGTTCCGCGCCCACCGGGGGGCGTCCCGCAAGGAGGCCAAGGACAGGGCCGTCGAACTGATGGACCGGGTGCGGATCCCGGCGGCCAAGCAGCGGGTGAACGACTACCCGCACCAGTTCTCCGGCGGCATGCGCCAGCGCATCATGATCGCCATGGCGCTGGCCCTGGAACCGGACCTGATCATCGCGGACGAGCCCACCACCGCGCTGGACGTCACCGTCCAGGCGCAGGTGATGGACCTGCTCGCGGAGCTCCAGGCGGAGTACAACATGGGCCTGATCCTGATCACCCACGACCTCGGCGTGGTCGCCGACGTCGCCGACAAGATCGCCGTGATGTACGCCGGCCGGATCGTCGAGACCGCCCCGGTGCACGAGCTGTACGCGCGCCCCGCGCACCCGTACACCCGCGGCCTGCTGGACTCCATCCCGCGGCTGGACCAGAAGGGCCAGGAGCTCTACGCCATCAAGGGCCTGCCGCCCAACCTGCTGCGGATCCCCCAGGGCTGCGCCTTCAACCCGCGCTGCCCGCGGGCGCAGGACCGCTGCCGGGCCGAGGTGCCGGAGCTGTACCCGGTCGCCGAGGACGACGGTGCCCCGCTGGCCGGGCGGGGCAGCGCCTGCTTCTTCTGGAAGGAGACCCTCCATGGCCGCTAACGGGTCCACCGCACTGGGTGCCGCGGTGCCGGAGGAGGCCGCCTTCGCCCAGGAAGTGCCGCGCGGCGAGCCGATCCTCGAAGTCCGGGACCTGGTCAAGCACTTCCCGCTGACCAAGGGCGTGCTGTTCAGGAAGCAGGTCGGCGCCGTGAAGGCCGTCGACGGGGTCTCCTTCGACCTGAGGCAGGGCGAGACGCTGGGCGTCGTCGGCGAGTCCGGCTGCGGGAAGTCCACGCTGGCCAAGGTGCTGATGAACCTGGAGCCGGCCACCGGGGGATCGGTCCGCTACAAGGGCGAGGAGATCTCCCGGCTGTCCGGGTCGGCGTTGAAGGCCGTCCGCCGCAACATCCAGATGGTGTTCCAGGACCCGTACACCTCGCTGAACCCGCGCATGACGGTCGGCGACATCATCGGGGAGCCCTTCGAGATCCACCCCGAGGTGGCGCCCAAGGGGGACCGCCGCAAGGCCGTCCAGGACCTGCTGGACGTGGTCGGGCTCAACCCCGAGTACATCAACCGCTATCCGCACCAGTTCTCCGGCGGGCAGCGCCAGCGCATCGGCATCGCAAGGGGGTTGGCGCTCAGGCCGGAGATCATCATCTGTGACGAGCCGGTCTCCGCGCTGGACGTGTCGGTGCAGGCGCAGGTGATCAACCTGCTGGACAAGCTGCAGGGGGAGTTCAACCTCTCGTACATGTTCATCGCGCACGACCTCTCCATCGTCCGGCACATCTCGGACCGGGTCGGCGTGATGTACCTCGGCAAGATGGTCGAGATCGGCAGCGATGCCGAGATCTACGACCACGCCACCCACCCGTACACCCAGGCGCTGCTCTCCGCCGTCCCCGTGCCGGACCCGACGGCCAGGGAGTCGCGGGACCGGATCGTGCTCACCGGGGACGTACCCTCGCCGGCCAACCCGCCGTCCGGCTGCCGCTTCCGCACCCGCTGCTGGAAGGCGCAGGACCGCTGCGCGGCCGAGATCCCGCTGCTCGCCTCGCCGTCCTGGCTGGGCGGGGCGGCCCGGCACGACTCGGCGTGTCACTTCGCGGCGGAGCGCGAGGTCGGGCAGGGCGGTACCGAGCCCGGTTAGCGGCTCGCGAGACCCAGGGCGCGCCCCCGCACCGGGGGTGCGCCCTTTCTTGTGATGGAAAAGAGACGTGCCGCGCGATTCCGCAAGTGGGGTCGGGTCGTTGATAGTTGCTCTGCGCGTACAGGTGCTCGCCGCTGCGCTGGGGGAGGGCTGTTCGGATGGACATGGTGGAGGTGATCGGCGGCGGTCGGGAGAACCTGGTGCCCGGGACCCCGCTGCTGGAGGTCGACGACCTGCACGTCGAGTTCCGTACCCGGGACGGCGTGGCCAGGGCCGTCAACGGGGTGAGCTACTCGGTGTCGGCCGGGGAGACGCTGGCGGTGCTGGGTGAGTCCGGTTCGGGCAAGTCGGTGACTGCGCAGGCGATCATGGGCATCCTGGACACGCCGCCCGGGCGGATCACCGGCGGGCGGATCCTCTACCGCGGCGAGGACCTGCTGACCATGGGCTCCAGGGCCCGGCGGTTCGTCCGGGGCCAGAAGATCGCGATGATCTTCCAGGACGCACTGTCCTCGCTCAACCCGGTGCTCAGCGTGGGGTACCAGCTCGGCGAGATGTTCCAGGTGCACCGCGGCGCCAGCCGCAAGGAGGCCAGGGAGAGGGCCATCGAGCTGATGGACCGGGTGCGGATCCCGGCGGCCAGGCAGCGCGTCGGTGACTACCCGCACCAGTTCTCCGGCGGCATGCGCCAGCGCATCATGATCGCCATGGCGCTCTCCATGGAGCCGGACCTGATCATCGCGGACGAGCCCACCACCGCGCTGGACGTCACCGTGCAGGCCCAGGTGATGGACCTGCTGGCCGAGTTGCAGCACGAGTTCCACATGGGGCTGATCCTGATCACCCACGACCTCGGCGTGGTCGCCGACGTCGCGGACACGATCGCGGTGATGTACGCGGGCCGGATCGTCGAGACGGCCCCGGTGCGCGACCTGTACGCGCGCCCCGCCCACCCGTACACCCGGGGACTGCTCGACTCGATCCCGCGGCTGGACCAGAAGGGGCAGAACCTCCACGCCATCAAGGGCCTGCCGCCCAGCCTCCTGAAGATCCCGCAGGGCTGCGCGTTCAACCCGCGCTGCGACCGGGTGCAGGACCGCTGCCTGAGCGAACTCCCGCCGCTGGTGCCGATGGTGGACGCCGAGGGCGCCGAGCTGCCCGGCCGTCGCAGCGCCTGCCACTTCTGGCGGGAGACCCTGCACGGCTGAGGACGCCGGGGCGCCGCCGTCTACCGCTCGAAGCCGACGTTCTCCCAGACGATGTCGGACAGCCCCTGGGCGCCGATGTTGGCGAGGTTGGCGCGGGCGCCGTACAGCTGCGGGCGCTGGTAGAGCGGCAGCACGCCGGCCACCTTCCACAGCTCGCCGTCGGCCTGGTTGATCGCCTCGGAGGCGGTGGCCGCGTCGGGTGCGGCGGCGGCCCGGTCGAGGGCGGCGTCCACCGCCGGGCTGCCCGCGCCGACGTGGTTGGTGCCGCCGTTCTGGACGAAGTCGGCGCGGTTGCCGCTGGCCGGGAAGGGCGTGCCGAGCAGCGAGTACGCGGTGATGTCGAAGTCGCCGCGGTTGACGTACTTGTCGAAGAACTCGTTGGCGGCGGAGGTGACCGTGGTGACCTTGACGCCGACGTCCTTGAGCGTCCTGGTGGCGCTGTCGGCCTCGCTCTGCGCCTGGGTGACGCCGGCGGGGATGACCATCCGCAGGTTCAGCTCGCGGCCGTTGCGCTTGCGGACGTCGCCGTCGAGCCGCCAGCCGGCCGCGTCCAGCTTGCGGGCGGCCTCGGCGGGGTCGTAGCGGCTGAGGCCGAGGGAGTTGTCCCGGTAGGCGTTCTGGTTGGCGACCAGCAGGTGGTTGTTGAGCGGGGCGGCGGGCCAGTCCAGGCCGTTCAGGTCGGAGCGGATGACGGCGTCCCGGTTGATGGCCTGGAAGACGGCCTGGCGGACGGTCGCGTCGCTGAGCGCCGGGGTGCGGGCGTTGAGGGTGAGCTGGCGGAAGTCGGGCCCGCCGGCCCGGCGGACGGCGACGCCCTTGGTGCTCTTGATGGTCTGGTAGCCGGCGACGTCCGGGCCGTTGTTGAAGAGGTCGATCTCGCCCCTGGCGAAGGCGGGGGCCATGGCGTTGGGCAGCATGGCGTGGAAGACGATCCGGTCCAGCAGCGGCTTGTCGCCCCACCAGGCGGGGTCGGCGACCAGCGTGATGGTCTGGGCGGCGCGGTCCAGCCGTTCGACCTTGAACGGGCCGGCGGTGACCGGGATCGCGTCCAGGTAGGCGGAGTTGAACAGCTCCGGGGTGGCGAGCCGGCTCGCGGGCAGCAGCGGGGCGTTGGCGGCGCCGTTGAACATCGACTGCCACTCGGAGAACGGCCGGTCGAAGGTCATCACCGCCTGGAAGTCGTCCTTGCCCCGCTCGACCGAGGAGACCTGTTCGAAGCCGGTGTTGCTGGCGGGCCGGTAGGCCGGGTCCTTCCCGTTCAGCGCCCGCCAGTTGGCTTCGAGGTCGCGCCAGGTGATCGGGGTGCCGTCGGACCAGTGGGCCTTCGGGTTGAGCGTCCAGACGACGACCTGCCGGCCGTCCCGCAGCTCCGCGTGGGCGTCTTGCAGGTAGGCCGGGTTGGCGGTCTGGGTGCCGGCCGCGTCGGAGCGGAAGAAGGTCGGCAGCAGCGGCTTGCTGACGCTGATCGTCGAGGACTCGCTGCCGTCGGTCTGGATCAGCGACCACTGGCGGGAGAACTGGGCGATCGCCAGGTGCAGGGTGCCGCCCTGGCGCAGCTGGGAGCGCTCGCGCGGGTTGACGTCGATCGAGGTGAGCTTGGGGGCCCCGGTGGCGGACGGCCCGTCGGCGGCGCCGCCCTGGCCGGAGGCGCACGAACAGAGCGTCAGTGAGAGCGACAGAGCGGTGAGACCGGCGAGCAGAGCCGTCCGGTGCTGGAGGCGGCGGCTCATCGGCGTGCTCCCCGAGGTGGCTGTGGCGGAAGGTGTGGCGTCACATCTTGCTGACCGGGAGGGGGAGTTGTCGAGGGGCGGGCCGGATGCCGGCCCGCCCCCCGATCGGTGCGGTCGTCGCTCAGGCGACGGTGAACTTGAAGGTGCGGTCCTTCTCGCCGGTCTTGTCGAGCAGCGAGGTGACGGCGTCCGCGACGTCCTGCGGGGTGATCGCGGCGTTCTGGCCGTTCTTCTTGACCTTCACCTTGTCGAACACGCTGCCCAGCTGGCCGTTCAGCGCGTCGAGGTCCCACTTGGGCACGATCTTGCCGGAGGCGTCCGGGACGAGCGTGAGCGTCTTGGCGGCGACCTGCTTGCCGAAGATCCACTTCTTGGCGCCGGCCAGGACGTACACGTTGCCGTTGAGCGCGGACTTGCCGAGGCTGTCCGCGGCGGCTTGCAGGGCCTGCGGGGAGACCTTGGGCTGGGCGGCCGTCACGGCGAGCGCGATCGGCTGCTCGGGCTTGCCGGCGGCGCGGTCGCGGTAGGCCTGCTCGACCACGTCGAGGGCGCTCGCCGAGTCGACGGCCTGGCCGGCCCGGCCGGGCACCACGACCGGGTCGCCGTTGTCGGCGAACTTGACGTAGCCCTCCTGAAGGCCCTGGCCCGAGCCGGAGGCCAGGGTGTCCAGGGCGGCCTTGAGCTTGGCCCGGTCCACCTTGACGTCCGGTGCGACCGCCTTGGTGCCGCCCTTCAGCGACTTGATGACGTCGACCGGGCTGTAGCTGTGCTGGGCGAGGCCGTCCACGGTGCCCGTGGTGTCGAAGCTCAGCCCGGCGACGGTCGGGTCGAGGTTCAGCGCCTGGTCGCCGACCTTCAGCTTGAGCGGCTGCTGGCCGGTCTTGCCGACGGTCTCGTCGAGCTGGTGGATCGCCTGGTCGCGGCTGTTGCCGCCGATGTCGGTGCCGAGCACCACGGTGCCCTTGGGGATGTCGGACTGGTTGAGCATCAGGCCGGTGCCGTACGCGGCGGCGCCGAGGAACAGCACGAAGCCGACGCCGTACACGCCCAGCTTGACCAGCTTCTTGCCGGCGCTGGCCTTCGGCTTGGCCTTGCCCTTGGTCTTGGCGGGCGCGGGCGCGGGCGCGGGCGCGGGCGCGGGCGCGGACTCGGTCCTGGCCGGCTGCGGTGCGGGCCGGGGGCCCGGGGCGGGGGTCGGCAGCGGGGTGAACTCGGTGGCCTCCGGGTCCGGTCCGGGCTGCTGCGGGTGCCCGGGGGCGGTACCGGGGGCGCCGGGGAAGAGCCCGCCGGGGGCCGGGTGGGCGAAGGCGTCCTGGCCCGGCGCGGCGGGGCGCTGGGCGGCGAACGGGTCGGCACCGGCCGGGGCCGAGGCGAACAGGCCGGGCTGCGGGCGGGCTTCGCCGCCGTGCGCGGCGCCGTTCTGCGGCAGGCCCGGTATGGCGGCGGGCGGCGGGGTGCCCTCGCGGATCGGCTCGAAGCCGTCGACCGAGGTGTCCTCCGGGTCCGTCGCGCCGGCCGCCGGGCCCTGCGGGCGGGCGCCCGGGCGCGGGCCCTGCTGCGGCCGGCCGTCGGACTGCCGGCCGTTGCGCCGGCCGCCGTTCTGCTGGCCGCCGTTCTGCTGGGCGTCCTGCTGCGGGCGGTCGTCGCGCCGGCCGCGGGCTCCGGCCGTGGGCGCCATCGGGGCGAACGGGTCGGCGGTGGGCGGGGCGAAGGGGGAGGCGGCCTCGTACACGCCGGGCTCCTCCGCCGGGGCCTGCGCACCGGGGCCGGCGGGGAACGGCGCACCGTTCGGGTTCGGGGCCGGGTTCGGGGCCTGGGCCTGGGCGGGCACCGGTCGGCCGTTCGGGCGGGCCGCGCCCTGGGCGGGGCGGGCACCGTTCGGGCGGGCGCCGGGGGCCGGGGCGGCCGTCGGCCGGGGCTCGGCGGCGGCGGGCGCGGCCGGGGCCTCCGGCGCGCCCGGGGCACCGGCCGGTACGGCGGTCGGCGCCGGCTCCGCCTTCTTCTGCCGGGGCCGGAACCAGGCGCCGGTGGACTCGGCCTCGGACGTCGCCGGCGGGATCGGCGGGACCTGCCACTCCGGCGGCAGTTCCGGCGGGGTGGCCGTGCGGGCGCCGCCCTCCATCACCCCGAGGACGGGGGAGGAGGGCGCGGACCGGTGCCGCGGGCCGCCCGGCTCGGGGGCGGCCGCCGGGGCCTCCTCGCCCGGGCCGTCCTCGTTCTTGACGGTGCTGCGGACCACGACCGGCGGGATCGGGCGCGACCCGGGGATGTTGATCCGGACCCGGGTCGTCAGGGTGGTCTCGGTCTTCGGGCCGTCGTCCTCGCCGCCCGACGCGGCGCCCTGGGCGGCACCGGCCCGGTCGCCGCCCGGGAGCCCCGGTGTGCCGTAGGGCGGGGTGCCCGACGGGTAGGCGTCCGGACCCGTACGCCGGGGCGTCGGGTGGGCGTTGTCAGATTCGCGGCTGCTCAATGCTGCTCTGCTCCGGGTTCGCGGGCGGGCCGTGCGGCGCGACCGCGGTTCGTGGTCGCCGGGCCTGGGCGGGCGGCGGTCGGGTACGGCGTTCTGCGGGACCACCATACTGGGAAGAACAGAGCGGCGAACGGCTTCGGACAGATCCTGATACGTCCGGTTCCTCCGGTATGAGAGTACGGCCGCGCGCTCCTGACTGCGCGTCGTGCGCGGTGCCGTACGTGCCCCGCGGGCGGGTTCAGCGCGGCGGACCGGGCACGCCCGGGAACCAGCTGCCGCGGGTCGGCAGGGTGGCGCAGATCACGCCCAGGACCGAGCCGCCGAACAGCCAGCCGAGCGAGGTGGCGTTGGACCACAGCACGTTGTCGCCCTCCGGCCGGGGCACGATCACCAGCAGCATCGCCATGAACCAGCCGGCCGCGGGCAGTGCCGCGCCCAGCCGGGTGCCGGTGACCCGCAGGCCGCCGTAGAAGGCGGCGCCGGTCGCGGCTAGCGCCAGCAGGACCCCCACGGGCGGCCACAAGGCCTGCACGAAGGATCCGCAGACCGACACCGCGACACCCAGCAGGAAGAACAGGACGTAGGCCGCGATCCGGGCGGCGCGCGGGGGCTGAGGCTCGGCCAGCCGCTCCTCGCGGGTACCGAGGACGGCCGCCGGGAACGAGCGGCGCGGCGGCCGGGCGGCGGCGGGCTCGGTCATCGGACGCTCTCCTCGGCGGTGGCGGTGGCGGTGGCGGTGACGGTGGGCAGCGGGTCGGCGGCGGGCGACAGCCCCGCGAACAGGTCGTCCTCGGGCCGCTCCGGCCCGGCCTGGCCGCGTACCAGCTGGTAGTACTCGGTGGCGACCAGCGGCTGGCCGAGGTCGTTGGAGAGCGCGAAGAAGGCGCCGTCCACGGTGATCTGAGTGGCGTGCGCGGCCATCGCGGCGGCCTTGCGCCCGGCGTACGCGGAGCCGTCCAGCACGGTGGTGACCACCTCGTCGGCCACCACCCCGGGAACGTCGGCGGGCCGGGCCGTCCCGGGGAAGGGCGCCCGGGCGGCGGTCTCGGCGAGCCCGGCCTCGATCACCGAGCGGGGCATCCGGTTCCAGTACACCTTGGCGATCCGCCAGGCCGGGCCCAGCTCCGGGCGGTGCGCCGGATCGGCCGCCAGCTCGTACGCGCGCATCGCGACCCGGTGCGCCTGGATGTGGTCCGGGTGCCCGTAGCCGCCGTTCTCGTCGTAGGTGACCAGCACCTGCGGCCGGACCTCGCGGACCACCGCGACCAGGTGGCCGGCCGCCTCGTCGAGGTCGGCCCGCCAGAAGCAGCCGGGCACGTCGTTGTCGGGCAGGCCCATCATCCCGGAGTCGCGGTAGCGGCCAGGGCCGCCGAGGAAGCGGAGGTCGGTGACGCCGAGCGCGCGCATCGCCGCGGTCAGCTCGCCGATCCGGTACGCGCCGAGGGTGCCGTCCCGATCGGCCGTCAGATGGGCCAGCCCGGGCGGGATCACCTCGCCGCCCTCGCCGAGGGTGCAGGTCACCAGGGTGACCTGGGCGCCCTCGGCGGCGTACCGGGCCATGGTGGCGCCGTTGCCGATCGACTCGTCGTCGGGGTGGGCGTGCACCAGGAGCAGGCGGCGGCCGGTAGTCGCGGTCATGGGAGGAAGCCTAACGACCGCCGTGGCGGGGTCAGAGCTTCAGGCCGTTGATCATCCCGGCGAGGTTGCTGGTGACCTGGCTGATCGACGGCGCGATCGAGCTGGACGCCAGGTAGAAGCCGAGCAGCGCGCAGATGATCGCGTGCGCGAGCTTCAGCCCGGAGCGGCGGATCAGCACCACCACGATGACCAGCATCAGCATGGCTGCGGAGACGGACAAAGCCATGTCGGCTCACACCCCTTCTCGGGTGCGCCACCCCCTGGGGAGGGTGACGGTGGGACCGTACGGGACTTGCGGTCGGGCGACCGTGGCCGGGACGGGCCCGACGATCACTCGCCCGACCAGTCATACCCGATGAGTAAGGGGAGCATTACATTCGGTGAGTCTCCACGCGCCGGGGTACGGAGGCACTCGTAGGGCGCATGGGCCGGTCGGAGGGGGTATGGGCGCCTTTGGGGCGTACTCGGGAACGATGCTCCGAACGAGTGATCACCAGGCGCCCGGCAGCGGGAGTACGGCGTCGTAGGGTCTGGTGCCATGACCTCCCACACCCCTGCGGACACCTTCCCCCGGCAGTACGCGCGGACCCTGCGCTACACCGTCGGCGCGCCCCGCTCCTTCTCCGTCGCACCGGACGGCTCGCGGGTCGTCTTCCTGCGCTCCCGATCGGGCGGCGACCGGGCCAACCTGCTCTGGACCCTCGACACCGCCACCGGCGAGGAGCGGATCGCCGCCGACCCGGCCGTGCTGCTCGGCGGCGGCGAGGAGGACCTCTCGCCCGCCGAGAAGGCCCGCCGCGAGCGCAGCCGCGAAGGCTCGGCCGGCATCGTCGGCTACGCCCTGGACGCGGCCGGCCGGCTGGCCGCCTTCGCCCTCTCCGGCCGGCTGTTCACCGCCGACCTGGCCACCGGCGCCACCGCCGAACTGCCCGCCCAGGGCCCGCTGCTGGACCCGCGGGTCTCCCCGGACGGCAGCCACGTCGCCTACGCCAACACCGCCGGCGAACTGCGCCTCACCCGCGCCGACGGCACCGCCGACCGGGTGCTCGCCGAGCCCGACGGCCCGAACGTCACCTGGGGGCAGGCCGAGTTCATCGCCCAGGAGGAGATGAGCCGCGACCGGGGCTTCTGGTGGTCCCCCGACGGCGACCGGCTGCTGGTCGAGCGCGCCGACGACACCCCGGTGCGCCGCTGGTGGATCGCCGACCCGGCCAACCCGCAGCGCGAGCCCGCCGAGGTCGCCTACCCGGCCGCCGGCACCGCCGACGCCGAGGTCGGCCTCTGGGTGCTCGACCTGGACGGCGGCCGCACCGAGGTGGTCTGGGACCGCACGGCCTTCCCGTACCTCGCCCGGGTGCACTGGTCCGCGGGCGGCGTGCCGCTGCTGCTCGTCCAGTCCCGCGACCAGCGCAGCCAGCTGGTCCTCGGCCTCGACGTGGCCACCGGCGCCACCGAGGTGCTGTTCGAGGAGCGCGACGACGCCTGGCTGGAGCTGTTCCAGGGCGTCCCGGCCTGGACCCCGGACGGCAAGCTGGTCCGGATCTCCGACGAGGGCGGCGTGCGGGCGCTGGTGATCGGCGACCAGGCCGTCACCGGGGCCGACCTGCACCTGCGCTCGGTGGTCGCCGTCACCGACGCCGAGGTGCTGTTCACCGCCTCCGGCGGCGCCGCGGAGACCGACCCCGAGCCCGGCTGGATCGCCGTCGGCCGGATCAGCCACGACGGCAAGCGGCTCGGCTGGGAGTCCGCCAACGGCCGTCCGTTCACCTCCGTCACCAGCGCCGTGCACGCGGGCGGGATCACCGTGCGCGCCACCGCCGAGCCCGACCTGCCCGGCACCCTCGTCCAGGTCGCCCGCGACCTGCCCGAAGGCGTGGTCGTCGACGACGTCGCCACCATCGCCTCCTACGCCGAGACCCCGGTCATCACCGCCCGCCCGGTGTTCCGCTTCGCCGGCGAGCGCCGCATCCCGGCCGCCGTCTTCCTGCCCACCGGCTACGACCGCGAGCGGGACGGCCTGCTGCCCGTCCTGATGGACCCGTACGGCGGCCCGCACGGCCAGCGCGTCGTCCAGGCGCACAACCCGCACCTCAACTCGCAGTGGTTCGCCGACCAGGGCTTCGCCGTGGTCGTCGCCGACGGGCGCGGCACCCCCGGCCGCAGCCCGGCCTGGGAGAAGTCCATCGCCTTCGACTTCGCCGGGGCCACCCTCGACGACCAGGCCGACGCGTTGCAGGCGCTCGCCGAGGAGTTCCCGCTGGACCTCGGCCGGGTCGCCATCCGCGGCTGGTCGTACGGCGGCTACCTCTCCGCGCTCGCCGTGCTGCGCCGCCCCGACGTCTTCCACGCGGCCGTCGCCGGCGCGCCGGTGACCGACTGGGAGCTGTACGACACCCACTACACCGAGCGCTACCTCGGCCACCCGGCCGAGCGGCCCGAGGTGTACGCGGCCAACTCGCTGACCGGCTACGCCGCCGGGCTGGAGCGGCCGCTGATGATCATCCACGGCTTGGCGGACGACAACGTGGTCGCCGCGCACACCCTGCGGCTGTCCTCCGCGCTGCTCGCGGCCGGCCGCCCGCACACCGTGCTGCCGCTGTCCGGTGTCACGCACATGACGCCGCAGGAGGAGGTCGCGGAGAACCTGCTGCTGCTCCAGGTCGACTTCGTGAAGCGCGCGCTGGGCCTCTGACACCCAGCCTGACCTGCGGTCGTGCGGCCGGTACCCCTGACCCGGGTACCGGCCGCAGCCATGACATCCGTCATACCGAAGGCACGACGGCGGACACTGCCGCCGCACCCCGCCCGCACGGGACTCTGAGGTGGTGCGAACGACACCGATCGCGACACCGATCGCGACCACGGGCGCGACACCACCAGGGGAGAAGAGCGGGACGATGAGCACCGAAGTGGCCGCCTTCCGCGGCGTCGGCAAGAGCTACGGGCGGGTGCGCGCCGTGGACGACCTCAACCTCGTGCTGCGCCCGGGCGAGACCGTCGCCCTGCTCGGCCCGAACGGCGCCGGCAAGTCCAGCAGCCTTGACCTGCTGCTCGGCCTGCGCCAGCCCGACCAGGGCAGCGTCACGCTGTTCGGCGGCACCCCGCGGGAGGCGATCGCGGCCGGCCGGGTCGGCGCGATGCTGCAGAGCGGCGGGCTGATGGCCGACGTCAAGGTCCGCGAACTGGTCGAGCTCGCCCGCGACGTGCACCCGCGCGGCCGGTCGGTCGAGGAGGTGCTGGCCGACGCCGGGATCACCGAACTGGCCGAGCGCCGGGCCGACAAGCTGTCCGGAGGCCAGGAACAGCGGGTCCGCTTCGCGCTCGCGATCGCGGGAGACAGCGACCTGATCGTGCTGGACGAGCCCACCACCGGCATGGACGTCACCGTCCGGCAGGCGTTCTGGGCGAGCATGCGGGCGCAGGCCGACGCCGGGCGCACGGTGCTGTTCGCCACCCACTACCTGGAGGAGGCGGACTCGATCGCCGACCGCGTCCTCGTCCTGCACCGGGGCCGGCTGATCGCCGACGGCAGCTCCGCCGAGATCAAGGCGCGCGCCGGAGCCCGTCGGGTCGCCTTCGAACTCCACGACGTGGACGGGGAGTTCGACGAAGGCGTGCTGCGCCTGCTGCCGGGCGTGCAGTCCCTGGACGTCACCGCCCGGGTGCCGGGCGTGCGGACCGTCCGGATCCGCACCGCGGACGCCGACGCCAGCGTCGCCGGGCTCTACCGGGCGGGCCTGTACCCGCGCGGGCTGGAAGTCACCGGTCTCGGCCTGGAACAGGCCTTCCTGACCATCACCGGCGCGCAGGACCAGCACGAGGACGCGAAGGAGACCGTGCGATGACCACCCTGATCCGGCTGGAGATCCTGCGGACCTTCCGCAACCGGCGCTACCTGGTCTTCACCATCGCCTTCCCGGCGCTGATGTACTTCTTCTTCACCCACGCCTACGGCTCCTCCCCACTGGCCGGCGGCCTGTCGGCGAAGACCTACTTCATGGTCTCGATGGCCACCTTCGGCGCGGTCGGCGCGGTGCTCACCGGCAGCGCGCAGCGGATCTCGCTGGAGCGCAAGAGCGGCTGGGTGCGCCAGCTGCGGCTCACCGCGCTGCCCGGCCGGGCGTACACCCTCGGCAAGATCGCGGCGAGCTCGGTGACCACGCTGCCGGCGATCCTGGTGGTCTTCGCGCTCGGCGCGGTCCAGGGCGTGTCGCTCGGCGCGGCGCAGTGGGCCGGTCTGGCGGCGGCGCTGTGGCTGGGCAGCTTCGTGTTCGCGGCGCTCGGGGTCGCGCTCGGGTACGCGGCGGCGCCGGACTCGGTGCAGACCATCGTGATGATCACGTACATGGTGATGGCGCTGTTCGGCGGGACGTGGTTCCCGGTGAGCGGCTCGCTGGAGAAGTTCGCCCGGTTCAACCCGGTGTACCTGTACAACCAGCTGGCCGCGTTCACCCAGCCCGGGCACTCCCTGGACACCGGCGCGATCGCCGGGCTGGCCGCCTTCCTCGCGGTGTTCGTCGTCGCCGCGGCGGCGCTGTACCGCCGCGACACCCGCCAGGCATGATGACCGGCATGACCGAGCCGCGCCAGACCCGCCGATCCGACGAGCAGCCGGAGGCGGGTCCGGCGCGCACGTCGTTCATGACCGTCCCGGGCTCGCCGATCGAGACCAGGCGGCAGCTGCTGGTCAAGGTCAGCTGGATGCTGCTGTGGACGATCTACCTGGCCTACCCGGTGGGCAACCTGCTGCACGGCGGGCACGGGACGGCCGCCCGGGTGTTCGGCTGGCTCTGCCTGGCGGTCTTCGTCGGCAGCTACGTCCTGCTGGTGATCTTCCGCTCGATGGTCGGGATGCGGCCCCGGGCCTGTCGGCTGATCGTCGCGATGATGGTCGTGCTCGCGAGCGTCTCGGCCTTCGTCCTCGGTGAGGCCTTCCTGACCCTCTTCACCTACGCCTCGGTGTGCGTCGCCGTGATCCTGCCGGTGCGCTACGCGCTGCCCGGTGTCGCCGCCATGGCCGCGCTCACCGCCACCGTCGGCGTGCTGAGCCACGCCGGCGGCGACACCATCCCCACCCTGGCCCTCACCTCCTTCCTCGCCGGCGCCGCGATGACCGGCATGCAGCGGCTGGTCGCCACCATGAAGGAACTGCGCGAGGCCCGCGCCGCCGTCGCCCACCTGGCCGCGTCCGAGGAACGGCTGCGCCTCTCCCGCGACCTGCACGACCTGCTCGGGCACTCGCTGTCGCTGATCACGCTGAAGAGCGAACTGGCCGGGCGGTTCATGGACGCCGGCAAGGACGAGGCGGCGCGGGCGCAGGTCGCCGACATCGAGCAGGTCGCCCGGCAGTCGCTGATCGACGTCCGGGAGGCGGTGACCGGCTTCCGCCGCCCCACCCTGCCGGTCGAACTCGCCGCCGCCCGCACCGCGCTGGCCGCCGCACAGGTCAGGCTGGAGGCCGCGCCGGAACTGGCCGACACCTGGCCGGGGCTCGCCGACGAGGAGGCGGGCGCGCTGGCCTGGGCACTGCGCGAGGCCGTCACCAACATCGTCCGGCACGGCGAGGGCGCCACCGTCTGCACCGTCACGGCCGACGAGAGCTGGGAGGGCGGCGGCGAGCGCTACGCCGTCCTGGAGATCGCCGACAACGGGCGCGGACCGGGCAAGTCCCAGCCGGGCAACGGGCTTTCGGGCCTGGAGGAGCGGCTGGCCCTGGTCGGCGGCCGGCTGGAGGCCGGGCCGGGCGAGCGGGGCCGGGGCTTCCGGCTCCGGGCCTTCGTCCCGCTGCGGACGGTCACCGAGCCGGCCGGCACGGAACCCGGCCGGTCGGGTTGACCGTCCTCCCCGGCATGGCTACCGCACTCATCCTCGGTTTCGACCCGCACACCGTCCCCGGCATGGACGGCGACGGCCTGCGGGCCGTCCTCGACGCCGAACTCGCCCGCTTCGCCGACCACGGCATCGACGCGGAGATGGTCCTGGTCGCGCCCGACGAGACGGCCGGGCCCGTGATCACCGCCGCCCTCGCCGGCCGGGACTGGGACGTCGTCGTCATCGGCGGCGGCATCCGCAAGCCCGAACCCGCCCTGCCCTTCTTCGAGCTCGTCGTCAACCTCGTCCGCCGCCACGCCCCGCAGGCCGCCATCGCCTTCAACACCAGTGGCTCCGACAGTGTCGAGGCCGCGCAGCGCTGGCTCTGACCCGCATCCGGCACGGGAAGTCGGCCAGGCCGACTTCCCACGCCGGATTCCTACGCCGACGGCCGGCCGTCGGCGAGAGCGCGGCCGAACCGGAGCGCGGGGCGGTCGTCGAGGGTGAGTTCGGCGACGACCGCGAAGCCGTTGCGGGTGAGGACGGTCTGCGAGGCGAGGTTGTCGAGGGTGGTGACGGCGGTCAGCGACGTGAGGGCGTAGTCCGCGGCGGCCAGCCGGCAGAGGTGGGCGACGGCGGTGGTGGCGACGCCCCGGCCGGTCGCGTGTTCGCCGACGCGGTAGCCGAGTTCGGCGGTGCCGTCGGCGATGTCGACGAGGTTGACGCGGCCGAGGACGGCACCGGCCGCGTCGAGGACGACGTGGAACCGGCAGACGCCGGCGTCCTGTTCGGCGAGCAGGGCGGCGTGGCGGGCCGGGAACTCGGCGAAGTAGGCGTCGCCGCGGTCCGGAACGGTCCGCGCGAACCAGGCGCGGTTGGCGAGCTCGAAGGCCAGCAGGGCGTCGGCGTGGTCCGGGCGGAGGCGTTCCAGGTTCAGCATGCCGCCAGTCTGGCCCGCAGGCCTTCGGCGAGCCAGGCGAATACCGTCCGCGGCCTCTCCGGCACCCCTCTAAGGTCGTGGCCATGAGTGACATTCAGAACGGGGCCCTGATCCGTGTCCTCCTCGCCGAGGACCAGGGGATGGTCCGGGAGGCGCTGGCGGCGCTGCTCGGGCTGGAGGGGGACATCGACGTCGTCGCGCAGGTGGGGCGCGGGGACGAGGTGGTGGCGGCGGTGCTGGCGCACGAGGTGCAGGTGGCCGTGCTGGACATCGAGATGCCGGGGATGACGGGCATCGAGGCGGCCGCAGAGCTGCGCCGGAACGCGCCGGGGACGAGGGTGGTGATCGCGACGACCTTCGGCCGGCCGGGGTACCTGCGGCGGGCGATGGAGTCGGGGGCGGACGCGTTCCTGGTGAAGGACGCGCCGGCCTCGGAGCTGGCGGAGGCGATCCGGCGGGTGCTGCGCGGGGAGCGGGTGATCGATCCGGTGCTGGCGGCGGCCGCGCTGGCGGAGGGGGCGAACCCGCTGACGGCGCGCGAGCGGGACGTGCTGGGCGCGGCGGCGGACGGGGCGGTGAACGCGGACATCGCGCGGCGGCTGCACCTGTCGGAGGGGACGGTCCGCAACTACCTGTCGATGGCGATCCAGAAGACCGAGGCCCGCAACCGCACCGAGGCGGTGCGGATCGCCCGGGAGAAGGGCTGGCTCTGAGCGCGCCCCGGCTGGCTCCGAGCGCGCCCCCGGCTGGTTCTGGGCGCGCCCCCGGCTGGCTCCGATCGCGTTCCCGTACGGTCGTCAGTTGAGCCGGTGCCGGGCGGCCCGGGCCTCCTGGCGGACCTTGGCGGCGGTGTCGGGGTCGAAGGTGTCGAGGATCTGTGCGAAGGCGTCCATCTCGGCCGAGCCGCCGAGGAAGTCGCCGGTGCGGACGAGGAGTTCGGCGCGTTCGAGGCGGAGCTGGGCGGGGTGGCGGGGCAGCAGGAGGGCGAGTTCGGTGGCCCAGAGCTGGGTGCGGGCGTGTTCGGGGCGGTCGGCGGCCCAGGCGCGGATGTTGCCGAGCACGCGCAGCACGAGGTCGAGCGGCTGGGCGGGGGTGAGCAGGTCGGGGCTGAACTCCTGCCCGGCGCCGCGGACCAGGCGTTCGGCGTCGTCCGGGTCGAGCAGCCGCCCGCCGTGGAAGGGGTCGGCGAGCACGTACTCGTCGCCGCCGCCCGGCCCGCCGACGGCGACGATGACGTGGCCGGGCAGCGCGATGCCGTGGACGGCGAGCCCGGCCCGCCGCCCGACCGCCATCCACACCAGGGACAGCATGATCGGCAGTCCGCGCCGCCGCCGCAGCACGTCGGGCAGCAGCGAGGATTCGAGCCGCCGGTAGTCGGACTGCCGCCCGTGAAAGCGTTCCCGCCCGCCGAGGACGGCGGCGAGCAGGGCGGCGGTCTCCTCCGGGCCGGCGGGGGCGCGTTCGGCGACGGCGAGCCGGACGGCGCTCGCGTGCCGGTCGAGGGCGGCCTCGCAGGCGGCGAGCAGGGCGTCCACGCTGGGCGGTTCCCCGGGGTCGTCCGGGTCGAGGACCGGGCCGTGTTCGGCGGCGGCGAGCAGGCAGAGCAGCACCGGGTCGGGATGCTCGGCGCGGGCGGCGGTCCGGAAGCGGTCTCTGCTCTGCTCGGTCACGGTGACGGCGACGGCTTTCGTACGACGGGCGGGCAAACGGCGGGCGAGGAGCGGCGGGCGGGGCGCGGCGGTGCGGGCGGGCGGTGCTACCCCTGGGGGAGAAGGGCGTAGTGGTAAGTGTGACTGGTCGTGAAGCCGAGTCCGTCATAGAGCGCGATCGCCCCGGTGTTGTCCGCCTCGACCTGGAGGTATCCACCGGTCGCCCCCTCCTCGGCGGCCCGGGCGGCGAGCACCGCCATGACGGTCGTGGCCAGCCCGGCCCGCCGGGCGTACGGCGCGACCTCGATCGCGCCGAAGCAGGCCCAGGGCCCGTCGACGACGCAGCGTCCGATCGCCAGCGGCGGCTGTCCGGGGGCGCCCGGCACGGTGGCGAACCAGACCGACGGCCCGCCGTGCAGCACCTGCCGGGCGGCCTGCTCCAGCGCCTCGTCCTCGCCGACCCGGCGGTAGAGCGAGAGCCAGGCCGGGTCGGCGGTCCGGGCGAGCCGGACCCGCTCGGGCCCGGAGCCGGCCCGGGCGAGCCCGGCCAACGGGGCGGTGCGCACCAGGGTGGGCGCGTAACGGGCTCCCAGCCGGTCGAGCTCGGCCCGCAGCTCGTCCGGCGAGCCCGGGGTGATCACCTCGACGTACGCGGGAAGGCCGCGCGCCGCGTACCAGCGGCGGACGGCGGTGAGCGCGTCGGGCAGCGGCAGTCCGGGGTCGCCGAGCGCCTGGACGGAGTTGGCGCGCCGGGTGAACCCGGCCGAGGCGCGCAGCGTCCACGCGCCGAGCGGCTCCTGTTCGACGGCCGGCCAGCCGCGGGCCGCGATCCGTTGGAGTTCGACGGGCGTGGCGGCGGGCAGCGGTGCGCGCCGGGCCGGGAAGAGCGGCACGACCTTGCCCGCGACCAGCAGCTTCTCGGGGAAGGAGACGGGGTCGCCGGTCCGCGGAGCGACCGTCAGTCCATGATCGTCCCACGATGTGAGCACGCCGATCGAATCCCGGAACACCGGCCGGTCGTCCACGAACCCCGAGAGGCGCCGGACGGACACGCGTCGTCCCACGTCAGAGCGATCTATCCGGACCTCCGGACGGTCCTGGGCCGGGCCGCCTGCCGTCATCTGGGCACCTCCTGTGCATTTGCGGTCTCCGACCCGCGATACTAGGGGCGGGCATCGACGACGCCGCGCTCACCGCGCACGCGAGCAGAACAGAACGGGCCGCCACGGCCCTTCCGAGGAGGAACGACAGCGTGACCTACGTCATCGCGCAGCCTTGTGTCGACGTGAAGGACAAGGCGTGCATCGAAGAGTGCCCGGTTGACTGCATCTACGAGGGCGAGCGATCGCTCTACATCCACCCGGATGAGTGTGTCGACTGTGGCGCTTGCGAGCCGGTCTGCCCGGTCGAGGCGATCTTCTACGAGGACGACACCCCGGAGGAGTGGAAGGACTACTACAAGGCGAACGTCGAGTTCTTCGACGATCTGGGTTCGCCCGGTGGCGCCTCGAAGCTGGGCCTGATCGAGCGCGACCACCCCTTCATCGCCGCTCTGCCGCCGCAGAACGCCGACCACTGACGATCGGTGGCATCTGAGCTGTGAACACCAACAGCACGCGCGCGCCGTTCCCGGGTCACCCGGGGGCGGCGCGCCGCCCATCTGGCCGAGGAAGGCTGTCCGACCTCCTGCCGGTCTTCCCCTGGGACAAGCTGGAGCCGTACAAGGCGACCGCGCTGGCCCACCCGGGCGGTCTCTGCGACTTCTCGGTGGGCACCCCGGTGGACCCGGTCCCCGAGGTGATCCAGAAGGCGCTGGCCGCCGCCACCGACACGCCGGGCTACCCGACGGTGTGGGGCCCGGTGGAGCTGCGCGAGGCGATCGCCGGCTGGCTGCACCGCCGCTGCGGCGCCGAGATCGGCCCGCAGGCCGTGCTGCCGACCGTCGGCTCCAAGGAGCTGGTGGCCTGGCTGCCGACCCAGCTCGGCCTCGGCCCGGGCGACCAGGTCGCCTACCCGCGGCTGGCCTACCCGACGTACGAGGTGGGCGCGCGGCTGTGCGGCGCGGAGCCGGTCGAGTACGACTCGGTGGACGAGCTGGACGGTTCGCGGGTCCGCCTGCTCTGGGTGAACTCGCCGTCCAACCCGACCGGCCGGGTGCTCGGCGCGGACGAGCTGCGCCGGGCGGTCGCCTGGGCCCGGGAGCACGGGGCGCTGCTGGTCAGCGACGAGTGCTACCTGGAGCTGGGTTGGTCCGCCGAGCCGGTCTCGGTCCTGCACCCGGACGTCTGCGGCGCGGGCCACGAGGGCCTGCTGGCCGTCCACTCGCTCTCCAAGCGCTCCAACCTGGCCGGCTACCGCGCCTCCTTCGTGGCGGGCGACCCGGTGGTGGTCAGGGAGCTGCTGGAGGTGCGCAAGCACGGCGGCATGATCGTGCCGGCGCCGGTCCAGGCGGCGACGATCGCGGCGCTGTCGGACGACGCGCACGTGGCGGAGCAGCGGGAGCGGTACGCGGCCCGGCGCTCGGCGCTGCGGGCGGCGCTGGAGGCGTACGGCTTCCGGGTCGAGCACTCGGAGGCGAGCCTCTACCTGTGGGTGACGCAGGACCGCCCGTGCTGGGAGACCGTGGCCGAGCTGGCCGCACTGGGCATCCTGGTGGCGCCCGGCGACTTCTACGGGCCGGCCGGCGAGCGCTTCGTCCGGGTCGCGTTCACCGCGACCGACGAGCGGGTGGCCGCGGCCGTGGAGCGGCTGAACGCGGCCCGCTGACCGACGCCGAAGGGGCCGGTGTTCCGAGAGCGGAACACCGGCCCCTTCGCCGTACCCCGGGCGGGTTACAGCGGCAGGCCGCTGATGCTGCCGCCGTTCACGCCGCCCAGCAGGCCGCCGATCGGGCCGAGCGCGCCGGTGAGGCCGGACAGCGGGTTGTTCGGGCCGAGGTCGGCGCCGCCGAGGCGGTTGGCCGAGCCGTGCTCGGCCAGGCCCAGGACGTCGGTGCCGGGCAGGGCGGGCAGCGCGCGCGCGACGGAGCCGAGCGGCAGCGCGTCGGTGACGGCGTTGGTGCCGGGGACGGCGCCGGCGAGCTTGTCGGCGCCGGGCAGGCCCTTGGCGATGGCGCCGGTCTGGGCGAGCCCGCCGACCGGGCTGGCCGCGGCGCTGCGGGTGCCGACGCCCTTGCCGGTGACGGCCTCGCCGAGCTTGCCGGCCAGTGCGGAGGCGACCTTCGGGGTGACGGCGGAGAGCTGGCCGGTGGTGGCGGCGGTCTGGTCGACCGGGGCGGTCAGCGAGCTGGCCTTCTCGTTCGCCTCGGGGAGCTGGTGGGCGACGATGTTGCCGGCGGCGTCGGCGGAGGCCGGTACGCCCGCGGCGACGGTGGCGGCGCCGGTGCTGCCAGCGGCCTGGCCCAGCTGGTGGGTGGTGTGCTGGAGGGTGGAACCGGTGTCGGTGTTGGTCAGCTGGCCCAGCGGCGCGGCCAGGTCGCTCTTGGGCAGCAGGGCGTCGCCGCCCAGGGCGGACGCGGAGCCGGCCGCGACCAGCGGGGTCGCGCCGGCCGCCACGAGCAGCGCGGCGCTGGCGATCCGTCGCGTGAGGGGGTGAGACATGGGGCTCCTCGGAGGGTCTGGGTCCGTCACGTCCGCCGGGCGGACTGACGGTGTTACCGCTTGAGAAGCCAGATGGTTTCGGCCTGGACCAGGAAAGTGTCTGACCGACCATCGGATCGTAGGACCGGCGTGACGGCGTCTGGAGGGGTCCGTACGGCCCCGTGGACCCGGCCCCGGGCAAGGGGAGTGACGGTTCTCCGGCGGGGCCGCCACGGCGGGCTCCCGGTCCACCGGGGTTGACCGGATTCACCCGTCCGGCGGCCACCCGAACGTCAGTGCGTCAGCCCTTGTCGGACGTGGCGAGGGTGACCTGAACGAGCTTGGTCGACGTCCCGGAGGTCTGCGGCTGCCAGCCGTCCTCCGACTTGGTCTTGCGCCAGATCTTCCCGTCGTAGGCGACCGTCGCGATGCCCAGCTGCTGGGCCTGGGCGACCGCCCAGTGGGCGACCTCCCAGCCGCTCGCCCGCTCGGCGGTGATCCCGCCGTCGGCTCCGTCGGTCGAGGAGGTCAGCGCGGCGGCGGACGGGTCCGGGGTGAGCGAGACCGCGTTCTCGGCGCCCTTGATGGTCGAGGCGTACCCGGTGGCCGGGGTCACGGTGCGGCCGAACTCGCGGCGCACCCGGTCGGACAGCACCTGGGCCCGGTCCGCGGCGGTGGGCTGGACGGCGGCCGGGGAGACGGTGGAGCCCGCCGCGGGGGAGGGCGAGTCGGCCGGATCCGGCTTGGCGTAGTCGTGCACCACGCAGGAGAACGAACCGGGCTCCCGGCCGGCCAGCGCCGAGGTGAGCAGCGTCGCCTTGGTCTCGTGCTTGGCGTACGCCTGCGGGTAGCCGCTCTTCTGCACGGCCTGGGCCGCGTCGGTCAGCGGCAGCCGGGTGTAGCCGGGCACCTTGACCAGGCCGTCCAGGAACTTGTTGGTCGCGTAGACCGGGTCCCCGATCTGCTGCGCCGTGCCCCAGCCCATCGAGGGCCGCTGCTGGAACAGGCCGATCGAGTCCCGGTCGCCGCCCGCGAGGTTGCGCAGCTTGGACTCCTGCATCGCGGTGGCCAGCGAGATCGTCGTCGCCCGGTCCGGCAGTCCGCGCGAGCGCGCCACCGCGGCGATCGTCGCGGCGTTGGCCGCCTGCGGGAGCTCCAGCGTGCCGCTGCCGGCCGCGGTCTTCACCGAGCAGCCCTCGGGCTCGCCCTGTTTGAAGCCGAACCACCAGATGCCGACCACGGCCAGTCCCGCGACCAGCGCGAGGCCGAGCAGGCCGACGATCACGAGCAACAGCGCGCGCAGTGGACCGCGGCGGGGGGGCGCCAACTCCTCGCCCAGCTCCTCGCCGCTCTTTCTCCTGGCCACCGTCGCCCCTCTCGCGCCTTGCTTCTTGATCCGACACCGTACCCACTCGGACGGGTGTGCGGCGCCACCCGGTTGCGGTTGCCGGTCCGCTCGCTCCGGGGCGGGCCCGCGCGCGCCGCGTCACGGAAGCGCCACACGGGGTGCGCGCCACGCGGACTAGGCTGGCGCCATGAGCAGCCCGAACCCGACGCCCCTGGACCTCACCCTCGACGGCGGCGCGCTGACCGCCCGGCTCGTCGACTTCCCGTCGGTGAGCGGCGACGAGCAGGCGCTCGCCGACGCCGTGGAGACCGCGCTGCGCGGCTACCCGCACCTGACCGTGGACCGGTACGGCAACAACGTGGTCGCCCGCACCACCCTCGGCCGCCCCGAGCGCGTCCTGCTCGCCGGCCACCTGGACACCGTGCCGATCGCCGACAACGTGCCCTCCCACGTCGAGGGGGACCTGCTCTACGGCTGCGGCACCTCGGACATGAAGTCCGGCGTCGCCGTCCAGCTGCGGCTCGCCGCCACCCTGCCCGAGCCCAACCGCGACCTCACCTTCGTGTTCTACGACTGCGAGGAGGTGGAGGCCCACCGCAACGGCCTGGGCCACCTCGCCAGGGAGCGCCCGGACTGGCTGGCCGCCGACTTCGCGGTGCTGATGGAGCCGAGCGGCGCGGTCGTCGAGGGCGGCTGCCAGGGCACCCTGCGGGCGCAGATCCGGCTCACCGGCGTGCGCGCGCACTCGGCCCGCAGCTGGCTCGGCGACAACGCCATCCACCACGCCGCCGAGGTGCTCACCCGGCTCGCGGACTACCGGCCGCGCCGGGTGGAGATCGACGGCCTGGAGTACCGGGAGGGCCTGAACGCCGTCCGGATCGACGGCGGCGTGGCCGGCAACGTCATCCCGGACGAGTGCGTCGTGACGGTCAACTTCCGCTACGCGCCGGACCGCAGCGAGGCGGAGGCGGAGAAGCACGTGCGCGAGGTCTTCGACGGCTTCGAGCTGACCGTCACCGACTTCGCCCCGGGCGCGCTGCCCGGGCTCGCCCAGCCGGCCGCCCAGGCCTTCCTGGAGGCCACCGGCGGCCAGGCCCGGGCCAAGTTCGGCTGGACCGACGTCGCCCGGTTCAGCGCGCTGGGCGTCCCGGCGGTCAACTACGGCCCCGGTGACCCGAACCTCGCGCACAAGCGGGAGGAGCACTGCTCGCTGAGCGCCATCGCGGAGACCGAGGAGCGGCTGCGGGCCTGGCTGACCAGCTGAGGTGTCGTTCCGATGATCGGCCGGTCCGACCGGCCGATCATCGGCTGAGCGCCATCTTCCGGTCGCCCAACCGACCTTCCCCTGTTGCCTGAAAACCGGGATCACCGGACGTAGGGTTTCGTCATGACAGGCACAGGAGACGAGAAGCACTACGGACACGGCCCCGAGCAGGTCGGCGCGCCGCGGAAGAAGAAGGCCTGGCCCGAGAAGCAGAAGGGCCCGGTGCTGGTGCGCCGGGACCAGGTCGGCACGAGCACCACGGACCAGCGGCTGCTGGACACCACCGGCCCGACCGACTGGCTGCACACCGATCCGTGGCGGGTGCTGCGGATCACCTCCGAGTTCGTCGAGGGCTTCGGCGCCCTCGCCGAACTCCCGCCGGCGATCAGCGTCTTCGGCTCCGCCCGGACCCCGGCCGACTCGCCCGAGTACGAGGCCGGCGTGGCCATCGGCCGGGCCCTCGCCGAGGCCGGCTACGCGGTGATCACCGGAGGCGGTCCGGGTGCCATGGAGGCCGCCAACCGCGGCGCCTCCGAGGCCGGCGGCCTCAGCGTCGGCCTCGGCATCGAGCTGCCCTTCGAGCAGGGCCTCAACGAGTTCGTCGACCTCGGGCTGAACTTCCGTTACTTCTTCGTCCGCAAGACGATGTTCGTGAAGTACTCCCAGGGCTTCGTGGTCCTGCCCGGCGGGCTCGGCACGCTGGACGAGCTGTTCGAGGCGCTCACCCTGGTGCAGACGAAGAAGGTCACCCGCTTCCCGGTGATCCTCTTCGGCAGCGCGTACTGGGGCGGCCTCTACGAGTGGCTGAAGAACACCCTGGTCGCGCAGGGCAAGGCGGCCCCGCACGACCTGGAGCTGTTCCACATCACCGACGAGATCGACGAGGTCATGAAGATCCTCGCCGACACCCGCCGGCCGACCAACCAGATCTAGGCCCAATGCCGGTGACTTTAGGTTGCTCCTGGCTGGGTGATGGTGACTGTCGCCGGTTCTGGTTGCGGCCAGTTGCGGTGTTGGGAGCGTTTGAGGGG
>NZ_JBIUYQ010000005.1:0-139867 GCF_044744605.1 Kitasatospora sp. NPDC087271
GGTCCGATATCCGCTCACTCGCAGGCGCCTTGACCTGCCCCACCCTCGCCACACCACAACCAACGAGACACCGACCACAAAGTCACCGGCATTGGGACTAGTAGGACTTCGGGAGGCCGAGGGTGTGCTGGGCGACGTAGTTGAGCACCATCTCGCGGCTGACCGGGGCGACCCGGCCGACCCGGGTGGCGGCCAGCAGCGCGCCCAGCCCGTACTCCTGGGTGAGGCCGTTGCCGCCCAGCGTCTGCACCGCCTGGTCGACGGTACGGGCGGCGGC
Organism: Kitasatospora sp. NPDC087271; assembly: GCF_044744605.1. Taxonomy (NCBI): domain Bacteria; kingdom Bacillati; phylum Actinomycetota; class Actinomycetes; order Kitasatosporales; family Streptomycetaceae; genus Kitasatospora; species Kitasatospora sp. NPDC087271. The sequence goes on from NZ_JBIUYQ010000005.1 coordinate 278, forward strand.
CTCGCCGGCCGCGTACTTGGCCATGTTGGCGGCCTCCCCGGCGGCCAGGTCCTCCCCCGCGTCGTAGAGCAGCCCGGCCTTCTGGGTCATCAGCCGGGCCAGCTCGATCTCCACCGCGCACTGGGCCAGCGGGTGGGCCAGGCCCTGGTGGGCGCCGATCGGGGTGGACCAGACGGTGCGGGTCTTCGCGTACTCGACGGCCTTGCCGAGGGCCTGGCGGGCCAGGCCGAGGGAGAACGCGGCGGTCAGCACACGCTCGGGGTTGAGGCCCGCGAACAGTTGCAGCAGGCCGGCGTCCTCGTCGCCGACCAGGGCGTCGGCGGGCAGCCGGACGTCGTCCAGGAAGACCTGGAACTGCTTCTCGGGGGCGACGAGTTCCATCGGTATCGCCCGGTACTCGAAGCCGGCGGCGTCGCGCGGGACGATGAACAGGCAGGGCTTGAGCCTGCGGCCCCCGCCGGTGTCCGCGGTCTCGGTGCGGGCGACGAACAGCACGGCGTCGCAGTGGTCGATGCCGGAGACGAACACCTTGCGGCCGGTCAGCAGCCAGTCCCCGCCGTCCCGGCGGGCGACGGTGGAGATCCGGTGCGCGTTGGAGCCGGCGTCCGGCTCGGTGATGCCGAAGGCCATCTTGCGGCTGCCGTCGGCGAGTCCGGGCAGCCAGCGCTGCTTCTGCTCCTCGGTGCCGAAGCGGGCGATCACGGTGCCGCAGATCGCCGGGGAGACGATGAGCAGCAGCAGCGGGCAGCCGGCCGAGCCCAACTCCTCCAGCACGATGGCCAGATCGGTGATGCCGCCGCCCCCGCCGCCGTACTCGGCGGGCAGGTTCACGCCGAGGTAGCCGGCCTTGCCCGCGTCCGCCCACAGCTCGTCGGCGGGCTCGCCGGCCCTGGCCTTGGCCATGTAGTAGGCGGAGCCGTAGCGGCGGCCGAGGTCGCCGACGGCCTGGCGCAGGGCCCGGCGTTCTGTGGTCTCGATGAGCTGACTGCCGATGGTGGACATGCGGGGTCCTTCCTCAGGCTTCTGCGGCGGGCTGGACGGCGGCTGGTGCGGTCGGCTCGGCGGTGGGCTGGACGGCGGCTGGTGCGGTCGGCTCGGCGGCGGGACCGGCCTCGGGCTGCACGACGGCGAGCAGGGTGCCGAGTTCGACCTGCCGGCCGGGGGCGGCGTGGAGTTCGACCAGGACGCCGTCGGCGGGGGCGGTGACGCGGTGCTCCATCTTCATCGCCTCCAGGACCAGCAGCGGCTGACCGGCGGTGACGGTGTCGCCGACGGCGGCGGTGGTGCGCACGACGGTGCCGGGCATCGGGGCGAGCAACGCGCCCGGGTCCGCCCGGGCGGCGGGGTCGGGGAAGCGCGGCAGGGCGGTGAGCGCGATGCCGCCGTTCGGGGTGTCGACGTACACCCGGTCGCCGTAGCGCGCGACGCGGTGGCCGCGCCGGACGGCGCCCTCGCGCAGCGTGACCTGCTCGGGCGAGGCGTCCAGGAGTTCCGTCCGCGGGTGGCCGTCGGCCCGCAGGCCGTCCCGGGTGAGGCGGTAGCGGACCTCCAACTCGGCGCCGTCGTCGGTACGGTAGCGCTTGGACTGCGGCTGCGAGGGCAGGTTGCGCCAGCCCGACGGCAGTGCGCCGTGCGGCCCGGTGCGCCGGGCGGCGGCGTCGGCGAGGGCGGCGGCCAGGGCGGCGCGCGCGGTCTCCTTGTCGTCCGGGGCGGTGAGTTCGGCCGCGTGCTCGACCAGGAAGCCGGTGTGCAGGCGTGCGGCCAGGAAGGCCGGGTGCCGCAGCGCGCGGACCAGCAACTCCCGGTTGGTGGCGGGCCCGTGGACCTCCGCGCGGGCGAGCGCGTCGGCCAGCCGGCGGGCGGCGGCGGCGCGGGTCGGCGCCCAGGCGATCACCTTGGCGAGCATCGCGTCGTAGTGCGGGGTGATCTCGTCGCCGGCCGTCACGCCGGAGTCCAGCCGGACGCCCCGGCCGCCGAACTCCTCGTGCGGCACGGTGAGTTCGATGCGGTGCAGGGTGCCGGTGGCGGGCTGCCAGTCCTTCGCCGGGTCCTCCGCGTACAGCCGGGCCTCGATCGCGCAGCCGGTGGCGGGCGGCGGGACCGGCCCGGGCAGCCGCTCCCCCTCGGCGACGGCGAGTTGAAGCGCCACCAGGTCCAGTCCGGTGACCGCCTCGGTGACCGGGTGCTCGACCTGGAGGCGGGTGTTCATCTCCAGGAAGTGGAACCGGCCGTCCTCGCCGAGCATGAACTCGGCCGTACCGGCACCGGTGTAGCCGATCGCCCGGGCGGCGCTGACGGCCGCCGCGTGCAGCCCGGCGCGCACCGCCTCGGGCAGGCCGGGGGCCGGGGCCTCCTCGATCACCTTCTGGTGCCGCCGCTGGAGCGAGCAGTCCCGGTCGCCGACCGCCCAGACCGTGCCGTGCGCGTCGGCCAGCAGCTGGACCTCGACGTGCCGCCCGGCGGGCAGGTAGCGCTCGCAGAACACCCCGTCCGAGCCGAAGGCCTTCGCCGCCTCGGCGCGGGCGGCGGCCAGTTCGCCGGGGAGCTCCGCGAGCGTGCGCACCACCCGCATGCCGCGTCCGCCGCCACCCGCCGCCGCCTTGACCAGGAGCGGCAGGTCGGCCTCGGTGGGGTCGGTCAGGGCGTCCAGCACGGGCACCCCGGCCGCGGCCATCAGCCGCTTGGCGGCCGTCTTGGAGCCCATCGCGGCGATCGCGGCCGGCGGCGGGCCGACCCAGACCAGCCCGGCGTCCAGCACGGCCTGCGCGAACCCGGCGTCCTCCGACAGGAATCCGTACCCGGGGTGGACGGCGTCCGCGCCCGCCGCCAGCGCGGCGCGGACGATCAGGTCGGCGCGCAGGTAGGTGTCGGCGGGCGCGGCGCCGGGCAGCCGCACGGCCGCGTCGGCCTCACGGACGTGCGCGGCCCCGGCGTCCGGGTCGGAGTGGACGGCGGTGGTCGCGACGCCCAGGGCCCGGCAGGTGCGGAAGACCCGGCGGGCGATCTCGCCACGGTTGGCGACCAGCAGGTTGGTGATCATGTCTCGGGTGCCCCTCACAGCTCCGCCTCACAGCTCCGTCTCGCAGCTCGGTCTCGCAGCTCGGTCGAACAGCTCGGTCTCACATCCGGAAGACGCCGTAGCCGCGCGCGCCCTCGACCGGCGCGTTGTGGATCGCGGACAGGCACAGGCCGAGCACCGTACGGGTGTCGCGCGGGTCGATCACGCCGTCGTCGTACAGCCGCCCGGACAGGAAGACCGGCAGCGACTCGGCCTCGATCTGCTGCTCGACCATGGCGCGGATCGCCGCGTCCGCGTCCTCGTCGTACGGCTGCCCCTTCGCGGCGGCCGACTGCCGGGCGACGATCGACAGCACCCCGGCGAGCTGCTGCGGGCCCATCACCGCGGACTTGGCGCTCGGCCAGGCGAACAGGAAGCGCGGCTCGTACGCCCGCCCGCACATGCCGTAGTGGCCGGCGCCGTAGGACGAGCCGATCAGCACCGACAGGTGCGGCACCCGGGAGTTGGCGACGGCGTTGATCATCATCGCGCCGTGCTTGATGATGCCGCCCTGCTCGTACGCCCGGCCGACCATGTAGCCGGTGGTGTTGTGCAGGAACAGCAGCGGGATGTCCCGCTGGTTCGCCAACTGGATGAACTGGGCGGCCTTCTGGGACTCCGCGCTGAACAGCACGCCCTGCGCGTTCGCCAGCACGCCGACCGGATAGCCGTGCAGCCGGGCCCAGCCGGTGGCCAGGCTGGTGCCGTAGAGCGGCTTGAACTCGTCGAAGTCGGAGCCGTCGACGATCCGGGCGATCACCTCGCGCGGGTCGAAGGGCACCTTGAGGTCGCCCGGGACGATGCCCAGCAGCTCCTCCTCGTCGTACTTCGGCGGCTCGGCGAGCCGGTCCGGCGACGGGCCCGGCTTGCGGTGGTCCAGCCGGGCGACGATCCGGCGGGCCAGCCGCAGCGCGTCCGCCTCGTCCGCCGCGAAGTGGTCGGCCAGACCGGAGGTGCGGGCGTGCATCTCGGCGCCGCCGAGCGACTCGTCGTCGGCCTCCTCACCGGTGGCCATCCTGACCAGCGGCGGGCCGCCGAGGAACACCTTGGCGCGCTCCCTGACCAGCACGGTGTGGTCCGACATGCCGGGGACGTAGGCGCCGCCGGCCGTCGAATTGCCGAACACCACGGCCACGGTGGGGATTCCGGCGGCGGAGAGCCGGGTGAGGTCGCGGAACAGCGCGCCGCCGGGGATGAAGATCTCCTTCTGGCTGGGCAGGTCGGCCCCGCCGGACTCGACCAGGTTCACCACCGGGAGGCGGTTGTCGAACGCGATCTCGTTGGCGCGCAGGGCCTTGCGCAGGGTCCACGGGTTGCTGGCGCCGCCGCGCACGGTCGGGTCGTTGGCGGTGATCAGGCACTCCACGCCCTCGATCACGCCGATGCCGGTGACCAGCGCCGCGCCCACCGGGTAGTCGCTGCCCCAGGCGGCCAGCGGCGAGAGCTCCAGGAACGGCGAGTCCGGGTCGACCAGCAGCTCGATCCGCTCGCGCGGCAGCAGCTTGCCGCGGGCGCGGTGGCGGTCCACGTACTTGGGGCCGCCGCCGGCCAGCGCCTTGGCGTGCTCGGCGTCCAGCCCGGCGAGCTTGGCGAGCATCGCGGCGCGGTACTCGGCGTACTCGGGCCCGGCCGGGTCGACGCGGGTGGGCAGCACGGTCACAGCAGGGCCTCCGGGATGTCGAGGTGGCGGGAGCGCAGCCACTCCCCGAGGGCCTTGGCCTGCGGGTCGAAGCGGTGCTGGGCGGCGACGCCTTCGCCGAGCAGGCCGGTGAGGGTGAAGTTGACCGCGCGCAGGTTCGGGAGCAGGTGCCGGGTGACGGGCAAGTCGGCGGTCTCGGGCAGGAGTTCGCGCAGCTTGTCGACGGTGAGGGTGTGGGCGAGCCAGCGCCATCCCGCCTCGGAGCGGGCCCAGACGCCGAGGTTGGCGTCGCCGCCCTTGTCGCCGCTGCGGGCGCCGGCCACCAGGCCGAGCGGGGCGCGGCGACGCGGGCCGGCGGGGGGTTCTGCGGGGAGTGCAGTTGGGAGTGCTGCGGGGAGCGTCGGCTCTTCGGAGGCCTCGGCCGGCCGGCTCGTCACCGGGGCCGGCGGGACGGCGAGCCGGCGGCCGTCCGGTAGCACGGCGATGTGCTCGACGACCTCGGCGTCGACGTACGCGGCGGCGAACACCCCGTACGGCGCGCCGGGGCCTGGCGGCGCGGTGAGGTGGAAGCCCGGGTAACCGGCCAACCCCAACTCCACGGCGGCCTTGCCCAGTTCGCGCCCGACCTTGGCCTGGTCCGGGTCGCGGGCGGTGAGCCGGAGCAGGGCGGAGGCGGCCTCCTCGGTGCCGGCGTCCGGGTGGTCGGTCCGGGCGAGCGTCCAGCGCAGTTCGGCGGGCCGGGCGGCGGGCGGCAGGGCGTCCAGGAACTGCCGCCGCACCAGGTCGGCCTTGGCTTCGATGTCGAGGCCGGTGAGGACGAACACCACCTCGTTGCGGTGGCCGCCGAGCCGGTTCAGGCCCACCTTCAGCGTGGGCGGCGGCGCCTCGCCGCGCACCCCGTCGATCCGGACCCGGTCCGGCCCCTCCTCGGCGAGCCGCACGGTGTCCAGCCGGGCGGTGACGTCCGGGCCCAGGTAGCGCGCACCGCCCGTCTCGTACAGGAGTTGGGCGGTGACGGTGCCCGCGGTAACGGCGCCGCCGGTGCCCGGGTGCTTGGTGATCACGCTGGAGCCGTCGGCGTGCAGTTCGGCGATCGGGAAGCCCGGGCGGGTGACGTCGTGCTCGCGGAAGAACGCGTAGTTCCCGCCCGTCGCCTGGGCGCCGCACTCCAGCACGTGCCCGGCGACCACCGCCCCGGCGAGGGCGTCGAAGTCCGTCGCCGTCCAGCCGAAGTGGGCGATCGCGGGCCCGGCGACCAGCGCCGCGTCGGTGACCCGCCCGGTGACCACCACCTCGGCGCCCGCGGCCAGGCAGGCCGCCACCCCGAAGCCGCCGAGGTAGGCGTTCGCGGCCAACAGGCCGTCAGGCAAGCCGAGTTCGCTCCTGCGCGGCAGCAGGTCGTCCCCCTCGACGTGGGCGACGGCCACCGCGAGGCCCTGGCGCTGCGCCAGGTTCCGCAGTTCGGCGGCGAGCCGGGCCGGATTCAGCCCGCCCGCGTTCACCACGATCCTCACCCCGCGCTCCTGCGCCAGGCCGAGGCACTCCTCCATCTGCCGCAGGAACGTCCGGGCGTAGCCGAGGGACGGGTCCTTCAGGCGGTCCCGGGCCAGGATGAGCATGGTCAGCTCCGCCAGGTAGTCCCCGGTGAGCACGTCCAGCGGCCCGCCGGTGAGCATCTCCCGCACCGCCGCGAAGCGGTCCCCGTAGAACCCCGAGGCGTTGCCGACCCGCAGTACCGAGCGTTCGCGCGCCAAAGCGCCTCCCCTGCCGACGGGTTGGCGACGCCCCCACACGAGCGCCGCCGGGCAGCAGCGTGGCACCGGGTGCGAAAAAAAGCAATCACGCCTGCTTGTTTCGAGCCGATGGCCACACTCGACAAGGCCGCGTACGGCCCGATTCTCCGAAACCCGACTGACATCGGCCCGTCGGTGCGACACGATGTCCGTCCGTCGTACTGGCGAGTGAAAGGCAGTCCGCATGCCGCATCCCGCACCGCGACCGGCTCCCGACTCGACCCGCCTGCTCACCGCGGAACTGGTGGTGGACATGGCCGCCCCCGCGGCGCCGGCCATCTCGCCGGACGGTCGCCTGGTCGCCTACGGCGTGGTCGCGAACAGTGGAAGGGACGGACGCCCGCACAGCTCGGTCTGGGTCGCCGCCGCCGATGGCAGCGCCGCCCCGCGCGGGCTGACCGACGGCACGGCCCGCGCCGCCGCCCCGAAGTGGGCGCCGGACTCGGCTTCTCTGTTTCTCACCTCCGACCGCGAGGAGCGGGGCACCGCTCAACTCCGGCGGATCCTTCTGGACGGCAGCGAGGACATCGCCCGGGCAGAGCCCCTGACCAGGTGGCGCGGGGGCATCTGCGACCACTACCCGCTCGCCGACGGCCGCACCGTGGCGCTGCTCGCCGAGGACGAGCCCACCCCGGAGGACGAACGCCGGGAGGCCGAGGGTGACGACGCGAAGGTCTGGGGCCGGCACCTCCCCGCCACCCGGCTGCGCCTGCTCGACCTGGCGACCGGCGTGGTCCGCACCGTGGACGGCCTCGGAGACCGCCATGTCGTGGAGGTGGCCCAGCGTCCGGACGGCGGCCCGCTGGCCGTGCTGAGCTGGGCCACCCCCGAGCTCGACCCCGGCGTGACGACGGCAGGACTGCACCTGGTCGCCCCGGAGACGGGAGCCGTCCAGGACCTGGGCCCGGTCGGATTCGAGGCCCGGTCCCCGGTCTGGTGGCACCACGACGGTGAATGGCATCTGGCCCACCTGGCGGTGAGCCCCGGGCACTTGGTCGGCGCGCTCGCCGTGATCGACACCGTGCCGCCGGCGACCGGCCCGACCGTCGAACAGCGCGATCTCACGGTCGGCATGTCCGCCTGCCCCACCGAGCTGGTGCAGGTCGCCGACGGGCCGCCGCTGGCGCTGTTCGCCGACGGGCTGGACACCGCGCTGTACCGGCTCGATCCGCAGTCGCTGCGGTTCCACCGGTTGTCCTGCGCGCCCGGCACGCCAGGCACGTTCAGCACGCCCGGCACGCCAGGCACGTTCGGCACGCCCGGCACGCTCGCCGGGCTCACTGCGAGTCGCTCCGGAACGACCCTCGCCGTGCTGCTGAGCACCGCGCGCGAGCCCAGGAACGTCCACGCCGGCCCCACGGGCGGGCCACTGCTCCGGCTCAGCGACACCAGCCCCGAACTGCGCGGGATCCGCTGGGGCGCCCAGGAACGGCTCGGCTACCAGGCGTCCGACGGACTCCAGTTGGACGGCCTGCTGATCCTGCCGGCCGGCCGGACTCGGGGCCAGGGCCCGTTCCCGCTCGTCACCATGGTCCACGGCGGCCCCTACTTCCGCCATGCCGACGAGTTCACGCTCACCGCGGTCGACTGCGGCCAGTGGCTGGCGACCGCCGGATACGCGGTCTTCCTGCCCAATCCCCGGGGCGGGTCGGGCCACGGCCATGAATTCGCCGCCGTGGTGGCGGGCGCGGTGGGTGGCGACGAGTGGACCGACATCCTCGCCGGGATCGACCTGCTGGTCGCCGAGGGAGTCGCCGATCCCGAACGCCTGGGCATCTCCGGCTGGAGCCACGGCGGTTTCATGGCGGCCTGGGCCATCGGCCAGACCGGGCGGTTCAAGGCCGCCATGATGGGCGCGGGCATCACCGACTGGGGCATGCAGGCCGGGACCGGCGAGTGGGGAGCCATGGACGCGGCGCTCGGCGGCAGCACCGGCTGGAACGGGCCGGGACCGCACCTCCACGACCGGAACAGCCCGATCTCCTACGCGTCCCGGATCCGCACCCCGGTCCTGATCCTGCACGGCGAGCAGGACACCAACGTCCCCCTCGGCCAGGCCGTCCACTTCCATCGCGCACTGCGCCACTTCGGCGTCGAGCACGAGTTCGTCGTCTACCCCCGGGAGGGCCACGGGCTGCGCGAGCGCGCCCATCAACTCGACGCCCTCCGGCGCGTCCGCGCCTGGTACGACCGCTGGCTGTGAGCCCGTACCCGGGAGGGCATCGAGTCGTGATCGACGAGTGGCGGAACCCGAGCAGGATCAGCGGTGCTTGAACTCCTCGATGGCCTCCCGGACGGTGTTCTTCATCTCCTCGCTGCCGATGTGCCCCGAGTCCTCGGAGATGTGCAGCCGCGCGCCCGGCCACGCCTTCGCCAGCTCCCAGGCCGTCTGCACCGGGCAGCCCATGTCGTGCCGGCCGTGCACCAGCACCGCCGGGATCCCGGCCAGCCTGTGGGCGTTGCGCAGCAGTTGGTCCTCCTCAAGCCAGGCGCCGTTGCTGAAGAAATGGGCGCAGATCCGGACGAACGCGATCTGCTCGTCGACCTCCCGGGCGCTGTACATGCCGGGAGAGCCGTTGGGCTCGTTCGAGATGACCGCGTCCTCCCAGGCGAGCCAGCCGGCGGCGGCCTTCGCCCGGACCGCCCGGTCGGGGTTCTCCATCAGCCGCGCGTAGGCGGCGAGCAGGTCGCCGTCCCGCTCGTCCTCGGGCACGCCCTCGCGGAACCGGTCCCACGCCTCGGGGTAGAAGGACCCGGCGCCCTGGTAGAGCCAGTCGGTCTCGGCCCGGCGGGTCGTCGTCACCGCCTGGATGATGATCTCGCTGACCCGCTCGGGGTGCTGCTGCGCGTAGGCCAGCAGGAGGGTCGAACCCCAGGAGGCGCCGTTCAGCAACCACCGCTCGATGCCGAGGTGTTGGCGCAGCCGCTCCATGTCGTCGATCAGGTGCTGCGTGGTGTTCAGGCTCATGTCCGCCGCCGGGTCGCCGGCGTGCGGGGTGCTGCGGCCGCAGTTGCGCTGGTCGTAGCGGATCACGCGGTAGCACTCCGGATCCCACGCCCGGGTGGGCCGGTCCGGCGTCCCCGCGCCGGGGCCGCCGTGGACGTACAGGACGGGCTTGCCCTCGGGGTTGCCGAGCTGCTCGTAGTAGACCCGGTTGCCGTCTCCGGTGTCGAGGAAACCGTGGCCGTAGGGACTCGTCGGAGGATAGAGATCAACCATGACCGTCGATCCTAGGGCGCGGGCGCGCTCGGGGCCCGCGCTTTTCCGCCCAACCCGCTTCGCGGGAACGGCCGTTCGGCCGGCCTCAGGGCGTTTCAGTCCAGCGGGAGGGCCATCTCCAGGATGCGGGCCTGCGGGTCGAGCCCGTACGGGGTCTCCCCGCCGGTGTAGGTGAAGCCCCGGCGCAGGTAGAAGGCGGCGGCGCGGGCGTTCGCCTCGTGCACGCCGAGCAGCATCCGCTTGGCGCCGCCCTCGGTGCGGGCCCAGTCGGTGGCGGCGTCCAACAGGGCGTCCGTCACGCCGCGTTCGCGGCCGCGGTGTTCCGGGGCCACCCAGACGCCGATCAGGACGGCGGTCGCGGCCTGGTCCCGGTCGGGGACGGAGAGCATCGTGCCGACCCATTCGCCGTCCGGGTCGACGGCCACCAGGCCGACGCTGCCCGGCTCGTTCACCCGCGCCGTCCGGGCCCGCCAGTCGGCCTCGCCCAGGGCCTGCGCCGCGGCGTGGGTCTCGCCGAAGGCTATCGGGAAGTCGAGGAGCTGGGCCAGCCGCACCTTCCGCAGGCGCTGCCAGTCCTCGGCCCCCATCCGCTCGATCCGGTACCGCATGCTCTCCGACCCCCACTGCCGCAGCCGCCTTCGCCGGCGGTGGTCACCTCCGGCGAAGGCAGCATAGCCGCAGGTCAGGGCCTGATGCAGACCGGTCACGGCTTGACGCTCAGGGCTTGATGCGGACCGGTCAGGGCTTGACGCTCAGGGCTTGATGCGGACCACCTGCGGGTCGTGGTCGCTGGCCTGCTGGGCGAACTCGGCGTTGATGTGCACCACGTCGTACTTGGCGTAGCCGACCTCGGGGCTGACCAGGATGTGGTCCAGCACCTGCGAGTTGCCCTGGTAGACGTACGAGTACTGCTCGGTCTCCGGCAGTTCGTTCACCAGGTCGCGCAGCACGCCGTCCTTGGTGAGCGCGGCCAGCGCGGGCGAGAACTGGTAGTCGTTGAAGTCGCCGAGCGAGACGACGCGCGCCTCCTTGTCGGCGGCCAGCAGCTTGGCGACGAAGGCCTGCTCGATGGTGGCCTGCTTGACCCGCTGCACCTCGGAGCTGCGGGTGGGGGCCTGGAAGCGGCTGTCGATGCCCTGGTCGCCGCCCTTGCTGTTGAAGTGGTTGGCGATGACGAAGACCTTCTTGCCGCGGAAGGAGAACTGTCCGACCAGCGGCTTGCGGCTGTTGGTCCACGCGTCGTCGGTCGGGGCGATCCGGCCGGGCGAGGCGGTCAGCGCGGTGGTGGCGCCGCTGCCGGCGACGTCCACGGCGCTGGTGGCGGCGCCGCCGGGGATGTCGGTGAAGGAGACCTGCTGCGGGTTGAACAGGAACACCTGCCGGATGTTGCCGCCCGGCTCGCCGCCGTCCTTGCCGTCCTGCGGGTCGATCGAGCGCCAGTCGTACGCCGGGCCGCCGGCCGCCTTGATCGCGGCGATGAACTTGGCCACGGTCTGGCTCGCGTCGACCGTGCCGTCGTTCTTGGCGCCGTTGTTGTCCTGGATCTCCTCCAGGGCGACGATGTCGGGCGAGCGCAGGTTGGTGACGATGCCCTGGGCCAGCTCGGCGAACTTGGCGTCCGGGTTGCCGGGGGCCAGGTTCTCCACGTTGTACGTGGCGATGGCGAGTTCGCGGTCGGCCGCCTTGGCGGTGACCTCGCGCTGGAGGTGGTTGTCCTGGAGCGTGCCCAGGGTGCCGGCGACGAGGGTGTAGCCGCCGAACTGGTTGTAGTCCAGCGGGCCGGTGGTGGTGCCGGTCAGCACGTCGCCCACGTTGGCCACCGGGAACGGCTGCTGCGGGGTGACCGCCGCCTGCTGCTGCACCATCAGGCGGCCCACGTTGGGCTCCGCGTACGACTCGTACAGCACGCCGCCGCGCTTGCTGCGCTGGTCCTGCCGGTCGGCGGCGACCCACAGCTCGTTGTACTTGTCCGTCGCCTGTATCACCCGGACGTCCTTGACCTGGACGAGCATGCCCTCCAGCGACTCGTAGAAGTCCAGGGCGTACTTCTCCGGGTCGAGCGGCAGCGCGTCGATGCTGCCGCCCGCGGGCGCCGGCGGGGCGTAGGTGCCGGGGATGTTGCGGGTGTCGACGACCACCGGGGCCGGCAGCGGGTTGCCGGAGGACAGCACCGTGACGGCGGGGCCGGTGAGCTCGGTGACGGACTGCGAGCCGCCCGCGAAGTTCGGGTAGTACTCGGTGACCTTGCCGCTGACCAGGACCGAGTCGCCGGCCTTCACGATCGGGTTGCCGCCGGTGTAGACGAAGATGCCCTCGCTGGTGGCCGGGTCGGCGTCGGGGTTCGGGTCCTGCATCCAGAAGCCCTTGGCGCTGCCGTAGGCGCGCACGCCGGTGACGACGCCGGGCACGCCGGTGACGGGCTTCCCGGCCTGCGGGGAGATCCGGGTGGTGCCCTGGATGTCGTGGATGCGCAGCGGTCCGGCCTCGGTCGGCCCGGCCGGGGCGGCGGCGTTCGCCGCGTTCGTGGCGGCGTTCGCGGCGGTGGGCGCGGCGTTCGCGGCCGGCAGCGGGACGAGCACCAGCGAGGCGGCCAGTCCGGCCGGGAGGATCGCGGCGCGCAGCAGGGCCCGGCGGGGGCGGGGAGCGGGGGCGGTGGTCACCGGGGCATGACTCCTAGCTCCGTCGTGCGGCACGGTCGTGGCACGGCGGTCGAGGGTGGAGCGGGGCACAGGGCGCGTCGTCCACCCGGCGGGTCTGCGGCCGCCGGGCCGTGACGCATGGTCAGGCGGCGTGCCCATGGCACGCGCTACCCGCGTAGATGAAGCGGAAGCCGGTCACCCGCCCCCCGCAGCGCCCCCAAGATACGCGCGTAGAAAATGACGCGACAAGACCCCGTCAGTGAACTTCTGGTTCCGCTTCGGCGTCCGCCCCGGCCCCTGTTCCTATCCCCGCTCCTATCCCCGTCCCTTCAGCCCGTCCCTTCAGCCCGCTCCTTCAACCTGCCTCGACGGCCCCTCAGCCCGCCTCGATCCGCTCCACGATCAGCTCGCACAGCTCGTGGGTGCGCAGCGCGTCGTGCGCGTCCAGGGTCTTGCCGGCCCGAACGGCGTCCAGGAAGGACAGCACGCACTGCTCGATGCCGCGCTGGCGGGCGACGGACACCCAGTCACCACGCCGGCGGACGGTGGGCTGGCCGCGGTGGTCGATCACCTCGGCGAGGTTGTGCACCGCCCGCTTGGAGTCGGCGCCGGAGACCTCCAGGATCTCCTCCGTCGAGCCGGAGAGCCGGTTCATGATGCCGAGCGCCGTGAAGCCGTCCCCGCCGAGGGTCAGGACGACGTGCTCGACCAGCCCGTCCCGGACGCGGGCGCGGACGTCGACGTGCTCGATCTCGCCGGGGGCCAGGAAGCGCAGGGTGTCGACGACGTGGATGAAGTCGTCGAACACCAGGGAGCGGGCGGCCTCGGCGAGGCCCTCGCGGTTCTTCTGCAGGACGATCAGGTCGCGGGGGCGCTCCTTGGCCTGGGCGTAGCCGGGCGCGTGCCGGCGGTTGAAGCCGACCATCAGCGAGCGGCCCGTCCGGTCGGCGAGGTCGACGAGCCGGCGGGCACCGTCGACGGTGTAGTCGAGCGGCTTGTCGACGTAGACGTCGACACCGGCCGTCAGCAGCTGCTCCACGATCGGAACGTGCTGGCTGGTCGCGGCGTGCACGAACGCCGCCCGGATCCCGCTCCCGATCAACTCCCCGAGATCGGTGAAGCGATTCTCCGGCGCAATCCGGTGCGCGTCACCGATCCGGTCCAGCTTCGCCCCGTCCCTGGTCATCAACCGCAGGTCCAGCGCCGGCAACCCGCCCAGGACCGGCAGATACGCCTTCTGCGCAATGTCACCGAGGCCGATCACCCCGACCGGGAGCAGGCCGTCAGGAACAGAGGTCGAGCTCATACGAATCTCCATACTCATGCGCCGAAAACCATCCGCCCCACCCTATTCGCCCGCTCCCGCGCAACGGCGCCGGGCCGGCGAGCGACCGGCCCGGCGGCTCAGGGGATGAGGGCGCCGACCCCTTCGACCACCAGCATCCAGGTGGGCTGCCCGCCCGTGCCGAAGGCGGAGGCGAGGACGTACCCGATCGCGGCGTCGGCGGGGCGGGCGGGGGCGCCGTCCCGCCACTCCACGATGACGATCTGGTCGCCGTCGCAGGAGAAGTCGCCGAGGCGCTTGCCGTCGCGCATGAGCCGGCTGCTGGGGATGGAGTCCGGGACGAGGACGTAGACGGCGCCGTCGTACGTGGTCTCGACCCGGTAGGACTTCCGGCGGAGCTTGCCCCGGCCCGGCCGCAGCGGCACCGGCGAGCCGTCGACGGTCAGCGTCAGGTGGGCGGTGTCGCGGGTGCCGATGGCGATCTGCGGGTCCGGCTCGCTGCCCGGGTCGCGCTCCAGGACGGCGGTGGGGATCCGATCGCCGGAGACGGTCACCCGGTGCTGGCCTTCGATGCGGACGGTGATCTCGCCGAACAGGGTGTCCTCGGTGGTGAAGGGAGCGGGCGCCGGCAGGTCGGTCATCTGCGATTCCTTTGGTGGGTCGTAACTCCGGCCGCATGGAATGGAATTCGCGGGCCGGAATTCGCGGGCCGGGGTGATTCTCTCATTCGACGAGACGGACTCACCCGGTGGTGGGCGCCAGTTGACCTCCCGCCGGCTCGCGGTGGAAGCACGGCGGTCGAACGGTTTCCGGTGGGCACGACGGTCCCGGCAGGCCTGCGCCGCACACCCCAACAGCCACGGCCGGATCTTCCAACCCTCCTTCACCACTTAATAGTTGTCCCATTCGATGGCAATGGAATCACCTAGGCTTCGATCCATCCGGTGCCCGGCGCGGCGCACCGGCCGACTCCTCGCCCCCGGCCAGGGTGACCAGCGTGCCCGCGGGGACCCCGCACCCGCCCGAGCCCACCGGGCCCGCCGACCGGACGGTCATCGAGCTCGGCCAGTCGGTCACGCTCAGCTGGGACCACGCCGCCGCGATGTCGCGCGTCTTCACCGGGCTGGGCGACGACGCCCCCCGCTACACCGCCTGGCTGAGCTCCGCCGCCTGCACGTTCACTCCCACCGCCGCCGGGCTGTACCGGTGGGAGGCGAGCACCGCGAACGCCGCCGAAGGACGGGCCGGCAGCGCGTGGTCCGAGGACCAGTTCCTGCTCGTCAGGGCGAAGGGCTCCTCGACGCCCGACCCCGGGCACGACACCCCGGCCGTCCCCCGCCTGCTGGCCCCGGCGGACCAGACCGTGGCCAAGGCCGGCCGGTCTCGCTGAGCTGGACGGCGAGCGGCTTCCCCTCCCACGCCTCGGTGCTGTCGCCCGACGGGACCTGGCAGAACATGCCCTGGCAGGACGCGTCGACCTACCTGTACACCCCGCCCTCGCCCGGGATCTACGTCTGGAACGCGTTCACCGAGGCCAAGGGCGGCTGCGACGGCGGGACCTGCGCCAGCGGGGCGAGCGCGCAGCGGTACCTGATCGTGGAGTGAGGTCCCCACAGCCTTCGGCCACTACTTGAGGAACGCCGCCCCGGCGAAGAGCCGGGCGGAGTTGGTGCGGTCGATGGCGGCGCGGGTGGTGTCGGGGAGCGGGTGGTCGGCGACGTACGCGGGCACGCCGGGGACGCCGGGGCCGGGCAGTTGCGAGGGGTGGACCAGGGCGACGGCCTCCCGTCAGCTGGTTCTCCGGCACCGAGTCTGCCCGCCTCGTCTCGCGGCGCGCCAGTGATCCCGCCATCTCCGGATCATGAAGTTCTCACACTCCCGTCCGGTGGGATCCCGGTTGTCCGGTAGGCCGCTCCAGGAGACGAACTTGTTCGTTACGAACATGTTCGTTATCGTGGAGGAGCGGGCGGCGAACCCACGCCGACCGACACGGACCGACACCGACCCGAGGAGTGGCCATGACCGTCCAGCACGTTCCCGTCGCCGTCATCGGAGCCGGGCTCGGGGGCCTCGTGCTCGCCCGGGTCCTGCACGTCCACGGCATCCGGGCCGCCGTCTTCGACCTGGAGCCCTCGCCCGAGGCCCGCACCCAGGGCGGCCTGCTCGACATCCACGACGACTCCGGCCAGCAGGCCCTGCACGACGCCGGGCTGCACGACCGGTTCCTGGCCCTGGTCCACGCGGGCGGCGAGGCCCTGCGGGTGGTAGGGCCGGACGGCGCCGTCCGGCTGGAGCAGGAGGACGACGGCACCGGCGGCCGCCCCGAGGTCGACCGGGGCCGCCTGCGCGACCTGCTGCTGGACTCCCTGCCCACCGACACCGTGCGCTGGGGCCGGAAGGTGGTCCGCGCCCACGCGCTGGGCGACGGCCGCCACCAGGTCGCCTTCGCCGACGGCACGGCCGTCACCACGGACCTGCTGGTCGGGGCGGACGGCGCGTGGTCCCGGATCCGGCCACTGCTGTCCGACGCCCGGCCCACCTACACCGGGATCTCCTTCGTCGAGGCCGACCTGCACGACGCGGACACCCGGCACCCCGAGGCGGCCGCCCTGGTCGGCGGCGGGTTCTTCCTCTCCGTGGCCGAGGGCCGCGGCTTCCTCGCCCACCGCGAGGGCGACGGCAGCATCCACGTCTACACCGCCGTCCGGGCCGGCGAGGACTGGCTGGACGGCATCGACACCACCGCCCCCGACACCGCCAAGGCGGCCGTGCTGGCCGGCTTCGACGGCTGGGCCGACGGCCTGCGGGCCCTGCTCGCCGACGCCGACGGCGACCTGGTCCCGCGCCGGATCCACGCCCTGCCCGTCGGCCACCGCTGGGACCGCACCCCCGGCGTCACCCTGCTCGGCGACGCCGCCCACCTGATGTCCCCGTTCGCCGGCGAGGGCGCCAACCTCGCCATGCTCGACGGCGCCGAACTCGGCAAGGCCCTCGCCCACCACCCCGGCGACCCCGAGGCCGCCCTGACCACCTACGAGCACGCCCTCTTCCCCCGCAGCGAGGCCTCGGCCGCCGCCTCCGCCGCCAGCCTGGAGCTGATGTTCGGCCCCGACGGCCTCCAGGGCCTGCTCGACCAGTTCGCCGCCCCGAACCAGCCCGCCCCGCCGCCCGGCCGGTAGCGGCGGCGCCGTTTCGGCGAACCAGTTCGTCACGAACACGGTCGCTAGGCTGGCCGGTATGACGAGCTCCCCCTCCCGACCCCGCAGCCGCCGCGAGCGGCCGGCGAAGCCCGCGCTGAGCCACGAGGCGATCGTCGCCGCCGCCGTACGGGTGCTGGAGGCGGAGGGCCTGCCACGGGTGACCATGCGGCGGCTGGCCCAGGAGCTGGACACCGGGCCTGCCTCGCTGTACGTGTACGTGGCCAACGCCGCGGAACTGCACGCCGCGATCCTGGAGGAGTACCTCGGGGAGGTGGACCTGAGCCCGGTGACGGCGGCCGGGGACTGGCGCGAGCGGTTGGCCGCCGTCCTCGACTCCTGCACCGGGGTGCTGCTCCGGCACCCGGCGCTCGCCCACGCCGCACTGGTGGCGAGGCCGTCCGGGCCGCACTACCTGGCCCTGGTGGAGGCGGTCCTGGCACTGCTGCACGAGGGCGGGGTGCCGGACGGGCAGGCGGCCTGGGGCGTGGACGTGCTGCTCCAGGTGGCCACCGCCACCGCCGCCGAGCAGTCCGCCCGGCAGGGCGAGCAGGCGGAGCGGGAACAGGCCGCGCTCACCGACGCGCTCCGCGCGGCGCCCGCCGCCACCTACCCGAGGATCGCCGCGCTCGGGGACGACCTGGTGTCCGGGGCGCCGGAGGACCGGCTGTCCTGGATGTTCCGGGCGGTCGTCAACGGCACGCGCACGACGCCCCGACCCGCCTGACCCCAGCCGCCCGCCGCGCCCCGCCCGCCGCGCCCCGCCCGACCTCGGACCCACCCGAACTCAGGCCGGGCCGGGCTCAGGCGCCCGCCGCGGCCGCCTCGGCGAGGGCGTCCAGCACCGGGCGGATCAGCGGGTGCCCGTCGGCGCCGGCCCGGACGGCGGCGAAGACCCGGCGGGTGGCGAGCTCGCTGTCGACCGGCCGGACGGCGATCCGGCCGAGGTCGACGCCGCGCAGCGCCGAGCGCGGCACGAGGGCGACGCCGGCGCCCGCCGAGGCGAGGGCGACGACGGCCCGGAAGTCGTCGGAGGAGTGCACCAGGCGCGGCTGGAAGCCGGCGTGCTCGCAGGCGAGCAGGACGACGTCGTGGCAGGGGTTGCCCGGGTAGGGGCCGATCCACCGTTCGTCGGCCAGGGCCGCGACGGCGAGCGGAGCGCCGTCGGCGGCCAGCGGGTGGCCGAGCGGCAGCACCGCCTCGAACGGCTCGGCGTACAGCGGGACGCGGGTGAGCCGGGCGTCGTCGGCGCGCGGGGCGCCCCGGTACTCGACGGCCACCGCGAGGTCGGCCCGGCCGTCGAGGACCATCGGCAGGCTGGCGTCGCCCTCCGCGTCCAGCACCTTGAGCCGCACCCCGGGCGCCTGCGCGGCCAGCAGCCCGATCGCCGGGGCGAGGACGAGCGCGATGCCGGTGGCGAAGGAGGCGACGGTCACCTCGCCGGAGACGCCCGCGCTGTAGGCGGCGAGGTCGGCCTCGGCGCGCTCCAGCTGGGCGAGCACGGCGTCGGCGTGGCCGAGCAGGATCTCCCCGGCGGCGGTCAGCCGCACCCCCCGGCCCTCGCGGGCGAGCAGGTCGTGGCCGGTCTCCTGTTCCAGGGCGGCCAGTTGCTGGGAGACGGCGGAAGGGGTCAGGTAGAGGGCAGCCGCCGCTGCGGTCACGGTGCGGTGGTCCGCCACGGCCCGCAGGGTCCGCAGCCGTCGGGCGTCGATCACAGGCCAATTCTGCCAGCGCGCCGGGGTCAGCCGGACCGGACCCGGAACCGGGGCGGGATCCGGGCCCGCTTCCGCGTAAGGGGCGATACGACCGGTGGCGTATTTCCGGACGAGATCGCTTCGCCCGGTTGACCACCCGGCCCGGGCGACGATTGGCTCTTCCCGAGCCGGGCCGCGGGGGTGACGAGGGCCCGGTGCCGTCATCAGGGGAGGATGTCCATGACCACCGCACGAACCCGCCGTTGGCTGGCCCGCACCGCCGGCGTCCTGGTGGCCGCCGCCGTGGCCGGGGCCGCGATGCCAGCCGCCGAGGCCCGGCCGCTCAAGGGCGACACCTCCCGGGTGAGCGAGGGGCCCAAGGGCGAGCAGCTCGACGGCACCTCGTCCGCGCTCGGGCTGAGCGCCGACGGCCGCTCCGCGCTGTTCACCTCGACCGCGACCAACCTGCTGCCCGGGGCCGGCACCCCGAACTCGGACGAGGTCTACGTGCGGGACCTGCGCAACGGGCACGTCGAGCGGGTCAGCGTCGCCGCCGACGGCTCCAAGCTGGACGCCGCCACCAACCAGGCCGCGATCAGCGGCGACGGCCGGTACGTGGCGTTCAGCACCGCCGCCACCAACGTGCTGCCCGGCCAGCCGAAGCACGGCAGCGACGTCTTCGTCCGCGACCGCTGGACCGGCCGCACCGAGCTGATCACCACCGCCGGCCCGGCGAGCACCGACGACCAGAGCATCCGCACCGCCGACAGCCCCACCCTCAGCTGGGACGGCCGCTTCGTCGCCTACGCCTCCAGCCGCACCGACCTCGCCCCGGGCGTGAAGCGCGGCAAGAACAACATCTACGTCACCGACCGCTGGACGCACACCACCCGGCTGGTCACCTCCGGCACGGAGGGCGAGGGCGCCGACAACAACTCCTTCAGTCCGACGATCAGTGCGGACGGCTCGACCGTCGGCTTCGGCTCCCGGGCCGGGAACCTGCTCCCGGGCACTCCGGCCCCGGCCACCGACCCGGCCACCGACGCCGATTCCGCCCCCGGCGCCGGGGCACCCCAGCTGGCCGGGCCCAAGTTCTACCCGTACTACGTCTGGAAGGCCGGCACCGGCAAGATCGCCGGCGCCAGCCTGGACGACACCGGGGCGCTGAGCGACGGCGGACGCGACGGCCGGGTCAGCCCGGACGGCCGCTACGCGATCTACAGCCTCCCGGTCTTCATCGGCGGGGCGCCCGCCCCGGCCCACGGCATCCGGATGGACGTGTACGTCCACGAGCTGGCCACCGGCAAGATCACCAAGGTCAACACCGACCTGCCGGGCACCACCGCCAAGTGGTCCTCGTCCGGTGGCGTCATGACGCTCGACGACCGCTGGGTCTACTTCGACTCCGCCGCCGAGAACCTCGTCCCCGACGACACCAACTCCGCCAGCGACGTCTTCCGCCGCGACCTGTGGACCGGGCGGATCGAGCGGATCAGCCTCACCCGGAGCGGCGGGCAGAGCACCGCCTCCTCCTACGGCCCGTACGTGGACGCCACCGGCGACACGGTGATCTTCGACGCCTCGGACGGTGACCTGGTGCCGGGTGACACCAACACCTTCCTGGACGTCTTCCTGCGCCGCCTGTGACGTCCTGACTCCCCTGCCGCATACGTCCGTTGACGTATTTTCGGCCGAGATCACCCGTGGGCGTTGACCACCGACCCTCCCGACGATTGGCTCTCCCGAAAGCCCGTCGCCGGGAGGGAGCCCGGCCGGGCGACCCCCGGGGAGGCAGACGTCATGACACGCAGCACCCGTACCACCCGCAACCGGTGGCTGGCCGGCGGCGGCAGCATTCTCGCGGCCACCGCCGTACTCGCCGTGACCGCCGCACCCGCCCAGGCCGACCGGGCCGACCGGGCGCCGCGCGGCACCGTCCAGGTCAGCGTCGGGGTGAACGGCGCCGCGCCGGACAACCAGTCGTGGAGCCAGGCGATCAGCGCCGACGGCCGCTACGCCCTGTTCACCTCCTGGGCCACGAACCTGGTGTCCCAGCCCGCGAAGAGCGCCCGCGACGCCTACGTCCGCGACCTGAGGACCGGCCGCACCGAGCGGATCAACCTGGCCGCCGACGGCAGCGCGCTGAACGGCTTCACCGACGACGTCGCGATCAACGCCGACGGCCGCTACGTCGCCTTCGACAGCGACGCCGAGAACGTGGTGCCCGGCATGCAGGTCCAGGGGCGCACCGAGGTGTACGTCCGCGACCGGAAGACCGGCCGCACCGAGCTGATCAGCGGCGGGCTCACCGGCACCGACACCGACAAGTTCCACGCCTCCTACGCGCCCTCGATCAGCGCGAACGGCCGCTACGTGGTCTTCGGCTCCAGCCGGAAGGACCTCGTCCCCGACCTCCAGGGCGACGCCCCCTCGCTGGCCAGGCCCTACACCTGGGACTACAACATCTACGTCACCGACCGCTGGACGGGGAAGACCAGGCTGGTGACCCGCGGCGTGGACGGCAAGCCGGGCGACGGCATGTCCCTCCACCCGACGATCAGCGCGGACGGCCGCACCATCGGCTTCACCTCCATGGCCGACAACCTGCTGCCCGCCGACCAGACCCCCGCCCCGGCCGCCGGGGGCGCAGCGGCGCCCGCCGACCTGGAGCTGGCCCCGGGCATCGCCCCGGCCCTGCCCCACAGCGCGCAGAAGGGCCTGGCCCAGCCGAACCTGGCCCGGCCGGTGACCGCCCCCTACTACACCTACGACGTGGAGTCCGGCCGGATCTCCGCCGCCAGCCTCGACCTCGACGGCAAGCTCGGCGCCCCGAGCTTCGGCGCGACGATCAGCCCCGACGGGCGGCGCGCGATCTACGCCCTGCCCGAGCCCGGCGGGTCGACCGGCGGCCACCGGTTCCACACCGTGCTGTACGTCCGGGACCTCGGGAAGGGCACCGTGACGAAGATCAGCGGCGGCCTGCCCGGCACCACCTCGGTCGGCTCCTCCGACCACGCCCGGATCACCGCCGACAACCGCTGGGTCTACTTCGCCTCCGCCGCCGACAACCTGGTGGCGGGCCCGCAGCACCCGGGCTGGGACGTCTACCGCCACGACCTGCGCACCGGCCGCACCGAGCGGGTCGCCACCGCTGCGGACGGCTCGCTCGGCAACGGCTCCTCGACCGACCCGGTCGTGGACGCCCGCGGCCGCACGGTGGTGTTCAGCTCGACCAGCGGCAACCTGCTCGCCGGCACCGGCGGCCCGGCGAGCACCGACTCCCTGGTCTTCGCCCGCGCCACCGCGCACCACGGCCACGGCGACGACCAGGGCGACGACCAGGACCAGGACCAAGGCCAGGACCAGGACAGCGACGACTGACCGTCAACCGCCGCTCGCACCGTGAACCGCGTACGGGGGCGGGACGTCGGCCGGGCCGGCGTCCCGCCCCCGAAGCGGGAGGGTGGGGCAGATGGTTGGTGGGCCGTGCGGTGGGGGCGGATCGATGCGCCCCCACCGCACGACGGTGGTGAGCCCGCGGGCCGGTCCGGTTCCGAGCGGACCGGCCCGCGGGCAGCTCATGGGGCTGCCGGGCCACCGACCGCCGGGCTACTCGCCCAGCGCGGCGCGCGCGTCGACGAAGGCGGCGACGGCGCGCTCGACGTCCTCGGTGGAGTGCGCGGCGGACAGCTGCACCCGGATCCGGGCCTGGCCGTGCGGGACCACCGGGAACGAGAAGCCGATCACGTACACGCCGCGCTCCAGCAGCAGTTCGGCGAGCCGGCCGGCCTTGGCCGCGTCGCCGATCATCACCGGGGCGATCGGGTGGTCGCCCGGCAGGATCTCGAAGCCGGCCTCGGTCATCCTGCCGCGGAACAGCGCCGTGTTGGCCGCCAGCCGCTCGCGCAGTTCGTTGGACTGCTCGACCAGGTCGAGCACCTTCAGCGAGGCCGCCGCGATCACCGGGGCGAGCGAGTTGGAGAACAGGTACGGGCGGGAGCGCTGGCGCAGCAGGGCGACGATCTCCCGGCGGGCGGCGACGTAGCCGCCGGAGGCGCCGCCGAGCGCCTTGCCGAGGGTGCCGGTGATGATGTCCACGCGGTCCATCACGCCGTGCAGTTCGGGGGTGCCGCGGCCGCCGGGGCCGACGAAGCCGACGGCGTGCGAGTCGTCGACCATGACCATGGCGTCGTAGCGGTCGGCCAGGTCGCAGATCTCGCGCAGCGGCGCGACGTAGCCGTCCATCGAGAACACGCCGTCGGTGACGATCAGGCGGCGGCGGGCGTCCTGGGTCTCCTTGAGCTGCTGCTCCAGGTCGGCCAGGTCGCGGTTGGCGTAGCGGTGGCGGCGGGCCTTGCTGAGCCGGATGCCGTCGATGATGCTCGCGTGGTTGAGCGCGTCGGAGATGACGGCGTCGCGGTCGTCGAGCAGGGTCTCGAAGACGCCGCCGTTGGCGTCGAAGCAGGAGGAGTACAGGATGGTGTCCTCCTGGCCCAGGAAGGCCGAGAGGCGGTCCTCCAGCGCCTTGTGGACGTCCTGGGTGCCGCAGATGAAGCGCACCGAGGCCATGCCGTAGCCCCAGCGGTCCAGCGCGTCCTTGGCGGCGGCGAGCACCTCGGGGTGGTCGGCCAGGCCGAGGTAGTTGTTGGCGCAGAAGTTCAGCACCTCACCGGGGCGGCCGCCGCCGGTGACGGTGACCGCGGCGCTCTGCGGGGTGCCGATGACCCGCTCGGGCTTGAAGAGCCCGGCCTCGCGGATCTCGTCGAGGGTGGTGGCGATGTCGGCGCGCACGTTGTCGAACACTGCGGACTCCTAACGAGGACGAACGGGGGGGCTCAGGCGGTCCAGTCGAGGATGATCTTGCCGCAGCGGCCGCCGGCGGCCTCGTCGAAGGCGGCCGCGAAGTCGTCGGCGGCGTACCGGCCGGTGATCACCGGGGCGAGGTCCAGCCCGCCCTCCAGCAGCACGGACATCGCGTACCAGGTCTCGAACATCTCGCGGCCGTAGATGCCCTTGATGGTGATCATCGAGGTGACGACCGAGGCCCAGTCGACCGGGAACTGCTCGGCGGGCAGGCCGAGCACGGCGATCTTCCCGCCGTGGGTCATGTTGGCGATCATCGACTGCATCGCCTCGGGGCGGCCGGACATCTCCAGGCCGACGTCGAAGCCCTCGCGCAGGCCGAGCTTCTGCTGGCCCTCCTCGATGGTGTGCTCGGCGACGTTCAGTGCCAGCGTGACGCCGACCTTCCGGGCCAGGTCGAGGCGGTACGGGGAGACGTCGGTGATCATCACGTTGCGGGCGCCGGCGTGCTTGGCGACGGCGGCGGCCATGATGCCGATCGGGCCCGCGCCGGTGATCAGCACGTCCTCGCCGACCAGCGGGAAGGAGAGCGCGGTGTGGACGGCGTTGCCGAACGGGTCGAAGATCGCGGCCACGTCCAGGTCGACCGGCACCCGGTGCACCCAGACGTTGGAAGCGGGCAGGGCCACGTACTCGGCGAAGGCGCCGTCCCGGCCGACGCCGAGGCCGACCGTGTTGCGGCACAGGTGGCGGCGGCCGGCCTGGCAGTTGCGGCACTTGCCGCAGACCAGGTGGCCCTCGCCGCTGACCAGGTCGCCGACCGCGATGTCCGCGACGCCGGCGCCGATCTCGGCGACCTCGCCGACGAACTCGTGGCCGAGCACCAGCGGGGTCGTGATGGTCTGCTGCGCCCAGCCGTCCCAGTTGCGGATGTGCAGGTCGGTGCCGCAGATGCCGGTCCGCAGCACCTTGATCAGCACCTCGCCGGGGCCGATCTCCGGCTTCGGGACGTCCACCAGCCAGAGCCCGGGCTCGGCCTTCTGCTTGACGAGTGCCTTCACGGGCGTCGGCTCCTGACGTGCGAGTGGGGCGGCCTTCGCGGGTGGGCAGGCCGAGTGGCCCCGGTGTGGCCGTTCCTGGCGGACGCGATCCGGGCAGGCAGAAATCTGCCTGGTGAGGGTGGGTTCGGTCCATCGAGGAATTCTTAAGGACGGCCACAGCTGGGCTAAACGATCGTGCCCGAGCCGGGGCCGGGGGCGGGTGCGGCGTGCCGGTGCTCACCTGTTCGGCCGAGCGCGAGCCCGCTTTCGCGACACCAACCCCCCAGTGGGCAGTGGTCCTTGACAGCACGGGAGGCGATGTGCGCCAGCCGGCTGGGGCAGTCGGCTGACCGCCGGTCCGTTCGGGTCAGCCCTGCGGCGGTCGACGAGCGGGGCCGCACCGGCGGTGCTTACGGTGGCGGCGCTCCCCCGTCGGCCTCGTGGAGCAGCGCTCCGGGGCCGTCCGCCGCAGAGAGGCGCCTCGACCTATGACCACGCTCCGACGGCCGCATCCGGCCGCGTCCCGTTCCACCCGCCGAGCGGCCTGCGCCGCCCTGGCGCTGACCGGCCTGCTCGCGACCGCGGCCTGCTCCGGCGGGTCACCGCCGAAGCAGGCCGGCGGCGCGGCCCTCACCGCCGAGCCCGCCGCGCTCAGCCCGTCCGCGTCGGGCTCCAGCGCCGGTCCGGGCGCCGCGAGCGGCTCGGCGAGCGGCTCGGCCGGCGCGGTGGTGCCGCTGACCCCCGACGTCGCCAACCAGCTGGACGCCGCGATCAAGCAGGTGCTGAACCAGACCTCCACCCCCGGCGTGATCGTCGGGATCACCACCCCCGACGGCAGCTACCAGCGGGCCTTCGGCCAGGCCGACAAGTCCGCCGGCACCCCGATGTCGCCCGACCTGAACATGCGGATCGGCAGCGAGACCAAGACCTTCACGGCGACCGGCGTGCTGCGGCTGGTCGACCAGGGCAAGGTGGGCCTGGACGACCCGGTCTCCAAGTACGTGGACGGCGTGCCCGGCGGCGACAAGATCACCATCCGCCAGCTCGCCGGGATGCGCAGCGGCCTGTTCCCGTACACCTCCGACCCGAACTTCGTGAACGCGCTGATCAGCGACCCGAACCGGGTGTTCACGCCCGACGAGCTGCTCGCCTACGGGTACAAGCACCCGGCGAACTTCCCGCCGGGCAGCAAGTTCCAGTACAGCAACAGCAACTACATCCTGCTCGGCAAGGTCATCGAGAAGGCCGGCGGGGAGCCCGTGGACCAGTTCCTCAAGGACCAGGTGTTCAGCCAGGCCGGACTGAACGGGACGGTCTTCCCGACCGACGCGACCTTCCCCGACCCGCACGCCCGCGGCTACACCGACCAGACGCCCAACGGCCAGACCACGGACGCCACCGACTGGAACCCGTCCTGGGCCTGGTCGGCCGGGGCGGTCATCTCCAACCTCACCGACCTGCAGAACTGGTCGAAGTCCCTGGCCACCGGCTCCCTGCTGAAGCAGGACACCCAGTCCCAGCGGTTGAAGACCCAGCCGACCGGGGACCCCGGCGTCGGCTACGGCCTCGGGCTGTTCAACAACAACGGGTGGATCGGGCACAACGGCTCGCTGCCCGGTTACGAGACCGTGGCGGTGTACCTGCCGCAGTCCCAGGCCACCCTGGTGGTGCTGCTCAACACCGATGTGCCGTACCGGGGTTCGGAGCCGTCCTCGCTGTTCGCGAAGGCGATCACGCAGATCGTCTCGCCGAAGAACGTCTACTCGATCCCGCCGGTGAACAACACGGCCTCGCCGTCGGCCTCGTCCTCGGGGTCCGCGTCGCCGTCACCCTCGCTCTCGCCCTCGGGGTCGGCCTCGTCCCCGGCCTCGCCCGGCGCCCCGGGGTCCCCCTCCGGCGCGCCGTCCACGGTCAACGCCTGAGCTCCGGACCGACCGGGCGCCTGAACGCCAGACCGCTTGAGGCCCGGCCCGGATCACCGGGCCGGGCCTCCGAGGCGCCGTCACCTGCCCAGCACGCGGGCCAGATCGTAGGAGACCGGCTCCTCCAGTTGCGCGTAGGTGCAGCTCTCCGGCGTGCGGTCCGGCCGCCAGCGGCGGAACTGCGCGGTGTGCCGGAAGCGGGTGCCCTCCATGTGGTCGTAGGCGACCTCGACCACCCGCTCGGGGCGCAGCGCGACCCAGGAGAGGTCCTTGCCGCCGGTCCACCGGCTGACCGCGCCCGGCAGCCGGCCCTCGGCGTGCGCCGCCTCGTCCGCCCAGCCGCCCCACGGGTGGCGGGAGAGGTCGGTCATCCGCAACGGGGCCAGCTCCTCGGCGAGTTCGCGGCGGCGGGCCATCGAGAACGCGGCGCAGACGCCGACGTGCTGGAGCCGGCCCTCGGCGTCGTTGATGCCCAGCAGCAGCGAGCCGACCACCGGGCCGCTCTTGTGCTCGCGGTAGCCGGCCACCACGCAGTCGGCGGTGCGCTCGTGCTTGATCTTGAACATGGTCCGCTCGCCCGGCCGGTACGGCTGGTCCAGCGGCTTGGCGACCACGCCGTCCAGTCCGGCGCCCTCGTACTCGGCGAACCAGGTCTGCGCCACGTCCCGGTCGGTGGAGGCGGGGGCGGTGAACACCGGGTCGCGGGCGGCGCCGAGCGCCGTCTCCAGGGCCGCGCGGCGCACCGACAGCGGCTCGTCCAGCAGCGCGACGTCACCGAGCGCGAGCAGGTCGAAGGCGATGAAGGAGGCGGGCGTCCGCTCCGCCAGCAGCCGCACCCGGCTCGCCGCCGGGTGGATGCGCTCCAGCAGTTCCTCGAACCGCAGCCGGCCGTCCCGGGCGATCACCACCTCGCCGTCCAGCACGCAGCGCGGTGGCAGCTCACGCCGCAGCGCGGCGACCAGCTCGGGGAAGTACCTGGTCAGCGGTTTGCCGGTGCGGCTGCCGAGCTCCACCTCGTCGCCGTCGCGGAACACGATCGTCCGGAAGCCGTCCCACTTGGCCTCGTACTGCATCCCCGGCGGGATCTTCGCCACCGACTTGGCGAGCATCGGCGCCACCGGCGGCATCACGGGCAGGTCCATGGCTCCGATCCTCGCGCGCACGGCCGGAAGGCGCGCGACGAGAGGGCGCAGGGCGAAGAGGGCGCACCGCGGAAAGGGCGCACGCCGAAAAGACGCGCGCGGGGCACGGCGCCCTTAGCGTGAGGGGCATGGGCTCAGCCGTGGAACTGGATGTCGCCGGGCGCAGCGTCCGGCTGTCGAACCCGGACAAGGTGTACTACCCCGAGCGCGGCTTCACCAAGCTGGACGTCGCGCAGTACTACCTGGCCGTCGCCGACGGGGTGCTGCGCGGACTGCGCGACCGGCCCACCACCCTGCAGCGCTTCCCGGACGGCGTGGACGGCGAGTTCTTCTACCAGAAACGCGCCCCCAAGGGCCTGCCGGACTGGCTGCCCACCGCCCGGATCCACTTCCCCAGCGGCCGCTCCGCCGACGAGATCTGCCCCACCGAGCCGGCCGCCGTGCTGTGGGCCGCCAACCTGGGCTGCCTCACCTTCCACCCCTGGCCGGTCCGCCGCTCCGACACCGAGCACGTCGACGAGCTGCGCATCGACCTCGACCCGCAGCCCGGCACCGACTTCCACGACGCCGTCCGCGCCGCCCACGAACTGCGCGCCCTGCTGGAGGAGTACGGGCTGCGCGGTTGGCCCAAGTCCTCCGGCGGGCGCGGCCTGCACGTGTACGTGCCGCTGGTGCCCGAGTGGACCTTCACCGACGGACGGCACGCGGTGATCGCCCTCGGCCGGGTGCTGGAGCAGCGGATGCCCGGGCAGGTCACCACCGCCTGGTGGAAGGAGGAGCGCGGCGAGCGGATCTTCGTCGACTACAACCAGATGGCCCGCGACCGCACCATCGCCTCCGCCTACTCCCTGCGCGCCCGCCCGCGCGCCACCGCCTCGACCCCGCTGCGCTGGGAGGAGCTCGACGACGCCTCCCCCGAGGACTTCGACCTGCGCACCGTCCCCGCCCGCTTCGCCGAACTCGGCGACCTGAACGCCGAGATGGACGATCGGGCGTACCGCCTGGACGGCCTGCTGGAGCTGTACGACAAGCAGCTGCGCGACGAGGGCCTCGGAGAGCTCCCGTACCCGCCCGACCACCCCAAGGCGGCCGGCGAGCCGACCAGGGTGCAGCCCAGCCGGGCCCGCAAGACGTAGGCCCTGTCCGGCCGATCTCGCCGGGCTCACACCCCCGTCATGGCCAGCACGAACCAGAAGACGCTGCCCAGCACCATCAGGGTGAACAGCAGGACGCCCACGACCGCGCCGGAGAGCAGCAGCCCCCGGCCGACGCGCCGCGCGCGCAGGCCGACGCCGGTCAGCAGCACGCCCGCCACACCCGGTGCCAGGGCCAGCGCCAGCAGCATCACCGTCCGCGCCACCTCGGCGTCCGACACCAGGTGGCACTCGTCGCCCTCGCACACCGCCCAGACGTCCTCGCCGACCGGCGCGCCCGCCCGCATCCTGGCGTGCTCGTGCGCCGGGCCGCCGCCGTCCGGGCGGAACACGCCCCGGCAGTCCGAAGGAGGCGGGCCGTCCTCGTTCGCCGGGATCAGACACCGCTCCGCGCGGAACGTCCCGGGCGCCCCCACCAGCCCGGCCGCCTGCCCGAACTGCCGCACCGGCCCGCCCACCAGCCATCCGGCCAGCAGCACCAACAGCACCCCGGCCGCCACCGGCCCCCACCGCCGCACCGCCACCCCCATCGACTCACCCCCGCTGGGGTGACGCCACCGACGGCCGGACGGTTGCACGGGCGGCCGGGCGGGCGGCCCTCCCGGCCCAGGTGTCAGCCGACCCGGGCACCCTCCGGCGCCAGCTCGGCGATGATCCGGACCGCCTCCGCGAGCTGCGCGTCCGTCAGGTCCCCGCGCGCGGTGAGCCGCAGCCGGGACACCCCGTCCGGGACGGACGGCGGGCGGAAGCAGCCGACGGCGAGCCCGGCCCGCCGGCAGTCGGCGGCCCAGGCGACGGCGGCCTCCGCGCCCGGGGCGCGCACCGACACCACGGCCGCGTCCGGCTCGCAGGCCCGGAGCCCGGCGGCGGTCAGCCGGGCCGCGAGGCCGCGGGCCACCTCGCGGGTGCGGTCGGCGCGGTGCGGCTCGGCGCGCAGCAGGCGCAGGGCGGCGAGGGCGGCGGCGACGGCGGCCGGGGCGAGGCCGGTGTCGAAGATGAAGGTGCGGGCGGTCTCGGTGAGGTGGCGGATCACCCGGCGCGGCCCGAGCACGGCGCCGCCCTGCGAGCCGAGCGACTTGGAGAGCGTGACGGTGGCGACGGTGTCCGGCTGCCCGGCGAGCCCGGCCGCCGCGAGCGCCCCGGCGCCGCCGGGGCCGAGGACGCCCAGCCCGTGCGCGTCGTCGACCAGCAGCGCGGCGCCGTGCGCCCGGGCGGCGGCGGACAGCCCGGCCAGCGGGGCGGCGTCGCCGTCCACCGAGAACACCGAGTCGCTGACCACCAGCGCCCGCCGCTGCGTCCGGCGCTCCAGCGCCTCCCGGACGGCCTGCGGGTCGCTGTGCGGGGCCCGGTGGACGTCCGCGCGGGCGAGCCGGCAGCCGTCGATCAGCGAGGCGTGGTTGTAGGCGTCCGACACGATCAGCGTGTCCGGGTCGGTGAGCGCGGTCAGCGCGGCCAGGTTGGCGGTGTAGCCGGAGGAGAACACCAGCGCCGCCTCCACCCCGCAGAACGCGGCGAGCTCCTCCTCCAGTTCGGTGTGCAGCGCGGTCGTCCCGGTCACCAGCCGCGACCCGGTCGACCCCCCGCCCCACCGCAGCGCCGCCTCGGCGGCCGCCTGCGTCACCGCCGGGTGCCTGGTCAGCCCCAGGTAGTCGTTCCCGGCCAGGTCGAGCACCGGGTCCTGCGCCGCGCGGCTGCGCAGCCGGCGCGTCAGCCCGGCCTCGGCCCGCAGCTCGGCGGCCTCGTCGAGCCAGTCGAAGACGGCCGCCGGGGCGAGGTCGGTGGTGTGCGTTGCGGACGCGAGCGGTTGGACCATGCCCGGCACTCTGGCACGGCGCCGCCGCCGCGATCAATGTGCGGCCGCGCACAGCTTCGCGGCCGCCGGTGCGGCGATCCGGACAGTCCCGGGGCGGGTGCCGGCGGAGGGCGGGCTTTGCCCGGGGTGGCGGCGAGCAGGCAAGATAGCCGGGTGACCCTCCTTGATCTGATGCCGAAGCCCGCCACGCCCGATGCGCTGTACGAGACCTTCGCCGCGTGGGCGGAGGAGCGCGGGATCACGCTGTACCCGGCGCAGGAGGAGGCGCTGATCGAGCTGGTGTCGGGGAACAACGTCATCCTGGCGACGCCGACCGGGTCGGGCAAGAGCCTGGTGGCGGCCGGGGCGCACTTCGCGGCGCTGGCGGAGGGGAAGCGGACGTTCTACACGGCGCCGATCAAGGCGCTGGTGTCGGAGAAGTTCTTCGACCTGGTCAAGATGTTCGGCACCGAGCAGGTCGGCATGATGACCGGCGACGCGAGCGTGAACCCGACCGCGCCGATCATCTGCTGCACGGCCGAGGTGCTGGCGCAGATCGCGCTGCGCGACGGGCTCCGGGCGGACGTCGGCCAGGTGGTCATGGACGAGTTCCACTTCTACGCGGAGCCGGACCGCGGCTGGGCCTGGCAGATCCCGCTGCTGGAGCTGCCGCAGGCGCAGTTCCTGCTGATGTCGGCGACGCTCGGCGACGTGCGCCGCTTCGAGGAGGACCTGACCCGCCGGACGGGCCGCCCGACGACGGTGGTGCGCAACACGACCCGCCCGGTGCCGCTGTTCTACGAGTACCGCCGCACCACGATGCACGACACCCTGGAGGAGCTGCTGCAGACCGGCCAGGCGCCGGTCTACGTGGTGCACTTCACGCAGAAGGAGGCGGTGGACCGGGCGCAGTCGCTGATGAGCATCAACATGTGCTCGAAGGCGGAGAAGGACGCCATCGCCGACCTGATCGGCGGTTTCCGCTTCACCACCAAGTTCGGCCGCAACCTGTCCCGTTTCGTGCGCCACGGCATCGGCGTGCACCACGCGGGCATGCTGCCGAAGTACCGCCGGCTGGTCGAACGCCTGGCCCAGGCAGGCCTGTTGAAGGTGATCTGCGGGACGGACACGCTGGGCGTCGGGGTGAACGTGCCGATCCGTACGGTGCTGTTCACGGCGCTGTCCAAGTACGACGGCAACCGGGTGCGGATCCTGCGCGCCCGGGAGTTCCACCAGATCGCCGGGCGGGCCGGCCGGGCCGGGTTCGACACCGTCGGACAGGTGGTGGCGCAGGCGCCCGAGCACGTGATCGAGAACGACAAGGCGATCGCCAAGGCCGGGGACGACCCGAAGAAGAAGCGCAAGGTGGTGCGCAAGAAGGCGCCGGAGGGCTTCGTCGGCTGGACCGAGGAGACCTTCGACAAGCTGATCGGCGCCGACCCGGAGCCGCTGGTCTCCCGGTTCAAGGTGAGCCACGCGATGCTGCTGTCGGTGATCGGCCGCCCCGGCAACGCCTTCGAGGCGATGCGCAAGCTCCTCACCGACAACCACGAGGACCGCGCCGCGCAGCGCCGGCACATCCGCACCGCGATCGCGATCTACCGCTCCCTGCTGCAGGGCGGCGTGGTCGAGCGGCTGCCGGAGCCGGACGCCGAGGGCCGGATCGTGCGCCTCACCCTCGACCTCCAGGAGAACTTCGCGCTCAACCAGCCGCTCTCCACCTTCGCCCTGGCCTCCTTCGAGCTCCTCGACCCGACCTCGCCCTCGTACGCGCTGGACGTGATCTCGGTGGTCGAGGCGACCCTCGACGACCCGCGCCAGATCCTCGCCGCGCAGCAGAACAAGGCGCGCGGCGAGGCCGTCGGCGAGATGAAGCGCGACGGGATCGAGTACGAGGAGCGGATGGAGCGGCTCCAGGAGATCACCTACCCGAAGCCGCTGGAGGAGCTGCTCACCCACGCGTACGAGGTGTACCGCCGGGCGCACCCGTGGATCGGCGACCACGAGCTGAGGCCGAAGTCGGTGGTCCGCGACCTGTACGAGCGGGCGATGACCTTCTCGGACTACGTCGGCTTCTACGAACTGGCGCGCACCGAGGGCATCGTGCTGCGCTACCTGGCGAGCGCGTACAAGGCGCTGGAGCAGACCGTCCCCGAGGACGTGAAGACCGACGACCTGAAGGACGTCATCGCCTGGCTCGGCGAGCTGGTCCGCCAGGTCGACTCCAGCCTGCTGGACGAGTGGGAGCAGTTGGCCAACCCGACGGACCCGCAGGCCCCCGAGGTGACGCTGGACGACAAGCCGGCGCCGGTGACGGCGAACGCGCGGGCGTTCCGGGTGCTGGTGCGCAACGAGCTGTTCCGCCGGGTCGAGCTGTGCGCCCTGGAGCACTACGAGGAGCTCGCCGAGCTGGACGGCTCGTACGGCTGGGACGCGGACCGCTGGGCGGACGCCATGGACGGGTACTGGGAGGAGTACGACGACCTCGGCACCGGCCCGAACGCGCGCGGCCCCAAGATGCTGATCATCGAGGAGGAGGACTCCGCCTGGAAGGTCCGGCAGATCTTCGACGACCCGGAGGGCGACCACGACTGGGGCATCAGCGCCGAGGTCGACCTGTACGGTTCGGACGAGGAGGGCCGGGCGGTGCTGCGGGTCACCGCGGTGGACCGGCTGGGCGGCTGACGAACCGTCGACCCCCGCTTTCGGAGTCGCCGGCCCCCCGGAGCGGGGGGGCCGGCGCGGCGTCACATCCAGACGAACGGCGCGCCCGCCGCGTAGGAGAGCGCGCGGGTCGCCTCCTCCAGGGTCTGCTCGGTGGTGAGCGCCGGGCCCGACGATGTCGCGGCCGGGGTGGACGCGGTGCCGGGGCCGGGCGTGCGGCCATCGCTGAGCCGGGAGCTCGCCACCGTCACGTAGTGCCCGACCGCCTCGACCCGCGGCTCCGCCGACTTGGGCCCGCCGGACGACGGCGCGGGGGCGGCGTTGGTGTCCGGAAGGATGAAGGCGAGCGCGCCGGGCTTGCCGCGCAGGGTGTCGGCGGCCCGGGTGGCGGCGGCCTGGTCGCCGAAGCGCAGGACGGTGACGCTGCTGAGCACCGGGCGGTCCTGGCCGGTGAAGCTGACGGTCAGGTAGGCCTGGCAGCCGGTGTCCTTGAGCAGTTCCTGGGTGCGGTCCTGCAGCACCTCGGTGCAGTTGCCGCCCTGCCGGATGCCGTTGCGCCGGGCCTTGTAGGCGCCGACCTCGACCGGGCGCTGAGGCGGGAAGAAGGTGTCCGCGTTGAGCCCCTCGGGGTCGGTGCGCGGCGGCGGGGTGCCGACCACCGGGGGCGTCCTGGCCGCATCCTTGCTGGACGGGCCGAGCCCGGGTATGTAGTCGCCGGGCATCGGGCGGGTGATGATCCATCCGCCGGCGGCCACCACTCCCACCACGACGACCCAGCCCACCGCCCGGCGGGCCGTCAACCGCCTGCCCCTGCCGCCGCCCCGACCACCGATCAGGTCCGTGCCCGCGCCGGCGGGGGCCCCGCCGGTCCGCCGCACTGCCTGGCCGTTCTGGCCCTCTCCCGGAGTCGGGGTGCGCTCCCCCTGCGTGGTCATGGCGCAGATTCTAAGCAACCGTCGGGTGGCGTGGATCACTGGGTGGGCGGTTGCCGGTCACCGCCGCGCGCGGGCGTCCGCGACCGTCCGGCGCGCGCACCGGCGACCGCCCCGCGCCGGCCTCCCCGGCCCCTCTCCGCGACCACCTCCTACCGGCCGGTAACCTCCGATTCGCACCGGCGTCAAGCTCGTGACCAGCGGCGACACCGTGAGCTTCGACACTGTGGCAAGTGGCACATCCTTCCGCCGATCTTCTGGCGGGTTCCCTCTGGCGCCATTCGAGCGCCACCAGGCAGGATCGGCCCCATGGATCTGCTCGATACCCTCACCGCCAAGGGCCTGCGCGGCGAAGTCCCGACCCGCGAGGAGGCGCTGGCCGTCCTCGCCACCACCGACGACGAGCTGCTGGACGTCGTCGCCGCGGCCGGCAAGGTCCGCCGGAGGTGGTTCGGCCGACGCGTGAAGCTCAACTACCTGGTGAACCTCAAGAGCGGGCTCTGCCCGGAGGACTGCAACTACTGCTCGCAGCGGCTGGGCTCCAAGGCCGAGATCCTCAAGTACACCTGGCTCAAGCCCGACCAGGCCGCCGAGGCGGCCCGCGCCGGAGTCGCCGGCGGCGCCAAGCGCGTGTGCCTGGTCGCCAGCGGCCGCGGCCCCACGGACCGTGACATCGACCGGGTCACCGACACCATGGCCGCCATCCAGGAGGCCGACCCCGAGGTCGAGATCTGCGTCTGCCTCGGCCTGCTCTCCGACAACCAGGCGGAGCGGCTGAAGGCGGCCGGCGCCGACGCCTACAACCACAACCTCAACACCTCCGAGAAGACCTACGGCGACATCACCACCACCCACACCTACGCGGACCGGGTGGACACCGTGAAGAAGGCGCACGGCGCGGGCCTGTCCGCCTGCTCCGGCCTGATCGCCGGCATGGGCGAGAGCGACGAGGACCTGGTCGACGTGGTGTTCGCGCTGCGCGAGCTGGGCTCGGACTCCGTCCCGGTCAACTTCCTGATCCCGTTCGAGGGCACGCCGCTCGCCAAGGAGTGGAACCTCACCCCGCAGCGCTGCCTGCGCATCCTGGCGATGGTCCGCTTCGTCAACCCGGACACCGAGGTGCGGATCGCCGGCGGCCGCGAGGTGCACCTGCGCTCGATGCAGCCGCTCGGCCTGCACCTCGCCAACTCGATCTTCCTCGGCGACTACCTGACCAGCGAGGGCCAGGCCGGGCAGACCGACCTCGACATGATCAAGGACGCCGGGTTCGAGGTCGAGGGCGCCGGCGAGGCCACCCTGCCCCGCCACCGCGCGGACGTCGCGGCGGCCTCCTCCGCCGCGTCGGCTTGCGGCACCGCCGCGTCGGCCTGCGGCAGCGGCGGCGGCTGCGGCCCGTGCGGCGGGCACGCGCACGCCCCGGCCTCGGAGGACACCCCTGCGTCGGCCGTGGAGGACACCGACGCCTCGGACGGGGAGCTGCGCAGCGACCTCGTCAAGGTCCGGCTGCGCGGCGCCGGCACCGAACTCGCGCCCAATGCCTGATAGTTCTGGAGACTGACGCATCATGCCCCAGCTGTCCGCGGACACGCTGCTCACCCTCGACCGCGCCCACGTCTGGCACCCGTACGGGCCGATGCCCGGCACCGCCACCCCGTACGTGGTCGAATCCGCCTCGGGGGTCCGGCTGCGCCTCGCCGAGCCCGTCGCGGGCGGGCGGCGCGAGCTCGTCGACGGGATGTCGTCCTGGTGGGCGGCCATCCACGGCTACCGGCACCCGGTGCTGGACGAGGCCGTGCGCGAGCAGCTGGGGCGGATGAGCCACGTCATGTTCGGCGGGCTCACCCACGAGCCCGCCGTCCGCCTGGCGGCGACGCTGGTCGAGATCACGCCCGAGCCGCTGCAACACGTCTTCCTCGCCGACTCGGGCTCGGTGGCCGTCGAGGTCGCGATGAAGATGTGCCTCCAGTACTGGCAGTCCACCGGCCGCCCGGCCAAGCGCCGGCTGCTGACCTGGCGCGGCGGGTACCACGGCGACACCTTCCACCCGATGTCCGTCTGCGATCCGGACGGCGGCATGCACCACCTGTGGGGCGGGGTGCTGCCCGGGCAGCTGTTCGCCCCGCAGCCGCCGGCCGGGTTCGACGCCCCGCTCGACGCCGGGTACGCGGCCGAGTTCGAGGAGTTGATGGCCCGGCACGCCGACGAGCTGGCCGCCGTCATCGTCGAACCGGTGGTGCAGGGCGCCGGCGGGATGCAGTTCCACTCCCCCGCCTACCTGCGGATGCTGCGCGAACTCTGCGACCGGTACGGGGTGCTGCTCGTCTTCGACGAGATCGCCACCGGATTCGGCCGCAGCGGCGCGCTGTTCGCCGCCGACCACGCGGGCGTCTCGCCGGACGTGATGTGCCTGGGCAAGGCACTCACCGGCGGCTACCTGACCCTCGCCGCCGCGCTGTGCACCGGCGAGATCGCCGACGGCATCAGCCGCGGCGAGATGCCGGTGCTCGCGCACGGGCCGACCTTCATGGGCAACCCGCTGGCCTGCGCGGCCGCCAACGCCTCGCTGGAGCTGCTGCTGGGCCAGGACTGGACGGTCGGGGTCAAGCGCATCGAGGCCGGACTGGCCGACGGGCTCGCGGCCGCCGCCGGCCTCCCGGGCGTCCGGGACGTCCGGGTCCAGGGCGCCATCGGCGTCGTCCAGTTGGACCACCCGGTGAACGTCCCCGCGGCCACCGAGGCGGCCGCCCGGGCCGGCGTCTGGCTGCGGCCCTTCCGGGACCTGATCTACACCATGCCCCCCTACGTGACGGAGGACGAGGACGTGGCACGCATCGCCGCCGCCGTGACCGCTGCGGCGGTGGCCGGATGAGCGCCCGCATCCTGTTCGTGACGGGCACCAACACGGACGTCGGCAAGACCGTCGCCACCGCAGCCCTCGCCTCGGCGGCGCTGCGCGGCGGGCAGAAGGTCGCCGTGCTCAAGCCCGGGCAGACCGGCGTCGCGCCGGGCGAGCCCGGGGACGCGGCCGAAGTCCGGCGCCTGGCAGGCGATCTGACGATCCGTGAACTCGTCCGCTACCCGGAGCCGCTGGCGCCCGACACCGCCGCCCGGCGGGCCGGGATGCCCTTCCTCTCCCCCGCCGAGGTGGCCGCCGCCGTCGCCGAACTGGCCGCCGCGCACGACCTGGTCCTGGTCGAGGGCGCGGGCGGGCTGCTCGTCCGCTACGACGACGAGGGCCGCACCCTCGCCGACCAGGCCCGGGCCGTCCTGGACGCCGGGTTGCCGGCCGAGGTCCTGCTCGTCGCCTCCGCCGGGCTGGGCACGCTGAACATCGTCGCGCTCTCGGCGGAGGCCCTGACTTCGCGTCAACTCCCCCTCGCGGGCGTGGTCGTCGGCTCCTGGCCCTCCTCCCCCGGGCTCGCCGAACGGTGCAACCTCGCCGACCTGCCGCGCTCGGCCGGCGCCCCGCTGCTCGGCGCCCTGCCGGAACGCGCCGCAGCCGCCGCGGACTTCGCCGCCCTCGCGCTCGCCTCGCTGGCCCCGGAGCTGGGCGGCAGCTGGGACGCGAAGCACTTCGCGCACACCCATCGGCCCGAACAGGCCCCGCTTCGCTCGAAGGGGTGATTCCGGCGCCCGAACCCTGGGTTCGGACGCTACGGGCTCAATACCGTTCCTCCCATGACAGACGGGATGACGGTAGACGAGTCTCTTCGGGCCCTGGCCGCCCTGGAGGCTGCGTGGAAGGACGACGACGAGGCGCTGTCCGCCCTCGCCGCGGGCGGTGCGGACGAGCGGTCGCTCCCGGCGCTGGTCGCCGCGTACGGCGAGCACGCGATGGACACCCTGATGGCCCTGGCCTTCGGCCTGCGGTCCACCATGAGCGACGAGGAGATCGCCGAACTCTCCGACGCGGTGAGCTCCAACATCGGCGCCCGGATGAGCGCCCTGCTCACCCAGGCCCTGAAGACCTGGGGCGCCCTCGCGCCCCCGGACGACCTGGCGGTGACCAAGGCCATCGCCCGCGCGGTGATCGACTCCATGCGCGCCGTGACCGAGGACCCGAGCCAGACCGAGGTCCTCCCCCTGCTGGCCACCTTCCGCACCTACGCCCTCAACGGCGCCTGACACCGGAACCTCGGCGCGGGCTTCGAGACCTCTCGAAGCCCGCGCCGTCATGTCTGCACCCTCATCCAGCCTGCGGCGAGCGCGAATCCACCCGTCGAGGAGGCGAAGAGGATAAGGACGAACACCAAGGCACTCGCCGCGGTGGGAACACGCTCAGGAATCGCGAGGAAAACCACACCCGCGAGCGCGAAACTCCCGATGGCGATGGCGCCGGAGGCGATTACGGTCGCATTCCCCTGCGGAGGACGACGACCAGCCGCTCGATGACGTCCGGCCGGGCGGCTCCGAGGTCGATCAGGATGACTCCGGTGGCTTTGGCCGAGCGCCAGTCGATGCCGAGGGAGGGCAGTTTGACCTCGGCGGCGCTCAGGACGGCCTGGAGGTCGTCGAGGATGTCGGCCGCGGCGCGACGGTCCTCGGCCGTGACCTTGTCGATCATGCTGCTCATGGGGCATCGCACTCTTCGCTGTTCGCGATCCAACGCGCTTCGGTGTCCCACTCCACGCCACCTCCGACGGGCCGGAGGAAGGCCAGCCCGTACTGCCACCCCATGAAGACGGCCCAGCACCCGGAGCGGACGTCGTAGACCCGCTCGCCGACAACGGCCGGCCGGTAGGGCTCGGACGGGCGAAGCCCTCCCGGCGACCATGCCGTTCACGCTGCTGACCAGCACGGACAAGAAGTGGATGGCCTACCTCGAAACCATCCAACGGGGCTATGTCGAGCGCGAGGACGAGAACAAGATCCGTTCCCTCGCAGAGACTTACCATTGGCTCCAGGCCCAAGCCCTCTCATGCGAGGACTCGTTGGCCCTCATCCACGCCCGTCTCAAGGAGTTCCACGCCATGTTCCCCATCGCGACGGTCAAGCCCACCTCCTGGCTGAAGTCCTCGTACAGCAACGGTGGCGGCGAATGCGTCGAGGTCGCACCCGGGCTCCCCGGCATCCTCCCCGTCCGCGACAGCAAGGACCCCGAGTGCCCTCAGCTCGCCTTCGGCGCCGACGCCTGGCGGTCCTTCGTCGCCGGCGTCAAGTCCGGCGACCTCGGCACTGTCTGAGATCCTCGACTGCCGACCAGCCGGGTCCGGTCGGGGTGGTGTACTTGATCCAGGCCGCCGGGTGGCGTTGTCGTTGCGCAGGTGGAAGGCCTGGCCGCCAGGCAGGTCGGCCGGTTCCGCGAGGCGTCTACCCCTTCTCTTCGAACTCTGCTCGATATACCGTACATAACGCTTGTTACGTACCGGGCAGGTCAGCGTAGCGAAGCACCTCGCATCCACCACCCTCACCTGGAGAGTCTGCTGTGACCGAACCCGCCGAGACCATCAAGTACCGCAAGAACGGCCTCACCCGCGGCGTCACGGACGAGCTCGCCGAGCACATGAAGCAGGGCTGGGCCGACACCGAGCGCAGCGCCCTGGAGCCGATCCCGCAGGCCGCGCACACGGCCCGCCGCCGCGCCGAGCTGTCCGCGGCCTTCCCCGGCGAGCTGCTGGTGATCCCGTCCGGCAACCCGAAGGTGCGGGCCAACGACACCGACTACCCGTTCCGCCCGTCCTCCGACTACGTCTACCTGACCGGCGACCAGTCCCAGGACGCCGTGCTGGTCCTGGAACCG
Source organism: Kitasatospora sp. NPDC087271 (assembly GCF_044744605.1). Classification (NCBI taxonomy): domain Bacteria; kingdom Bacillati; phylum Actinomycetota; class Actinomycetes; order Kitasatosporales; family Streptomycetaceae; genus Kitasatospora; species Kitasatospora sp. NPDC087271. The sequence goes on from NZ_JBIUYQ010000005.1 coordinate 39,992, forward strand.
ACCGGCGACACCGGCCACCGGGCCGCCGTCTACCTGCGCGACCGTTCCCGGACCGACAACGGCGAGTTCTGGCTGGACAACCACGGCGAGCTGTGGGACGGCCGCCGCAACAGCCTGACCGAGAACGAGCAGCTGCTCGGCCTGCCCTGCCGGGACGTCCGCACCGTCCACGCCGATCTGCGCGCGGCCACCGGCCCGGTGCGCGTGCTGCGCCGCCACGACGCGGGCGTGGAGCAGTCCCTCCAGGGCCTGGCCGTCGCCGAGCGGGACGCGGAGTTCGAGGTCTTCCTGTCCGGACTGCGCCTGGTCAAGGACGAGTTCGAGATCGCCGAGCTGCGCTTCGCCTGCGAGGCCACCGCCCGCGGCTTCGAGGACGTGGTGCGCATCCTCGGCACCGACACCGAGACCCCCGAGCGGCTGATCGAGGGCACCTTCTTCGTCCGGGCCCGGATCGAGGGCAACGACATCGGCTACGGCACCATCGCCGCTGCCGGTCCGCACGCCACCACCCTGCACTGGGTACGCAACAACGGCCACGCCAAGCCCGGCGACCTCCTGCTGCTCGACGCCGGCGTGGAGACCAACCGCCTGTACACCGCCGACGTCACCCGCACCCTCCCGGTCAGCGGCCGCTTCACCGACCTGCAACGCAAGGTCTACGACGCGGTGTTCGCGGCACAGGAGGCCGGCATCGCCGCGGTGAAGCCCGGCGCCGACTTCCGCGACTTCCACCACGCCGCCCAGCGCGAGCTGGCCGAACACCTCACCTCCTGGGGCCTGTTCGGCGACCTCACCGCCGACAAGGTGTACGAGCTGGGCCTGCACCGCCGCTTCACCCTGGCCGGCACCGGCCACATGCTCGGCCTCGACGTCCACGACTGCGCCCACTCGCGCACCGAGGAGCACGTCGACGGCCCGCTGAAGCCGGGCATGGTGCTCACCGTCGAGCCGGGCATCTATTTCCAGCAGAACGACCTGACGGTGCCCGAGGAGTACCGCGGCACCGGCGTCCGGATCGAGGACGACATCCTGGTCACCGAGGACGGCAACGAGAACCTCTCGGCCGGCCTCCCCCGCACCTCCACCGAGGTCGAGGCTTGGCTCGCCGAACTGCGCGGCTGAGCCCCGGAACGACAGCTGCGGCACCCGGGAACGCCCGGGTGCCGCACGGTACCGGCTACTTCAGCTTCCCCAGCGCCGTCCCCACCCGCTGGACGGCGGCGACGACGTCCTCGGGCTGGCGGGCGGTGAAGCAGAGGCGGAAGAAGCCGGGCGCCGGGTTGTGCATGGTGCCGCCGGGCAGCAGGGTGACCTCGGTGGGCTCGGCCATGAGGTACTTGAACAGCCACTCCTCCTTCGGGTCGAGTCCGTTCGGCCGGGCGAGCGGCAGCCCGGCCACCTCCTCGTGACCGTGGCCGGGGCGCTTGCCGAGGTACTTGGTGAGGTCGAGCCAGAAGAACTGGGCGGCGTTGTCGCCGGGCCGGTGCACGTAGTCGACCTTGGCGGCGTCCAGGGCGGCCTTGACCTTGTCGAAGCTCGTCCTGAGCAGCGTGCGGTACTCCCGCATCGCGTAGGTGGTGTAGAGCTCGCCGCCGGAGCCGTTGGCGGGGGCGCTCAGCAGGTCCTGGATGACGTAGGTCTTCAGCGAGTCGAAGGGGCTGAACCAGGGCAGCGGGTGGGTGGGCTCGGCCGGGTCGTTGTTGCCGAGCATGGTGTTGCGCACAGCGAGGTTCCGGGAGACCACGAAGCCGGTGCGGAAGCCGGACAGGCCGAAGTCCTTGGCGAAGCCCCAGACCACGTGGATCCGGTCGGGCTGCTCCCGGTACGCCTTCAGGGCCAGCGCGCTGGTGAACTTCGTGGTGCTGCTGTCGAGTTGGGAGTGACAGTAGATCTCGTCCGAGATGATGTGCAGATCGGTATGGTGGAGCGCCCAGCCGTAGATCTCGTCCAGCAGGGCCCGCGAGTAGTTCACACCGAGCGGGTTGTGCGGGTTGGTGAGGACGAGCAGGCGCGGTGTGTGGCCGGCCGCCTTCCGGTCCTCGTAGGCCTTCTGGATCAGGGGCAGGGTGAGCCGGTACCGGTGCTCCCCCGTGGTCGGCAGGTTCACCGGGACGCACCTGAGCTTGGGCCGTTCCTCGAACGACCAGTTGAACCCCTGCCAGTACGGCGCGGGGATCAGCACCTCGTCGCCGTCCCTGAGCGGCGGGCCGACCGAGTCACGCCCCTTGAGCGCGAACGCGATGCACTCCAGCGCGGAGGCGACCCCGGCCACGCCGAACACGTCGTCCTCGTCGACCTCGGCGCCGAGCGCCAGGGTGAGCAGCTTGGCGACCGGCCGGCGCACCTCCAAGGTCCCAGCCGAGGCGATGTACTGGATGTACCGCTCGGGGATCAGCTGGATGTTGTCGAAGACCTTCTTCTTCATCGAGTGGTGGTAGAGCAGGACGTTCTCGGCGACGGACAGGTTGACCGCCCTGGGGGACGCCACGTACTGGTGGAAGTAGGCGAGGGCCTGTTCCAGGTCGGGCATCCGGGTGAGCTGTTCGGCGGCCGCCTCGGGGGAGGCGAGGGTGCGGGTGTCGTCGGTCATGGCGGTCCTTACTCCGGGCTTCTCGGGGCGAGCTGGGCGGCGTGCCGGAACATGGTCGTTCGCACACGCATCTGCCTCAGCGGACCACGCCCCGGGCACGGCCGCCAACGCTCGGCGCCCGTCCGGACGGGGGCGGGATCAGGCCGTCAGCGGCTTGGTCCAGCGGCTCCACTGCGGCTCGGGGCGGTAACCGGCGGCCTCCCAGGTGCGGTGGCCGAGGGCGTTGTCGTCCAGCACCATGGCGTCCGCGCGGCGGCCCCCGAGCGCGGCGAAGCGCTCCTCGGCGGCGGCGAGCAGGGCAGCGCCGATGCCCCGGCGGCGGTGGTCGGGGTCGACGGCGAGCCGGTAGAGGTGGCAGCGCCAGCCGTCCCAGCCGGCGATCACGGTGCCGAGGACGGCGGCCGGGTCGCCCGCCGGGGTGGCGACGATCAGGCACTCCGGGTCCCGGGCGAGCAGCGCGGCCACACCTGGGGCGTCATCCGTGATGCTGGCGCCCTTCGCCGCCCGGGCCCAGAGGGCGAGCAGGGCGGGAATCTCGTCGGGGGTGGCGGTGCGCAGGGCGATTTCGTTGGGGGCGGCGGTGCGCGGGGCGATCTCGTCGGTCATGGCGGCCTGTCTAGCAGGCGGTTCCGCCCGGCGGCCGGGAATTCCGCAGCCTGGACGGACGGGCCGTCAGCCCAGCCGCCACACCGTGGTGGTCTTGACGGCGGTGTCCTCCAGGTCGGCGACGACCGGCACCTGGTAGGCCGCGAGCGCGGTGAACCGTTCCCGGGGCAGGTAGGCCCGGCCGGGGTCGCCGACGATGACGGTGGCGCCGCGCGCGACGGCCCGTTCCAGGAAGGGCAGGAAGCGGGCGGCCATGGCCCGTTCGTAGAAGACGTCGCCGGCGAGCACCACGTCGGCCGGGGCGCCGTCGCCGTCCACCAGGTCCACCAGGGCGGCCTCCACGCGCACGCCGTTGGCCTCGGCGTTGAGGCCGATGGCGGCCACCGCGTAGGCGTCGATCTCGGCGGCGCGCACGGACGCGGCGCCGCTCAGCGCGGCCGCGACGGCGACCACCCCGCCCCCGGAGGCCACGTCGAGCACCGCCCGCCCGGCCACCAGCTCAGGGTGGTCCAGCACGTGGCGGGCGACGGCCACCCCGCCCGCCCAGGCGAACGCCCAGAACGGCGGCGGCAGTCCGGCCTCCCCCCGCGCCCGCTCGGTGGTCTCCCACAGGGTGATCGCGTCCTCGGCCATGTGCAGGCCGACCTCGGGGACGAACGGGACGGGCTTCAGCTCGGTCTCGCGCCGGATGAAGGCGAGGTCGGCCTCCGGTTGGTGGGTCTCCGGCTTGAGAGTGCGCAGCTCACTCGGCATCTCCGCAGCATAGGGCCCGCGCGGGAGTGCTCACGCCCGTCCGGCCGCCGTCCGGACGCGCCGGGCGAGCGAGCCGGCGCCCGCCGCAACTACTGGAGGCCGGCCGCGGAGCAGGCCGCGACGTAGTCGGCCGTGCAGATCTGGGCGACGGTGAAGAGGCCGTCGGCGACCACGGTGGCCTTGATGTTGTCCTTGGTGAGCGCGACCGGGGCGATCAGTCCGGCCGGCACCTTGTCGCTGCTGCCGCTGGTCACCGTGGTCGGCACGAGGGCGCCGCCGATTTCCTGGCCGTAGGCCAGGTCGACGGCCAGTTGCGCGGCCACGTCGGCCTCCGATTTGAAGGGCTTATAGACCGACATGGCCTGGGCGCCCGCCAGGATCCTTTGCACGCCGTCGAGTTGGAAGTCCTGGCCGGTCAGCGGGACACTCTGGCGCGACGCCCCGGAACCGGACGCGCTGGAGTCGACCGCGCTGGGTGCGGCAGCGTTCGGGTCAGCCGCGCTGGGTGCGGCAGCGTTCGGGTCGACAGCGTTGGGATCGGTGGGCGAGCCGTTGGTCGTGATCGTCTCGCCGCCGTCCGCCGTACCGCCCGCCGCCACCGCCGCCTGGCCCCGCAGTTCGCCGACCTTGCGGTTGTCGAAGGACACGTAGGCGTCGACCGGCCCCTGGGCGAGGCGGTCGTAGGCGACCACCTTGACACCCGCGTCGTGCGCCTTCTGGATCGACGCCTGGATCGACTTGGCGTCCACCGCGTCCAGGATCAGCACCTTGGCGCCCTTCTTCACGGCGGCGTCGATCTGGGTCTGCTGGACGGCGGCGTCCTGGTCGGCGTTGTAGTAGTCGATCTGCGTGTCCGGCGCCAGCTCCTTGATCCTCTTCTCGATCAGCGGCCGGTCGAACTGCTCGTAGCGGGTCGTCCTGGCCTCCGGCAGCAGCAGGGCTATCTGCCCGGCCCCCCTCCCGGCCGCGGCCGGGAGGGGGGCCGGGCCGCCGCCGGAGCCGCCGCTGGACGGCTGCGACGCGCTGTCGCAGGACGCCGCGCCCAGGCCGAGGGAAATCGCTGCGGTCACCGCGAGGACGCGGCGCAGCCCGATGCTCATGAGGATGCCTTTCCGATTGGTTGGGTCCACCCCTCTTTCGTTCGAGTCTGGGAACCTTCGGCCGCGACCACGATCCCGGTGCGCCGAATGGGTCTCAAGCTTCCGTCGGCGGGTGTCCGTCAAAAGGCGTCCGTCAAAAGGCGTCCGCGAGGCGGAGGCTGGCGGGACGGCAGGCAGCGGCCGGGGGCCAGCGGGACGGCGGGACGGCAGGCAGCGGCCGGGGGCCGGCGGGACGGCGGGACGGCGGGACGGCGATAGACGCCGGAGGCGTAGGGCATCCCCCCCGGACAGCCCTACGCCTCCGGCAGGCCCCAGGGCTGCGGGCCCCCGTCGGCCTCACCCCCGTTCGTCGACCACCCGCCGGATCTTCCCGACCGAACGCTCCAGCGCGTACGGCTCCACCACCTCGACCGCGACCGTGACGCCCACCCCGTCCTTGACCCCCCGGACGATCGCCTCCCGCGCCGCCGCCCGCTGCTCGGCCGGGGCGTCCGGCCGCGCCTCGACCCGGACGGTCATGCGGTCCAGCCGCCCCTGCCGGGTGAGCCTCAGCTGGAAGTGCGGCGCGACGCCCGGGGTCCGCAGCAGGACCTCCTCGATCTGGGTCGGGAAGACGTTCACCCCGCGCAGGATGATCATGTCGTCGCTGCGCCCGGTGACCTTCTCCATCCGTCGGAAGGCCGGGCGCGCGGTGCCGGGCAGCAGCCGGCTGAGGTCGCGGGTGCGGTAGCGGATGACCGGCAGCGCCTCCTTGGTGAGCGAGGTGAAGACCAGTTCGCCGCTCGCGCCGTCGGGCAGCACCTGGTCGGTGAACGGGTCCACGATCTCCGGGTAGAAGTGGTCCTCCCAGATGTGCAGCCCGTCCTTGGTCTCCACGCACTCCTGCGCGACGCCGGGGCCGACCACCTCGGACAGGCCGTAGATGTCGACGGCGTGCAGGTCGAGCCGGTCCTCGATCTCGCGCCGCATCTCTTCCGTCCACGGCTCGGCACCGAAGATGCCGATGCGCAGCGAGGTGCTGCGCGGGTCGACGCCCTGCTTCTCGAACTCGTCGAGCAGGGTGAGCAGGTAGGAGGGGGTGACCATGATGATCTCGGGACGGAAGTCCTGGATCAGCTGCACCTGCCGGGCCGTCATGCCGCCGGAGGCCGGGATGACGGTGCAACCGGCCCGCTCGGCGCCGTAGTGCGCGCCCAGGCCGCCGGTGAACAGCCCGTAGCCGTACGCGATGTGCACCTTGTGCCCGGGCCTGCCGCCGGCCGCGCGGATCGACCGGGCGACCACGTCGGCCCACATCGACAGGTCGCGCTCGGTGTAGCCGACGACGGTCGGGCGCCCGGTGGTGCCGCTGGAGGCGTGGAGCCGGCGGACCCGCTCCATCGGGACGGCGAACATGCCGAACGGGTAGCCCTCACGCAGGTCGGCCTTGGTGGTGAAGGGGAAGCGGGCGAGGTCGGCCAGGGTGCGACAGTCCTCGGGGCCGACGCCGGCCGCGTCGAACTTGCGGCGGTACAGCTCGACGTTGTCGTACGCGTGGCGCAGGGTGGCCCGGAGGCGGGTGAGCTGGTGGGCGCGCAGCTCGTCGACGCCCATCCGCTCGCCGGCGTCCAGCAGCGCGGGCGGGATCGGCTCACCCAGGCGCCGGGCGGGCACTTCGCCGCAGGCGGGCGCTTCACCGCAAACGGGCGCTTCGCCGTAGGCGGGCTCTTCGCCGTACGGGCGCGGGGCGGGTGCGCTGCCGGTCATCGTCGCTCCTCCGCAGGTCGGGCGGGACGGGTGCGCCGACCGATCGTTCGGTCAGGGCGACCTCCACGCCAAGTAACCCAGCGCCCGTACCGGCTGTCAAGGGGTCGCACACCGGATCCGGAATGCGAAGTTCCGACCACTTCGGGTGGAGATCGGACACCCACCTTGGCTGTCCGATATGAAAATCATTACAGAAGTTTGACCCGTGCACGGCATCACCCGGCCCGACCACGTGGTTCAGTAGTGCGGCTTCTCCCCCGCACCCCGGAGTGATCACCGTGCCCACGACTCCAGCCCTGGTCAGCGCGCTGCGCGAACTCGGCGACCGACCCGCCGTCGTCGCCGACGGGCGCGCGATCAGCGGCATCGGCCTGCTGCTCGGCGTCTCCCCGCCGGGCGGCCTGCCCCGGGCCCTCGCCCAGCGCGTCGCCGCCCACGCCGCGCTGCCGCCCTCCGCCGCCCGCACCGCCGAACAGCGACTGCGGCACTGGGCGGGCGTCCTCGGCCCGCCGCCCATCCGGCACACCGTGCTCCACCCCGCCACCGACCTCGCCGTCGAACTCGCCCTCGCCACCCTGCTCGCCGGCGGCACCGTCCACTGCGGCGACCCCCGGCAGGACCCCGAGCGGCAGCTCGTCGACCTCGCCGCCAGCGCCGCCACCCACCTCAGCCTGCCCTCCACCCTGCTGTGGCGCCTCAGCCGCCGCCCCGACCTGGCCGACCACGACCTCGGCGCCCTGCGGCTCGTCCTGCACGTCGGCCCCGAACCCCGACAGGACGACGTGTACGCCGCCGTCGACGCGCTCGGCGCCGTCCTCGCCCACGTCCGCGCCCCGCACAGCCACGCCGAAGCCGCCGACCGGCGACTGCGCACCGCCGCCGACGCCGCCGACGCCATCGCCTGGAAGCACGCCATAGGCGTCACCGCCGAACAGGTCCAGGCCTTCGGCACCCACCTCGACCACGCCGTACTGTCCGCGCTGCTGCTGACCCTCCAGCAGAGCGGCGTCCTCACCGACCCCGGGCGCGGACACACCGAGGCCGAGATCCTCGCCGCCGCCCTCGTCACCCCCGCCCAGCGGCCCCGGGTCGGCCGCTGGCTCGACGCCCTCACCCGGCACGGCCTGATCACCCGGCACGACGACGTCCACTACGGCCGACCCGAACTCACCGCGGCCGAGGTCCGGGAGGCCTGGCGGCCCGCCGTCGAGGCCTGGAACGACGGACTCGGCCCGGTCGCCGCCCTGGACCGGATCCGGCGCGGCGCACTACGGCTGCCCCGGCTGATCACCGGCGAGGAGGCACCCCGCCCGGCCGCCGCCCCGATCCGCTGGACGGCCGCCCGCGGCTACCTCGGCGCCGCCCTCGGCGCGCTGGTCCGCGGCATCGCCGAGACCCACGACGGGCCGCAGCCGCTGCGCATCCTCGAACTCGGCCAGGACGACGCCGACTCCACCGTCGCCCGGGCCCTCGCCACCCGGCCCCGCCCCGGCGCCGACCACCACCAGCTGCCCGACGGCGGCCGCTACGACCTCGTCGTCGCCACCGTGACCGGCCACCCGGACACCGTCGTCCCGGAGCTGGTCGACCAGCTCGCGCCCGGCGGGCAACTGCTGCTGCTCGCGCCCACCGGCGAACAGCTCGACCTGCTGATCACGGGGGACGCCGAGGCCCGCACCGACTCCCCAACCTTCCCCGCCTCCCCTGTCCACCCTGCCTCCCCTGTCCACCCTGCCGGTCCCACCTTCCCGGTCTCCGCCGTCCACCCTGCCGGTCCCGCCTTCCCGGTGTCCCCCGCTGCCCCCGGCTTCCCCGCCTTCCCGGCGCTCCCCGCCGAGCGCTGGCGGGCCGCCCTCACCTCCGCCGGCTGCCCGACCGTCCTCGCGCTGCCCGAGGACGGGCACCCGATGGGACTGCTCGGGCAACGGCTGTTCGCGGCGCGGATGCCCTGAGCCGCCGCTACCATCGGGCCGTGCCCGACTCCCCCGTGGCGGCCGGCTCCGTGCTCAGCGCCCTGTCGGCCGGCTCCCGGCTGAGCCTCGGCTCGCTGTTCTCCGCCCGTTCCCGCTGGTCGGTACGGTCCCGGCGGCCCGGCGGCGGGCGGCCCGTGGCCGGGCCGTGAAGCCCGGGTCGTGCACCACCACCCGATGCGTACCATTTCGATACCGAAGCCTGGATGAGCTGCAAGGATTCTCGCCCAGCGGGCCCACCCCCGGGTAGGCTCCGCTTGTCCTCCGGCCCTGGCGCAGGCGGCCCCGCGCCGCCGTGCCGCGTTCCGGGGGTGGCACACCCCCGCGGGCCATTCGGTGGGCACCGCGCACTCGACACCGCGCGCCAGGGCAGTCGCGCGAACGGCGAAGGGCATCGCATTGGCGGATCGGCTCACCGGAGGAGACTCCTCGCTGCTGCGGCGGATCAACGCGGCGGTCACGCTTCGGGCGCTGCGGACCGGCCACTCCGTGACCCTCACCCAGCTCGTCGGCGAGACCGGGCTCTCCCGCCCGACCGTCGAGGGCGTCATCGAGGGTCTGGTCGAAACCGGGCTGGTCGCCGAGGTCGACCAGCCCAAGGAGGACGGCCAGCCCGGCACCGGCCGGCGCGGCCGACCGGCCCGCTGGTTCCGCTTCCGCGCCGAGGCCGGACACATCCTCGGCATCGAGGTCGGCGTGCACGACATCCACGTCATCCTCGCCGACCTCACCGGCGAGGTGGTGGGCAGTCACTTCAAGCCGGTCGACGAGACCCTGGACGCCGAGGACCGGCTCGCCGCCGTCCGCACCGCCGTCGCCGAGGTCCTGCGCAAGGCCGGCATCTCCCGCGACAACCTCTGGGCCGTCGGCATCGGCACCCCCGGCATCGTCGACCGCGACGGCACCATCCAACTCGGCACCGCCATGCCCGGCTGGACCGGCCTCGACCTCGGCGCCCGGCTTCGGCGCTCCTTCCGCTGCCCCGTCCTGATCGAGAACGACGCCAACCTCGCCGCCATCGCCGAACACTGGCAGGGCGCGGCGGTCGGCGCCGGTGACGTCGTCTTCGTCATGGCAGGCCTCAGCCCCGGCGCCGGCTCCCTCATCAACGGCAGGCTGCACCGCGGCTACGGCGGGGCGGCCGGCGAGATCGGTGCCCTCCACCTGCTCGGACAGGAGGTCACCCCCGAGCGGCTCCTCTCCACCACCGGCAAGCCGCTCAACCCGCTCGACGAGGCCGCCGTCGCCCGCGTCCTGCGGCTCGCGCGGGAGGGGGACGAGGTCGCGAAGGTCGCCATGGACCGCTTCCTCACCCGCCTGGTCCAGGGCGTCGCCGCGCTCGTCCTCGCCATCGACCCGCAGCTCGTCGTGATCGGCGGCTGGGCGGCCGGCCTCGACGGCGTCCTGGAACCGCTGCGCGAGCGCCTCGCCCAGTTCACCCTCCGCGCGCCCGAGGTGGCGCTCGCCGCGCTCGGCTCCGAGGTCGTGGCGATGGGCGCGCTCCGCGTCGCCCTCGACCACGTCGAGGACCAGCTGTTCGCCGTCGACCCGCCGACCACCGGCAACGGCCGCGCCTGACGGCCCCGGACCGCCCCGCCCTGGGTTGAACCCGGGGCGGCGGTCCGGACTCAGCTCCGCCCGGGCAGCGGTCCGGACCCAGCTCCGCCCGGACCACTCCGCCCACACAACTCAACCCACACAACGGCCGAGGCCCGGACGCCAGTTGGGCGTTCGGGCCTCGGTCTGAGGGTGTCGGAAAAGTGGTTCAGGAGGCGGTGCGGACCTCGGCCGCAGCGCCGACCGGGGTGACCTCGACCAGCCCGGTCGAGCCGAAGGTCAGCTTGCAGGTGTCGGCCCGGTAGGTGGCGACGGCGAGCGCCACCAGGCGGCCGGCCGACGCGTACTGGGTGGTCATCACCAGCACCGGCGAACCGGGCGGGCGCTCCAGCAGGGCGGCCTCGTCGGCCTCGGCGACACCCAGCTCGACCGCGCGGGACTCGCCGTCCACCTCCAGCCGCTCCAGCTGGCGCAGCACCGAGCGGGCCCGGTCGCTCTCGGCCCGGAAGCCGGGCAGGTGCGGCAGCGCGGCGGCCGGCACGTGCAGCGACTCGGTGGCCACCGCCCGGCCCTCCACCAGGCGAACCCGGCGGACGGTGTGCACGGTGGCGCCCTCGGCGATGCCGAGGCCCTTGGCCAGCTGCGCCGGGGCGGGGGCGGTGGTGCAGTCGACCGTCCGCCAGGCGTGGCTGCGGCCGACGCCGGGCCAGCCCTCCTCCTGCCGGTTGACCGGGACGCCGACCCGCGGGGCGGCGATCAGGGTGCCGATCCCCCGGCGACGCACCAGGCGACCCTCCAGCTCCAGCTGGTCGAGGGCCTGCCGCAGGGTCGCCCGGGCGACCCCGAAGCGGGCGGAGAGCTCGCGCTCGTTGGGCAGGACCTGGCCGGTGGAGAACTCCGAGTCGATGGCCCGCAGCAGCACCGTGCGCAGGTGCCAGTACTTCGGTTCCGGCACCGCCGAAAGCTGTCCAGTCGTCCCCACCGTGTCCTCCACCCTGCTTCGTCCACCCTGTGGTAAGGAGGGCGGATCCCGGGCCCGCTGTCCGCGGATGCGGCAGGTGGGAGAGCGGGCTTTTATCCGTCCTTCTTTATTAAAGGTCTTTGCAGTAAGCGACCCTAGGGGCATCGTCCGGAGATGGTCAAGACCAATGGCGCGGCTTGGTGCGACTGTCGCACACATTCATGCCGCGTTCACGTCATCCCGCGGCGGCGCGCGTCACGCTTCGGCGCAGGCCCCGGCACTCGGTAGGCTGCCCGGGTGATCGTGGTGACGAGTGTGAACGTGAACGGAATCCGGGCGGCGGCCAAGAAGGGCTTCGTCGAGTGGCTGGCCGGCACCGAGGCGGACGTGGTCTGCCTCCAGGAGGTGCGCTCCGAGCCGGAGCAACTGCCCGTCGAACTGCGCGACCTCGACGGCTGGCACGCGGTCTGGGCCCCCTCCGTCGCCAAGGGCCGGGCCGGCGTCGCCGTCCTGTCCCGCCAGGAGCCGCAGCGGACCGTCATCGGATTCGGGTCCGAGGAGTTCGACAACACGGGCAGGTACGTCGAGATCGACCTGCCGGGGCTGACCGTCGCCAGCCTCTACCTCCCCTCCGGCGAGGTCGGCACCGAACGCCAGGACGAGAAGGAACGCTTCATGGCGGAATTCCTCGTCCACCTCACCGCCCTCCGCACCCGCGCCGCCGCCGACGGCCGCGAGGTCGTCGTCTGCGGCGACTGGAACATCGCCCACCGCCCCGAAGACCTCAAGAACTGGAAGGCCAACCAGAAGTCCGCCGGCTTCCTCCCCGAAGAACGCGCCTGGCTCTCCCGCGTCTACGACGAAGCCGGCTACGTCGACGTCGTCCGCACCCTCCACCCCGACCGCACCGGCCCCTACTCCTGGTGGTCCTACCGCGGCCGCGCCTTCGACAACGACTCCGGCTGGCGCATCGACCTCCAGGTCGCCACCCCGGGCCTCGCCGCCCGCGCCACCGACGCCCGCGTCGAACGCGCCGCCACCCACACCGAGCGCTGGTCCGACCACGCCCCCGTCACCGCGGCCTACGACCTCGGCGACAACTGACCGGCAGGCAGCCACAGTTGAGCAGAGCCCAGGGGCGGCCCCGGCTGACGGCGCCTCCCTGGGTTCAGGGCCGCTCGGATCACCTGACGAGGCCTGCCAGCTCGCCCGGGCCGGTTTGACAAGTCGGTTCGTTTCACCGCTTCTCGACGATGGCAGCTTCAGACCGCCCGTCGTCCGACAAATCTCCCGCGCTCCGGACGGCGCCGCCGAACGGTCTACCCGGGTGCATCCGCCTGTTCGGGGTCGTCGCGGGGCCAGGTGCCGAGGGCGTGAATGGTGGCAGGCGGGGAGTTCGGCGGCGAGGACACCGACGTGGGGCGCGCGGTCGCCGATGGCGTAAAGGCGGCGTTTGACGCGGCTGGCGGCGACGTCGAGGAGGTCGGTGGTCCAGGCGGTGAGGCTGCGGCAGGTTCCGCGGGCTTCGCGGCCGAGGGCGCGGAAGGGGCGATGACGCGCAGGCGTTCGGGGGTGACGCCGTGGCAGTCGAGTTGCCGAAGGGCGGACGGCGTCGGCGTCCTCGTCGTCTCCACGCTCGGGGCGACCCACAGGGCGGATTCGTAGCGCAGGTCGGAGATCAGCTCGTCCAGTCCCCTGTGGGGCAGGCCGGCGGCGCGTTCGACCGCGATGTGCAGGGACAGGGACAGGGACAGTTTGGCCCAGACCCGGGCGAGTTCGGCAAGCTGGGCGGGGTCGCCCCGCGGCCGGTGGCCCGCGGTGACGGTGCGCAGCAGGGCGACGGCTTCAGGCTCCGGCAGGGTGCCGGGGATGAGGCGGCGGGCGCCGTCGCACACGGCGAGGCCGGAGAGCCGGCTGCGGCTGACAACGACTATCCGGCTGCTGGCGCTGCCGGGTAGCAGGGGGCGAACCTGGCTGACCGTGGCGACGTTGTCGAGGACGACCAGGACACGGAGTTCGGCGAGCAGGGAGCGGCAGAGGGCGGCGGCTGCGTCAAGGTCCTGCAGGGGGACTGGGTGCGGCCCCCGAGGGAGGTGAGGAGGCGGTGGCGGCCCGGACAGATCCTTTCACCACGCCTGGCGCACAGCCGGCCCACCTGTCGAAGGCGCCAGCCGCAACAACCACTTCCGAAACCGCCACGGGAAACACGAACTGTTCCCGATCGGACCCACGCCAACCCTGGTTCCGCGCACCTCACGTCACCTCCTCCACGGCCTCGCGCACCCGCTGCGCCCGGATCCCACCCGGCCCAGCAGGCGCAGTCCACACCTCCCAGCGCTTACGAAACTGGGCGGTCCGCGGGCCCGGCGGCAGCGAACCGTACGTATAGGGCGATCGGCCCCGCACGTCACCGACACGTGGGATGATTCGCAAGCCCTTTGACACCTCAACACCTCGCCAGCGACGTTGAGACGTCCCCACAACAACGCGCCAAGCCACGCAAAGAAATGGCAAAGCCGCCACAACGTCCCAGGTCGCGAAGGGTTCTCCCCGCACCCGCGGGGGTCAGCCGGCACTCACGATGCCCGCTCAGACCACGCACGCGTTCTCCCCGCACCCGCGGGGGTCAGCCGGCGAGGGTCAGGCCCTCGGTGAGGACCAGGGCGTTCTCCCCGCACCCGCGGGGGTCAGCCGCAAACAGCCCCTCTTTGTCCTAAGAGGGAGGAGTTCTCCCCGCACCCGCGGGGGTCAGCCGGCAGCCTCGTCGGCGCTGGGCGGCCGGACGTCGTTCTCCCCGCACCCGCGGGGGTCAGCCGCGGCCGTGGAGATGTCGCGGCTGCGCACCGGGGTTCTCCCCGCACCCGCGGGGGTCAGCCGTCGATGACGATCTTCTCCTGACGGGTCCCCAGGTTCTCCCCGCACCCGCGGGGGTCAGCCGGCCTTCCTGATCGCAGCGCGCTCCTCAGTACTGTTCTCCCCGCACCCGCGGGGGTCAGCCGCACTCCTTGCCCGACTTCGACGGCGATCAGCGGTTCTCCCCGCACCCGCGGGGGTCAGCCGTCGAACGGGGCGGTGATCCCGGTCTCCGGCCGGTTCTCCCCGCACCCGCGGGGGTCAGCCGTAGCTGTCGTTCACGTTGAACGGCTCGCCATCGTTCTCCCCGCACCCGCGGGGGTCAGCCGGAGTTCGCGGAGCTGGCGTTGGGCGTGGACGAGTTCTCCCCGCACCCGCGGGGGTCAGCCGATCCGCGAGCTGGTCTACCAGGCGTAACCCGCGTTCTCCCCGCACCCGCGGGGGTCAGCCCCCGCCCCCCGGCGCCTGTGTCGGGTGATCCGGGTTCTCCCCGCACCCGCGGGGGTCAGCCGGTGATCGTCAGGGTCGTCAGGTGGTGGTGGCCGTTCTCCCCGCACCCGCGGGGGTCAGCCGTAGTTCGAGAAGTAGACGCGGCCCTCCCGGACGTTCTCCCCGCACCCGCGGGGGTCAGCCGTCGAGGTGCAGCAGCAGGTTCTTCACCGCGACGTTCTCCCCGCACCCGCGGGGGTCAGCCGCCCGGGTGATGAGGGTCAGCGGCCAGGTGCTCGTTCTCCCCGCACCCGCGGGGGTCAGCCGGCGTCGTTCAACTGGGGGTTCCCCTCCGTGGTGTTCTCCCCGCACCCGCGGGGGTCAGCCGCGCAGACGTCGACCGCGACCGCCCACGGACGCGTTCTCCCCGCACCCGCGGGGTCAGCCGCACAACTGGTTCCGTGGAGCGACGCTGCGGACGTTCTCCCCGCACCCGCGGGGGTCAGCCGTTCATTTTGGATCACTGACGGGGCAAGCCTACGTTCTCCCCGCACCCGCGGGGGTCAGCCGTCCTCGACAGCCGGCGGGGGCGTGGTGTCCGTGTTCTCCCCGCACCCGCGGGGGTCAGCCGGCGCTCGGCTACACCGACTTCACCACCGAGCAGTTCTCCCCGCACCCGCGGGGGTCAGCCGTGAATCCGAACGCCTCATCACCGAAGGCCCGCGTTCTCCCCGCACCCGCGGGGGTCAGCCGCCTCGCCGGTTGTGCCGGTGCAGTGGAGGTCGGTTCTCCCCGCACCCGCGGGGGTCAGCCGACGTGGATGCCCAGCTGAGCGATGTTGCGGGCGTTCTCCCCGCACCCGCGGGGGTCAGCCGCGGACATGGCCAGTGTCGGGCTCGTACTGCAGGTTCTCCCCGCACCCGCGGGGGTCAGCCGCCACACAAGAGGACGCCATGCGACGACGGAACGTTCTCCCCGCACCCGCGGGGGTCAGCCGCTAATTACTTCTCTTCCACCGCAGCTGAGACGGTTCTCCCCGCACCCGCGGGGGTCAGCCGCATTCGAACTGGCCTGAGCCAGCGCGAGATCCGTTCTCCCCGCACCCGCGGGGGTCAGCCGTCCCATCACGTGGTCATGTGGTCCGGCGGCATGTTCTCCCCGCACCCGCGGGGGTCAGCCGGCCCGTACCGGGGCGAAGACCAAGGGCGGCGGGTTCTCCCCGCACCCGCGGGGGTCAGCCGGCCGACGACGCGGTGATCACCTGCCGTGCCTGGTTCTCCCCGCACCCGCGGGGGTCAGCCGATCCGCCTCGCCGACGAGATCGTCATCGTCTCGTTCTCCCCGCACCCGCGGGGGTCAGCCGATCGATATCGGGGCTGTGATCGACGCTGGCCAGTTCTCCCCGCACCCGCGGGGGTCAGCCGCAAATGGGCTCGCTGGCGTGGCGTGTTCTCCAGTTCTCCCCGCACCCGCGGGGGTCAGCCGCTCCACAACCAGGGCCGGGTCGTCAACGTCCTGTTCTCCCCGCACCCGCGGGGGTCAGCGGTCATCGGGATCGCTCGGAGCGATGTGGACGCCCGTACCGAGGCAACGACCGTCATAGCTATCGAGCCGCCACCGAGAACGGTGATGAATCTCGCCACCACAGCCGATATTGAGGATAGGAGAACTCGGCCCATACGGGAGGGTCTGATTGCTACTGCCGGTGCTGGAGCCCTTCGCCCACGGGCTTGATGTGGCGTGGAAGTTCAGCTTCAGTTCCAGAGGTTGGACGTTCCCTTCGGAGGCTGTGGGCCACATCTGTCTCATGCTCTGGGCTGGTGACAGGATGTCTCGGTGGAGCGCAGGGCTCTCTCGTGAAAACTCCCTGGACTTGACTAACAATCAAAACTTGTCTGATAAAAGGGTATTGGCGTCTCACGGTCGTCTCGGCGCGGCCTGAAAGTGACGCGAACCGCCCCTCCGGGAGGACAGGGAGGCGGTGATGAACACCAGTTCCTCCCGCGAGTCCGCGTCCGCCTGCGTGACGCGGACGGGCGCGGCCGAATCCTTGGGACTCTCTGTCCCCAACCGCTCGGAGCAGGTGAGTGCAGGCCTCCGCGCCCCTCGCTCAGAGGCTGGCACAGCCGTGTGTCATTCGAGGCGGCCAACCTGCCGGCCGAACTGCAGGAGGCACCCGCCGGAGGCGGGCAGGGCGAAGCGGGCGACCGTGCAATCGCGCCGGGAATCGCCGTCGTGTGTGGCGTTCTCCGGTTCCTCGTGGCTGCGGGTGGGCTCGGTCCGGTTCAGGTGTCAGTGGGCAGCCTCAGGTAGCCGATGCCCGCGCTGGTGATCCACTCGGCGGTGGTGCCGTCGAGCTCCCACGGCGCCCTCAGGAGCGTCGCACGCAGGGCGCTGCGGTCCTGGAGGGCGGGCGGTTCTGGTGGCAGTCGTTCGCGGTACTCGACGTTGGGGCCCCAGTGGTGGTCTCCGGGCCGGTCGAGAACAGCGGTGAACTGGTCGACTCGTGCGGGCCAGGACGGGTGGCCCCACCACTGCGGGCACGCCAGTGCACCGTGGCCGGCCGTGTACAGCAGTCCGAAACGGACGCCCTTGTCCTCGATCTGCGCGACGAAGCCGCGCAGGCTTTGGTCGGCGTGCTCGATGTAGTCGTCGAGGTCGGCGTCGGTCTTGACGAGATCGCCCAGCGTCGTACCGGTCGCCAGCTCGCGTGCGGGGTTCGTCAGCCAACGGTAGAGCCGGAAGGCGAGCGCGTCGGCGTCCTCGATCGTGAGTGCGGCCAGCCCTTCACCGGTGCCGGACCTGACGCCGTGTTCCCTGGCCCATCCGCGGAGCCGCTGCCGCACCCCGTGGGTGGTGTGGCTGTTGATCCGCATCATGTCACCGTCGGACAGGCGCCCTTCGGCATGCCAGTTCTCGACGCAGCCGTTGCACCAGGCACCGTTGGTGAGGCCGATCGCCGGGAGGTCCAGCAGGACGGCCAGGTCGGCGGGATCGGCTCCCGCCTTCGACCGCAGCATCTCCTCGAAGACCTCTTCGGTCATCATGGCCCGGGCCTCGTCGACACGGCGTTGGACCTCGACACGGCGTTGGACGTCGCCGGGGTGCTGCTTGCGTCGGTCATCGACTTCTTTTCGGCGTGATCGGTACTCTGCTCACCGATACCAGACAGTGCAGAACAGCTGGGTGCCGCCTGTTGTCGCAGGCTGTTGTGTGCCGCCATGTGCCAGCCGTCCTTCCACGCGCTCGTGCCGTCGGGGCTGGCCGCGGCCCCGCCCACCACCTCCGTGCCAGTGCCCACCACGGGCCGAAGCAGTTCACCCGGGGCAGAACCGGGCACGACGTTGTCCGGGGAGGACCCGACGGCCGGCCCTCACCGCCCGAACTGCGACGTTCCTACGGCCTTGTCTCTTCCTGACCGTCCGTGAGCTGTGGGCGGACCATCGCGACCAGCGTCATGCCGTCGAAGTCGACGGGCTTCCTCCGTTGCTCGCCGGCTGTTCGCAGCTCGAAGCCCTGCTCGTTGGCGGCGGGGTGAACCAGGACGGCAACGCCGGTTCCGATGCATCCGCTGACGGCCTGCCACAGTTCCTCGCGCACCTTCGCAGAGATGGTGCCGACGTAGAGCTGGGGTGTGACCTCAAGGAGCCAGCGGGTGAGAGCGCCTCGTACGTGGTCGGGGACGGCAGTGGCGGACAGGACGGTCATGGTCGCCATGGCCACTCCTCGGCGAAGCGCGAGCGGAGAGTACGGAAGCGCTTCACGGCAGTTCCTCTCCCGCGTAGTTGACCCCGCCGGGGATGGGGCCGGAGACCGGGTCCCACAGGTCGACGAGTTGTTCCTCCGGGTCCGGGACGGTGATGTCCTGGTCCGGAGCGAGCAGGCGCTGGATGTCGGTGACGATGCGCGGCAGGAGGCGGAACAGGCGCAGGCCGTCGCGAAAGCCGCGGCGGGCGTCGGCTTCCGGTTGTGGGGAGGCGTGGAGGGAGAAGGCGAGCGGGATGGTGAGTTCGGCCTTGTAGAGGTCGGCGACGTCGTAGACGAAGGCCTGCTGGTTGCCGCTGTGGACGAAGCCGAGGGCCGGTGAGCAGCCGAGGGCGAGGATGGCCGCGTGGACGATGCCGTAGAGGCAGGTGTTGGCGGAGGAGAGGGCGAGGTTGACGGGGTCCTGGGTGTCCCAGGAGTCCGGGTCGTAGTTGCGGCGGAAGCGGCCGATGCGGTGTTGCTGGGCGAGGAGGCGGTAGTGGGCCTTGATGCGTTGGCCTTCGAGGCCTCGGAGCTTGTTGAGGTTGCTGCCGGCCGGGACGGTGCCGCGGCCGAAGCGTTGCTCGTACATGGCGGTGGCGACGGCGAGGCGGGTGCTGTCGTCGGCCCAGGTGCGGGCCTGGCGTTCGAGCCAGGTGGTGGTGAGCGAGTCGGGGAGAGTGGCGGCGTAGCAGCGGACGCCGCCGGATCCGGCGATGACGACGGTGGTGCCGTGGCGGGCGAGGGTGGCGAGGGCCCGGGCGGTGATGGAGGTGCCGGGACCGAGGAGGACACAGCTGAGGGCGGCGGTCGGGAGGTAGACGGTCTCGGTGCCGCGGTGGGGGCTGGTGACTTCGGCGCAGACTCCGGTGTCGTCCTGGACGATGCGGACGATGCCGAGGTAGAGGAAGGAGAGGGAGTCGGCGACCCGGGGCAGCATGGCGACGGTGGGGGCGGCCAGCTTGCGACGCGCGGCGCCGGGGTCGGGTCGGCGGCCGGTCACTGCGGCCCCCGGTGCGGGGCGATGCTGAGGAGGCCGCAGCCGTAGGCCTTGCCCTTGCCGATGCCGTCGGTGAGGCGGGTGCGCAGGCGGTCGGCGTCGGTGATGACGGCCGTGCCTTCGAACAGGACGCGGTCGTGTTTGACGGGCCGTTGGTCGCTGCGCCGGTCTCCCCGGGCGGCGTCGAGGGGGGTGGAGTGGAGGGTGCCGAGGTTCAGGCCCGAGGACTCCGCCTGGCGGGCCCACCAGTCGTCGGCGGCCGCGCCCCGGAGGGGGACGACGGCCTTGAGCTGGTAGAGCTCGCGGGTGGTGCGGCTGGGCTTGCGGATGGGGTTGGCGGCGATGCGGTAGCGGAGGTGCAGGCCGGGCCGGAGAGCGTCCAGGAGTGGTGTGAGGGATTTGGCCGCGGCCTGGCCGTATCCGGTGGGGAGGCGGTTGAGGTCGGGCGCTTGCGCACTCTGCAGGAGGATCTGGTCGCCGACGGGCGTGGACTCGCTACGGAAGAGGACCCCGAGTCGGCGGCGCGGTTCATCGGCGGCGACGCGATCGGGGAAGAGCGACATCATGCGGTGGTGCAGGTCGACGGCGCCGGCGTTGTCACGACGGGCCTCGCGGCTGCGCGGGTCGGGGATGATGCGGGTCAGCCACAGGGTCATGCGGGGACGCTTTCGGGACGGATGGTGTGCTGGTCGAGGTAGTCGCCGAGGGCGGTGAGGTAGCCGGCGGCGAGGCCCTTGCAGCGGCTGGCCGGCAGGATGAGGGTGCGCTGGTAGCGGGGGCGGGCGCGGTAGGTCCGCCGCCGAGGGTGGAAGGTGAGCGGGTCGTCGGTGACCTCTCCGGCGGGGGCGCTGCCGTCGTCGTCCCCGGGCTGGGAGTGGTCACCGAGGCGGTCGAGCGGCTGGTCGCCGTGGAAGACGGTGTCGACGGTCTCGGTTTCCGTAGGGACTCGTCGGGCGATCGGCAGGTGGACGAGGTGGTAGAGGGGGTCGTCGACGAGACCGAGCAGCAGCGGCCCTTCGGGCGGGCAGGAGCGTCGGCCGAGGTAGGGGGGCCAGTGCGGGTTCCGGAGTGCTTCCGCCCACTCGGCGAGCTGCCCCGGGTCCGCGGTGATGACGGCGGTGAAGGCCGCGTCGGCGAGGTAGTAGCGGTGGGACAGCAGCGTGGCGGTGGCGCCGGAGCGCTTCTTCCCCTCTGCGGTGGTGACGGTCCGCTCCGCAGGCAGCCCGCCACCGACGGTGTGCAGGTCACGCAGGACGACGCCCGCGCGGTCGGTGCGCACGGTGAGCGAGAGGGTGGCGAGATCGCTGATGTCGTCGCCGCGCTTCCTGCCGAGGGCCGCCGCGAGCAGTCCGATGACGCCGGAACGGGTGGGGAAGGGCGCGGTGTCGCGTTCGTTGAACTGGCTGGTCTCGCCCCAGGACTGCAGCGGTGCGGCCAGACGCAGCAGCAATCCGCAGGTGTCGGTGGCCGCGGGGTTCATACGCCGGCCTCGGCGGGGGCGGTGGTGAAGGCGGCGTCAACGGCGGTGTCGACGAGCTGCGGGAAGGAGTCGACGCGGGCGCCCAAGCCGTCGAGATCCTTGTCCTCCAGGCTGGCCCAGGCGGCGGTGACGGTGCCGCGGTTACCGAGGAGCTTGTTGGCGGCGGCGGCGTAGCGGGCGAGGGCCGCGCGGGAGGCGGGGGCGTAGCCGCCGTTCTCCTGGGAGGGGACGGGCTGTTCGAAGGCCGCAGCGTAGGAGAGGGGACGGTCGCTGCGGACGGCGATGTGGACCAGGTCGGGGATGGTGTGGGGGGCGGTGGCGGTCTTCTTGGCGCGCGGGAGGGAGAGGATGAAGGCCTCGGCGAATCCGGCTGCGAGTTCGCGGGCGGCGTCGTGGTCGCCGCCGAGGTTGCGTTCGAGGTCTGCGAGGTCGACGGTGGCGTAGCGGTAGAAGACGCCGGCGCTGAACTCGGCGTGGCCCATGTGGGCGCTGCCGGTGGTGTCGCCCCAGGCGGAGGTGACGTCGTCCACTGCGGAGAAGTAGTCGAGTTCGACGTCGGTGCCGTGGGTGGTGAGGGCGTGGGCGACCTGGACGGCGCCGTCGACGCCGGCGTCGTCGACCTCGGCGAGCATACGGCCGAAGAGGTTGATGACGCCGTTGCGGCTGCGCAGGATCGCGTCGATGGCGTCCTTGGGCAGGACGCTCTTGTCGCTGGTCTTCTTGATGTCCTTCGCGTTTTCGAGGTCGGTTCGGTGCTCCTCCGCGAGGTCTGCCAGTTCGGCGACGGCGGTCTCGGGCACGTAGACCATGGCGTTGGTGGTGATGACGGGCGAGTCCTTGGTCTCGAACTTGATGCTGCTGCCGGCGGCGACGTGCTGGCCGGCGCGCTGGGCGAGCTCGGCGGGCCAGCCGCGCTCCTCCTGGAGGAGGCGGGTGACGCGGGCGCCGATGCGGCGGGTGCGCAGGGCCTGCTCGCCGAAGCTGTCCTGGAAGTACTCGCGAACGGCGCGCTTCCAGGACTGGCTGCTGACGCGGGTGCGTTCGGTGCCGCCGTAGCACACGGTTTTGACGGAGTTGTTGTCGTCGCGGTTGAGGTTGGCGAACGGGACGCTCTGGACGACGTGGATGTCGAGGAAGCGGGCGGTGGTGCGGTCGGGGCCGGGCATGCTCTGCTCCTTGGGGTTGGTGTGTGTTGTGGGGGTGGGGGGTAGGGGGTCCGCCCGGTCAGGCCTCGGCCTCGGCCTCGGGCTCGGGCTCGGGCTCGGGCTCAGCGCTGTCCGGGCCGACGGCATCGGCCTGGTCCGCGTCGTGCTCGCGGGCCCTGCGCTCGCCGTCCGCCTGCAGGGCCCGGTAGTAGTCCTGGAGCCAGGTCCGCTTGATGGCGCCGGACCGGTGCCGCCACTGACAGAGGTCGACAAGGAGCTGGGCCCAATCGATCTCCACGTCGCAGCCGCGCAGTTGCCGAACGGCTCCGGGCAGGTGGCGGTGCAGTCCGTCGACGCTCTGACGGGTCAGCAGGTTGAGGCGGGTCTCGGCCGAGGACTCCCGCAGGCCGGCTCCGTGGCCTCCCTTGAGGACGCCGTCGGCGAAGGCGTGGCCGAGACTGCGCGACGGGATCCGCTTGGCGGTGGCGGGCTCCGTGCCCTCCGCGCGGCCGACCGGGTCGCCGAGGAGGTCCGGCGCCGCCGCGTCGTTCCTCGGTTCTTCGCTCTTCGGCGCCTCGTTCTTCGGCGCCTCGTTCTTGCCCTCTTCGTTCTTCGGCTCGGCCTTCTTCGACGTCTCGGCCTTCGCGGCGGCGTACTGGTCGCGGCGCTGCGCGGCGATCAGCGACGCGACGGTGTAGAACGCGCGCTGGACGTCGAGGCTGCGCGCCTGCTCGTCGGTGAGCCAGGAGGCCACGTAGCGGTGCATGAACGGCACGGCGTCCAGGTCCTTACCCACACCGCGGCGCAGGGCCGCGCGGACGCCGGGGTCGTCGTGGCTGCGCTGGTCGATCCGAGCGGTGAAGGTACGTGCCCGTCCCAGCGAGGGAATCAGGACGGGTTCCTTGGGCCAACGGACCTCGTCGTCCGCGGGTTTGGCGGGGCCCGGGATAGCGGCGGTGTTGCTCACGTGTCCTCCGTGCTGGTGCTGCGGCCTCCGGTGCCGGTGCCGGTGCCGCCGGTCTTGGCGGGGCGCTTCACCGGCCCGCCGTACAGCTCAAGGCGGGCGGTGGTGCAGGCCTTGGCTCCGCGCACGGTTCCCAAGGCTCCGTAGGTGACGGTGTCGTAGGCCCGCTCGGCGAGGCTGCGGAAGGCCGCGGCGGCCCCGTCGAAGCCCCGTTCGTCGAGGCGCTTCCAGAACTCGGCCTCGGCGGTGGGCCAGTAGCGGGCGGCGGCGTCGACGGCCCAGGTGCAGTCGCGGATCCTGGGGGCCTCGGTGAAGTCGGCCCAGGCCTTCTTGACGGCCCGGTCGAGGTGCTTGCCGTACCGCTCCCCCAGCAGACGCAGGCGGCCGATCTCGACGGCGATCGCGGGTTCCCTGTCCTCCGCGAGGCCGAGCACGGGCGGGGTGACGGCGTCGACGAACTGGACGTCTTTGGCCTGGCCGTCCTGTTCGAATCCGAGCGCGCGCACCCTCAGTTCCTCCGAGACTTCCAGCGCGGTGACGAACACTTCGGGACGACGTGGTTTCGTGCTGCCTGCAGGATTCTTGAGCAGCAGTGCGTCCAGATCGCGCCACAGCGCACGGCGGGAGTCGGCAGGGCGCGGGTAGGGGTTGCCCTCCTTGCTGGTCTGCCAGATCAGGTACGGATCGCCCTCGCGGGGGATCTTGACCTGGTTGGCCCAGGTGATGAACGCGTCCTCGACGTACTGGCCGGTGGCGTCGGGCATGAGCAGCAGCGCGTGCTGGGAACGGGCCGTGAGTGCGGAGCACGGACCCTTCAACGGCGGCGGGACGGCCTCAGGATCGGGCAGTTCCTCGCGTTCCCACGGGCACAGGTCGCTGTCACGACGGACGTCACGGCCAGGCCGGGGCAGTCCGGCCAGGAGGGTCTCGAAGAGGGTGTCGCCCTCCGGGTGGTAGGAGAGCGTGCTGCGCAGCGGGCCCGCCTTGCTTCCGGCTGCTTTGGTGGCACCGACAGTGCGGCTGGAGCAACGGCCGGAGGGACCGTAGTAGTGCCAGACCAGCAGGTGCAGGACTGCTTGGGCCGGGGTCGGCAGGTCAGGAGCAGTGCTGTTGACGTGCTGGAACCAGGAGTGGTTGTTGCCCGAAGGGCGGGTGGTGATGAGTTTGTCGACGCCGGCGGTGTTCGCGGGGTCGCACTGCTCGGCCAGCCGCGGGTCCTGGAGGAACGGGCGTGCGGAGTCGAACAGGTCGAAGCGGTGGCGGTGGCGTTCGACGAACGTCGCGATCTGCTCCGGGTCGAGGCCCACCCGGTCGACCAGGTCGGCGCGGCGCTCGGACCAGTCGCCCGGTCCGGCTTCGTCGAGGCCGGACACCCGGGCGGTGATCGCGTACAGGACGCGGTACAACGCGGAGAGGGCCGGCGGGGTCGCGATCGCGATCTGCTCGATCTCGTTTGCGCGCAGCAGGAGTTCGCGCAGGCCGACCGCTGGTGGGTAGGCCTTGTTGTGGTCCGCGTCGCCCTCCTCCCTGTGGGGGATCCAGCGGACGGGGATCCACGCCTCGTCGAAGAGGTTGTAGGCGGGTGGTGCGGATGGCATGCGGCCTCCGGCGAGGCGGGTACGGGTGATCACAGAGTGGGTAGGCTCTGCCGCGGTCCCCGCAGCGAGCGGGGGTGAGCCGTGCGGTGCCTAGGAAACGGCCGCGTTGGCAGTCCTGTCCCCGCACAAGCGGGGGTCACGCTGATCTCGGACGGGCGACAAGCCTGTCCGGGACTGGCACAGCCAACCTAGTGTCAAGTGCGGTGCCTAGGACGTCATTTCTCGGAAATTCCCACGTTCGAGTACACGAGCTGCCTCTCCCCCATCAGGCCCGTCCACCAGTCGCCGTCACGGCGCATGCGCAGCAGCGCCAGGCCGGCCAGCAGGGGCCGGTCACTCCAGGCCCTCGGCACGGCGTTATCGCCGGTGCGGCCGGCGAGCCAGCGGCCGGGCAGCGGCACGGCGTGTCGCATGATCAGCGCGATGTCGTCCCGGTTCGCTGCGGCCGTAGGCAGCGGCACGTCGTGGTCGGGAGCGAGGCTCCACCCGCCCTCCCGCGCGAAGACGCACACAGCCCGTCCGCTGTCCGCCCCCAGTCGGGTGGTCAGCAGGTCCTCGGTGATGCCGAGGCCGCGGTCGCTGAGCGGGGAGAGGTCGCCGGTCACGTCGTACGGCGGGTCGATGCCAGTCAGCTTCGCGAGCTGCTCCTCTGCGGTGGCCGAGGCGATGCGCTCGGCGTCCATTCGATCGAGCTCCGCCGAGGCGGCCTTTTCCAGATCGGCTCCGAAGTCGTCCGCGTAGACCTCGTCCACGAGTCGTTGAATGTCCTCCGGCACCCTGACCACGCCGCTGGACAGCTTCTGGAGCAGGAGGCTGGTGCGGCGCAACAGGGAGGCGTCGTAAACGGTGCCCCAGGTACGGGGCGCGGCCACGCGGCCCTTGTCGTCGAGCGGTTCCAGCACGATCAGGCGCGGCTCGGTCGGTTGGCCGGTCCACGCGGGGCGGTTGGGGCGCTCGTGGCGCTTGCCGCGGCCGGCCCGCTGGAGGAGCTGTGCGAGCGGGGCGAGGTCCGAGACGATCAGGTCGAAGTCCAGGTCGAGGGACTGCTCGACGATCTGAGTGGCCACCAGGATCGACCCCTCGCGCGGTGCGCCCGCCGCCGCGTCGTTCGCGGGCTTCCCGTAGGCGACCTCGCACTCGGCGGTGATGCGCTGCCGCTCGTGGGCGGGGAAGCGGGAGTGGAGCAGCCTCAGGCCTCCCTCACGCGCGGCGAGTTCGGGCAGGACGGACCGCAGGTAGCGGTAGGTGCGCTGGGCCTCGTCCACGGTGGTGCAGCAGACGAGGACGCAGCCGCCCTCGGTGGTGACGGAAGCCAGGATCTCGCGCAGGGCCGCGCGACGCCCCTGCCGTCCGGACTTCTGCGCGACGCCCTCTTCCTGAACGTCCCAACGCACCTGGCGGGTCTCCACCTGCAAGGTGCGGGCCCGACTGCTGCCGACCTCGCGCGGTTTGGACACCGATCCGCCGTCCGCGTCCACGAACAGCCACCCCGGGTAGCAGGGCTTCACCGTGGTGGGCTCGGGAAAGCCGGCGCCGCGCCGGTACGCATCGACGAGCGACGAGGCCGCCTTCCCGCCCAGGGTCGCCGACAGCAGCACGACCGGGGCGCCGAACGCCCCGAGCCACTCCAGCAACCGCACCAGCAGACTGTGCATCCACGGGCCGTAGGCGTGCGCCTCGTCCACCACCAACACCTTGTTCGAGAGGCCGAACAACCTCAGGAATCCGTACCGGACCGGGAGCACCCCGGTGAGCGCCTGGTCGATCGTGCCGTTGGCGAGCGGCGCGAGCAGGCCCCGCCGCCCGGTCCGCAGCCACTGCCCGGCCTCGGTGTCCGCGAGCACGGCCGTCCCGTCCGCCGCACCCTCGCCGAGGGCGTAGTCCGGACTCAGCCAAGCCATGCTGTGCAGCAGGGTGAGCGCGCGGTCACCCTCGACGTTCTGCTCCGCGAACCTGCGGACCCGGGTGAACATCGCGTCCGCCGTGGCCATCGTCGGCAATGCGAAGTAGACCCCGGACGCGCCGGAAGCCCTCGCCATCACGGACGCCGCGTGCAAGGCGGTCTCGGTCTTACCGTCCCCGGTCGGGGCGGTGACCAACAGCAGCCCGGGCCCCTTCACCACACCGGGCAAGTGCTTCGCGACGTCGGCCTGCAGCGCGTTCGGAGGAAACGGGAACTGCTCGACGAACAGCTTGTCCGGGAACGCCGCACAGCCGAGCCCGGCCTCGCGCACCCACCTCGGCGAGGCCTTCACCGCCACCCGGAAGTGCTCGCCGAATTCGGCGTCGCCGGCCTTCCACCCCTCCCCGGGCATCCGCGGCTCGATCACGTCGACCTGACTGGCCAGCCAGTCCGCCACCACGACGAGCCCCGCGACCAGCACCGCCAACTCCCCCGGCAGCACCGACTCCAGCGCCCTGGTGGCTCCGACCGTCCGACGGACCGCGTGCGCATGGGCCAGCCGCTGCTCCAGCCACCCCTCCGCGGTACCGAGGCCGGGCTGGTAGCCGGACGGGGTGGCGATCTCCTTGCGCAGCAGCGCAGCGGCGAAGCAGCCGTGATGCCCGCCGAGCAGCTGAGCGATCTGGTGGGCCGGTGACCGCCTGACCCACTTGCCGAGCGGGTAGCCGCACTGTTCGAAGAACTCGACCAGGCCCCAGTGCGTCGCCGTCTCGTGCCTCAAGTACCCGCTGCGCTCCGCCGCCGGGTTGTCCACCGCGTACTTCGGGTCCCCCACCAGCTTCGCGAACTCCTCCGCGACCTGCTGCTGGAAGTGCAGCGAGACCTTCCCGATGTCGTGCAACCCAGCCCACAGCGCCACCATCCCCCGGGCCTCGCCGTCCGTGAAGCCCATGGCCTCGGCGATCCGATTCCGCACGCGCTCGCTCAGGACGGCGTCCCACAGGGCACCCGCGACGGCGGCGGTGTCCAGGAGATGGCAGATCAGGGGGTACGGGCCGGGCAGGCCTGCACTCTTGCCCCACATCCGGGAGTCCGGAGCGACGGATCCCGGATCACCAAAGGCTGTTCCGTCAGTCATGCCTGAATAGCTATCAGCTACCACTGACAAACCCGACGGCCGCGACACCAGGGCCGACGGAGCATCAGGAACCAACGGCGACCCTCTCAGCGTATCAGTCGAGGCCGCTGGCGCCGGAGCCACGCGCGGGCAAGTCGTGTAACGATTCCGACACCCCCAGTCGGCATCAACTGCACCGTAAGTTGGACCCTTTGGCCTCCTTAAGGCCCGAGCGAGCTGGTCCCTCACGCCGGGCACAGCCACTGATGGCGCGGATCCCCGCACGGCGAACGGGCGGGCGAGCCTCAACAGCGAACGCACCAAACGAACCAGGTGGACGGACTCGGGTTCTGGTTGCCCGTGACATCATGTGAAGGCTCTTTGACATCTCAAGAACCCGACGGCGACCGGAGCAATCGGCACTCCACCCCACATGGTCAAGAAATGGCAAAGCCCCTGCTTCACTGCAGGTCACGAAGCCTCCTCCCCGCACCCGCGGGTGTCAGCCGACCGTCCGAGGCGGCGTCGCCCTGGTCAACAACTCCTCCCCGCACCCGCGGGTGTCAGCCGCGTGGTGTCGCCGAGTACATGCTCAGCGAGTACTCCTCCCCGCACCCGCGGGTGTCAGCCGCCCTCGACTCCGGCTGGCAATTCCTGAGAACCCTCCTCCCCGCACCCGCGGGTGTCAGCCGCAACTCAACGAACACGGCGCGGTCGGAAGGACCTCCTCCCCGCACCCGCGGGTGTCAGCCGGACCTGACCCTGTGCGGCGAAATGTTCGGGCTCTCCTCCCCGCACCCGCGGGGGTCAGCCGTACGCGGGGTTCGCCGACCTGTTCACCCTGCTCTCCTCCCCGCACCCGCGGGGGTCAGCCGGCCGATCAGCCCCGCGGAGCGCAGGATCTCGCCTCCTCCCCGCACCCGCGGGGGTCAGCCGCCTCGATGGCCGCGCCCGCGTTGTTACTGACCCTCCTCCCCGCACCCGCGGGGGTCAGCCGGTCAAGGACACCCTGTCCGGGCTGACGGACCTCTCCTCCCCGCACCCGCGGGGGTCAGCCGGCCGAACTCGGCGGCGGCGACGGTCAAACCGCCTCCTCCCCGCACCCGCGGGGGTCAGCCGCAGCTACTCGACCACGTCATGGCCGTACCAGACTCCTCCCCACACCCGCGGGGGTCAGCCGGCGCCCGGAAGTGCGCAGGTCAGCGGCAAGGTCTCCTCCCCGCACCCGCGGGGGTCAGCCGCCGGAGTGACGTTTCTGCTGACGCACTAAGGCCTCCTCCCCGCACCCGCGGGGGTCAGCCGGGGTCTGGTGTAGCGTCATGGCTAAGCGAACCCTCCTCCCCGCACCCGCGGGGGTCAGCCGGCCCGGTGGTAGCACACCGAGCCTCCGCTCTGCTCCTCCCCGCACCCGCGGGGGTCAGCCGGCGTTCCAGGACTTCGCGCCGTTTCGGCCGGCCTCCTCCCCGCACCCGCGGGGGTCAGCCGTGTGGTGGTGGACCTGGACAAGGCCCGCGCCGCTCCTCCCCGCACCCGCGGGGGTCAGCCGGCCGAGATGAAGCTCAAGCAAGCCGCCCGCCGCTCCTCCCCGCAACCGCGGGGGTCAGCCGGGCACTGCGAGTGAGGATGGGGGTGCTTCAAGCTCCTCCCCGCACCCGCGGGGGTCAGCCGGTGCGCGCCACGGACGGCGGCGAGGTGCGAGACTCCTCCCCGCACCCGCGGGGGTCAGCCTTCTGCGGACAGGATGGGAAACCATCGCGGCGGCTCCTCCCCGCACCCGCGGGGGTCAGCCGGATCGTCTCGCCCGCGCGGTAGCGGGTGGGCGCTCCTCCCCTCACCCGCGGGGGTCAGCCGATCCGCCGCCGCGAGCACCCCGACCTGATCGCCTCCTCCCCGCACCCGCGGGGGGTCAGCCGCACCGGGCAGAGTCGGCCACCCGGCCGGTACCCTCCTCCCCGCACCCGCGGGGGTCAGCCGTGCCCCGAGGACTGGACCTACCGGGAGGGCGTCTCCTCCCTGCACCCGCGGGGGTCAGCCGGACGCCCGCTACGCCGGTGACGGTGCGCTGGCCTCCTCCCCGCACCCGCGGGGGTCAGCCGGACCAGACGAATGAATCCATCCCGGCTTTCAACTCCTCCCCGCACCCGCGGGGGTCAGCCGACCGAGGCCCTGCCGACAATCCGGCTGCACGACTCCTCCCCGCACCTGCGGGGGTCAGCCGAGGGCCGGAGAGCTGTCCCTCAAATTCAAGCACTCCTCCCCGCACCTGCGGGGGTCAGCCGCGTCCGGGGCACTCCCGCCAGCAGGCACGGACCTCCTCCCCGCACCTGCGGGGGTCAGCCAGCCGCCCAGGCCCACGCCGACACCTGCTGGGCCTCCTCCCCGCACCCGCGGGGGTCAGCCGCAGAGCTTCACCGTCAACTCCGGCGCCCTGAACTCCTCCCCGCACCCGCGGGGATGGCCCGACCGGTGTGACGGAGGCCAGGCATGCGGCCGTTCCCGGGGCGGGGCGCGACGCCGTAGGCGGGCGGGGTGGTAGGGGCGGGTGTGGGGCCGCTTCGGCGTGTGGGTGTCGGGGCGGGGCGGCGAGGGTTCATCCTTCGGGGGGTGTGCTGGAGCGTCGTGGCGCGTGATCGTGCGGGGGCGAACGATGGGCGAGGGCGATTCGGGCTTCGGGGTGGTGTAGTTCGTTCACCCGGCGAGTCGAAACGGACGGGTGCCGGGGCCGCATCTGCTGTTCATTACTTGTTTATTGCCAGGAGCCAGAGTCATTCCTGATCTTCCTGACTCGGGCGGCCGGACGGTGCCCGGCAGGCAACTCTGGAGAACGTACATCATGCCGCGCACGCTACCTGGAGCCCCGGTCGCCGCCGCTCCGGCGACCGCCGGGCTCTCGCTCGTCACACCGGCCCGAGCCTCCGCCGCCGCCATGGGGTGGGACGTGTCGACGGAATCAGCGCGCCGATCGTGCGTACACCGACCCGGGTTCGGCGGCCGGCGGCGCCTTCTCGGAATCGACTTCGTGAAGCCGCCGATCGACGAGGCCGGAAAGAGCGCCGAAGTTCGCGGAAAACCGGCCGAATCGCGTGAGGGCGTGTCCGAATCGCCGCAGCACCTCACCATGAGCGAGTACACCATCAGCGCCTTCCGGTGAGACGAGGGCTTCCCGTCACGTCGCAGCCGAGGCGGAGCACCGACGCCAGGCCGATCGGGGCGACCCGCGCGCGTGAAGGGCCGTGAACCGACCCCGGAAGCCGTCCGCCGATTCCCCGAGCCGAACCGGAGACTCCGCTTCCCGCCGTCCGTCTGACCGGCATTCTCCGAACGGCCACGACGTTCCCGTACGTCAACACAGATAAGGCGACCGGCCCTCACCCCGGTCGTAGCCACCGGTCGACCGGGTTGCCTCCCCCACAGGCCTGGCCCGACCGACCGCGCCAGTGCGTTCGCATCCTGTTACCCCCACGAAGAAGGAGGGTTTCCAACATGACCGAGATTTCCACGCTTGCCGTCGTACGCTGCCTCGGCGGCTTTTCACTGGACTTGGGGGGACTCCCGGTCAGACGCTGGCGGGCCGGCAAAGCGCGCACACTGTTCCTTTACCTCCTCATCAACCGGGGCCGCACGGTCGACCGCGACGAACTGCACGCCGCGCTGTGGCCCGACCGCACCCGGTCGGCGGGCTCCAGTTCCCTCAAGGTCGCCAAGCACGCGGTGCACCAGATACTCAGCGGGCAGCAGGCCGCGGAGGAGCAGCCGGCCGCGGAGATCGTCTGCAGCGAGTACGGGTACTCCCTCAAACTCCACGACGCCTGGCTGGACTTCGAGGAGCTGGAGCGGCTGTGCAACGAAGGGCACCGGGCGGCGGCCCGAAGTGATCCGCGCGCGGCCGCGGAGTACTACCGCAGCGCGCTGGATCTCCACACCGGGGACTTCCTGCCCGGTGAGACCGCCGACTGGGCCAGGGAGCAGCGGGACTGGGTGCGGTCCCTCGCGCTGGGAGCGGCGGACTTCCTCCTCCAGGAGGCACTGGACCGGGGCGAGCTGCCGAAGGTCATCGACATGTGTCGCCGCACGCTGGACATCGACCCGTACCAGGAGGACGTCTACCGGACCCTGATCCAAGTGCACGGCGATCTGGGCCAGTTAGCGCAGGCCAGGTCCTGGTACAAGCTGTGCCGGGCCCGGATGTCGGACGGTCTGGACATCGATGTCAGCCCTGACACCCAGCGGCTTCTGGACCGGGTTCTGCGCACCCAGGACGCGCCCGCCCGCACTGCGGACCAGACCTCCGGCCCACGCGTAACCAATGCATAACCCACGCATAACCAGCTCATAACCAGCGCATAACCACCCTGTCTAGACTCCGAAAACCGCGACCGGTCAAGGAGATTGGTGTAACCGTGCTGGAGACGAACCAGGGTTCCGTTCTTTCGGTGGAGAATCCCGGTGTTGGTGCCCCAGCCGATGCCGGGCCCCTGATCGTCGGCATCGGGGGCACCGTGCGCTCCGGTTCCTCGACGGAACGGGCGGTCCGGGCGGTTCTCGCGGCCTCCGCGGCGGCGGGGGCCCGGACCCTGCTGCTGGGTGCCGAGGAACTTCAACTGCCGCTCTACGCCCCGGGGGAGTCACTGCGCACCCCGGCGGCCCGACGGCTGGTCGAGGCCGTCGCCCTCGCCGACGGCCTGGTGATCGGCACGCCCGCGTACCACGGGGGCGTTTCCGGTCTGGTGAAGAACGCCCTCGACTACCTGGAGGACCTGCGTGAGGACGCGCGTCCCTATCTGCACGGCCGCGCCGTCGGCTGTGTCGTCACCGCACGCGGGACGCAGGCCGCTTCGACGCTGGCGGGGCTGCGCTCCGTCGTGCACGCCCTGAGGGGCTGGCCCACTCCCCTGGGCGTGGCCATCAACACGGAGAGCGTCACCCTGGCGTCCGGCGATAGCACCGGCGACAGCACCGGCGGCAGCACCGGCGACCCGCATCTCACCGCGCAACTGGCCACCGTCGGACGGCAAGTGGTCGAGTTCGCCCGGATGCGCACGCCGGTCGGCTGAGCGTCCGGGGGCTTGCCTCCGACCGCTACCGCCCCCGTACGTCCGCCGTCACGATCCCCGCCCACCCCTTTGGTTCCGGCTGCCCTGACACCGGATCCCTCGCATCCGCATTCCCACGTCCGACCGTGATTCCGAATGGAGCGCGCCATGGAAGACACCGCGAAGTCCACCGCGAAGTCCACAGAGCCGGAGGGGACCGCCGAGGCTCTCGCCCCCGAAGCGGAAGCCCCCGAAGCGCAAGCCCCCGAGGTGGAAACCGCCGGGACGGAAACCCCCCAGGCGGAGACCGCCGGGACGGAATCCGCCGAGGACACCGAACTGGACGCGCTGGACGAGCTGGACGACGTCGACTTCGACCTCGACGAGGTCGAGAACAAGATCGCGCCGCTCGCCCTCGCCACCACCGAGCCCTCGCGATGGTGACGCGGGCGGCCGAGGTGAGCCGCGCATCCACCGACTCCGTCTTGGTCGACGTGAACACCGGCCCGGCCGCCTCGTACACGGGGCTGCGGGCGGGCATCGACGCCCTGCGCGCCGAGGGCGCCGACTT
The DNA here is from genome assembly GCF_044744605.1 of Kitasatospora sp. NPDC087271. NCBI lineage: Bacteria > Bacillati > Actinomycetota > Actinomycetes > Kitasatosporales > Streptomycetaceae > Kitasatospora > Kitasatospora sp. NPDC087271. The sequence goes on from NZ_JBIUYQ010000005.1 coordinate 73,112, forward strand.
CACCGCCCTCGCGGCCGGGCACCCGTCCGAATGGGCGGAGCTCTTTCCCGCCGAGACCGCGCCCGGCACCGCGCCACTGGAGGAGATCGCGCTCGCGCCCTCCGAACGGCGGCTGCACCGGGAGAGCGAGCAGGTCTACCGCGTGCTGACGGTGGCCGCGACCGCCCTGTGCACGGGCACCGCGCAGTTGGGCAGGCCGCTGCTGCTCAGCGGGATGGGCGGCACCGACCTGTCCTCGCTGCGCGGTTTCATGCGGGCCTTCGAGCACGCGCAGCTCGTCGAGGGCGCCGAACTGCTGCTGGACGCGCCGACGTCCGTGCGCGTGCCGGTGGGCCGGTACGCCGACTACCGCGGGGAGCGGGTGCGCTGTCTGCGCCGCATGGGGCTGCCGGTCACCGAGGGCGACCTGGCCGTGGACCTGGGCACGGCTCCGGACGCCGGATTCGAGCCGGTGTCCGAGGAGGGCGAACTCTTCCTGCGGGCAAGGGACTCCGAGGGCTCCGCCGTGGACCGGGTGGCCGCCGCACTGGCCTACTGCCGCCGGGCGTTCTTCTCCACGAACTGGGAGGGCATGGCGGTCGTCGCCGACGAGGCGATCGGGCTGCTCGCCGGCATCCCCGAGTCGGGCATACCCGGGCTGCTCGCCGAGGCGGAGCGCGAGGAGGAACTCGTCCACGCCATCGAGTTCGAGACGGCGATCCTGCGCGGCACCGCCGACGTACGCGGTTTCCTGCTCAAGGTGCTCGGCATCCAGGCGGGCTTCCGCGGGGACCAGGACACGGCCCTCGCCTGCTTCCGGGCCATCCGGGAGGACGCCGCCGGCCTCTCCCCGGAGCTGCGTGCCCAGTCGCACCTGTACTCCGCGCTCACCCTGTCCAAGCGCAAGAACCGGCTGGCGGAGGCCGTCGCCGAGGTGGAGCAGGGCTTCGAGGTCGTCGGGGAACGTCCGGGCGAGGCCGAGAGCGTACGCCGCGAGCGCGGCTGGCTGCACAACCTGCGCGGGCTGACCCTGTTCGCGGAGCGGCGCCTCGGGGCGGCCTTCGAGCACGAGAAGCAGGCGCTGGCCTGCATGGCGGGTCTGACCGACGCCAGTGCCGCGCATCTGCGGATCAACCTGTACTCGAACATCAGCGTGCTCCAGGAGAAGGCGGGCAAGCACGCCTCGGCCCTGGCGACCTGGGAGAAGTTCAAGCAGGCCGCCGGCTCGTCGAACGCGGGCTTCCGCAAGCACCACGCGTACCGCAGCGCCGGGCTGCGGCTGCTCGTCGGCGAGCGGGACGCCGCCCTGGCGGACCTGGACACCACGCTGGAGAACGCGGCCGAGCTCGGTGACCGCTTCCACGAGACCGAGGTGCGTCTCGAACTGGGCATGCTGCACGCCTCCGGCGGTGACGCGAGGACGGGCGCCGAGCAGTACGAGCGCGCCGAGTCCGCGGCGCGGCTGCTGGGCGACCCGTACCGCATCGCGCTGGCCCAGGCGGGTCGGGTGATGACGACCGGCTCCGTGGCCGCGGCCGGGTCGGTGGCGGCCATGGCGCCGCTGAGCCTCACCCGTCCCGGTGCGGCGGACGCCCTCGCCAAGGCCGTCGCCGACGGCGGTGACCTGCAAGGGCTGCTGCCCAAGCCGCGGACCAAGCTCAACCGCCCGTTCGACCTGATCAACTTTCAGGACTGAGGCCATGACCGACCATGCGACCCAGGGGGAGACGGGACAGCGGGCCAGGTGGCAGCTCTACGATCGGCTGCTGCTGCGGAGGGCGGGCTTCGGCATCGGCCTGCTGACCGCTCTCGGTGACGGGCCGGCGGGTGCCGCGGCCGCGGAGTACCGGGAGGCGGTGGCGCGGTTCGAGCGGAGCCGCGCCCGGCTCCAGGAGGCGATCGCCAAGTCCGTCACCGGCGCCGACCGCGAGCGGGACCGGGCCGGACTGCGCGAACTGTCGAAGCTGCGCGGCCGGGTGGGCCGTCGGCTGCCGGTGGAGCCCGACCCGCGCGGCGGCGACGTGGCATCGGCAGTGGCGTCGGCGGTGACATCGGCGGTCGACGGCTACCGCGCGGCGCACTCCGCTCAGCAGCAGGCGGGCGAGCGGCTGACCGCCGCGCTGGGTGAGGAGGTGCTGCGGCGGCCGGAGCGGGTCCGCGACCTGCTCCGCGACGAGCGGGTGTGCGACGCCCTGCTCCAGTTGTCGCCGTCCTTCCACACCGAGGCGGTGCGCTGGGTCGACGGCTGGCAGCAGCAGGACAGCGCGACGGGCCGCAACCGCGCCAAGGACCGGTCCTTCTACCGCCGGGTCTACCTGTACGGCCAGCGGCTCGGCGCGAAGAACGAGACGACCAGCTTCTTCGGTCCGCTGGTGCACGGCCGGGTCGACCGTGGGGCCCAGGGCACCGTCCTCGGCCCCGAGACGGCCTGCGGCTACCACGTCCTGGAGGCGCAGACCGCGTTCTGGGCGGTGTGCGAGCTGGCCAAGCTCATCGGTACGGACCCGCAGGTGCGGGACCGCCCGCCCGTGGCCTGGATGCCGTCCTGCCGCAGGACACCGGGCGGGACACCGGGCGGGACACCGGGCGGGACACCGGGCGGGACACCGGGGCCGGGCGAGGTGCCGGGGACGGCGTCGGGGACGATCCAGTCCGCCGACGGCCGCCGGATCACCCTGTCCGGGGTGCGGTGGCAGCTCGCCGAGGCCGTCGACGGGCGGCGTTCCCCCGTCGAACTGGCGGCGCTGGCGGGACTCGGCCTCCCGGAGACGCGCCGGGTCCTGGACCGGCTGCGGCAGGCGGGGGCCGTCCGGCTCTGGCCCGAGCCGCCGTCCACGGCGGCGCGGCCGCTGGACTGGCTGGTCTCCTGGGCCGACCGCTACGCGGAGGGCACCGCCTGGCCGGTACGGCTGCGGGAACTGCGCGACCTGGGCGACGCCTACGCGGCGGCCGACGGCCACCGCGCCCGGGCGGCCGCGCTGGAGCGCGTCGAGGAGTGCTTCACCCGGCTCACCGAAGTCGACGCACGTCGCGCCGGCGGCCGGATGTACGCGGACCGGCTGGTGGTGTCCCTGGACGCCAAGGGCGACCAGAGCCCGGTGGTGGTCGGTGGCGACGTGGCCGGGCGCTGGGAGTCCGAGCTCAGCCCGGTACTGGACGTGGCCGCCCGCTACGGCGAGCTCCAGCAGCACGCGGCGGCCGAGCTGTGCGCGGGGATCCTGCGCGAGGCGGGCGGCGGCGCCATGCCGTACGACGAGCTGATCCGCCGGATGCGCGCCTCGGTCGAGGCGGGCGGTCTGGACCGGCTCGCCGGGCCACTGATCGGGTTCAAGCGGGACTACGCGGCACTGGTGGAATCCGCCGTGCGGGGCCAGGAGGCCCGGCTCTCCCCCGCCGAGCTCGCGGGGTTCGCGCCCGAGCCCGGCCGGCCCCGTTTCGTCAGCCCTGACCTGATGCTGGAGAGCCGGGAGGACGGCGGCGGACTGCTGGTGCTGGGCGAGCTGCACCCGTACGTCTTCGCCTGGGGTTCGCAGGGGCTGTTCAGCGACGAACAGGACCGGATGCTGGACGACTTCGCGGCGGGTCTCGAACCGTGGGGCGGCCCCGAGCGGCTGGCCACGGTGATCCGCCGCAGGCGCCACAAGGGCCTGGTGGCCGACTGGTTCCCGGGCCGCTTCATCGAGATCACCTCGGTGGCCACCGACGACCGGGAGCGGACGGTGCCGCTGACCGATCTGACCGTCGTCCTGGTGGACGGCACACCCCGGCTGCGCACCCCGGACGGGGAACTGACCCTGTACGCCGGCGAGGACGACCACGTGCACCTGCGGGCGTTCGCCGCACCCGGAGTGGGGCTGCCGCTGGTGCGGATCGGGGACTTCGCGCCCAGGATCGTGGTCGGGGACCTGCTCGTGCAGCGGGCGCGCTGGTGGTTCGACCGGGCCGACCTCGGGGTCGACGCGGCGCGCGACCCCGCCGCCGCCTTCCTCGCCGTCCAGTCGCTGCGGGCCCGGCACGGAGTGCCCCGGTTCTGCTTCGCCTCCCTCGCGCACGAGCCGAAACCGGTCGGAATCGACCTGGACAGTCCGCTGGCCGTCGACGCACTGGTGGCGATGGTGCTGGCCGGTGACAGCGCGACGGTGTCGCTGGCCGAGATGAGGCCGGCGCCGGACGCGCTGTGGCTGCGCCACGGCGGGGCCCCCGTGACCTCGGAGTTCCGGATCGCCATGAAGAGGGCATCGTCATGACCCACCGATCCCACCGATCCGACCGGCCCGACCGGCCCGACCGATCCGACCTGTCGCCGCAGGAGTCGGCGCCGGCGCCGCGGCGGCACGGCTGGGAGCTGCTGCCCACGGTCGTCCTGCGCAGCGCCGGGTTCCCCTGGCAGATGGTCGAGCGACTGGCCTGCGAACGGACCCGTCTGCTCGTCGAGGAGCTGTTCGCCCTGGAGGCCCGGTCGGCCGACGTGGCGTCACGGCTGCACCCGGCGGGGCGGCTGTCCCGGGGCCAGCAGGCGAAGTTGCGCGGTCTGCGGCCGCTGCCCGCGTCGGACAACCTGCCCGCCGACTGGCTGGCCGAGTGGAACGCCGCGGCGGAGCGGGTGAGCGCGGTGCGGGAGCGGCTCGCCGCCACCGTCGAGGCCGACACGGCGGCGGTCGACGAGGCGCTCGCCGCCGTCCGCACCGATCCGCGGGTCAACGACGCCATCGTCTGCTCGTCGCCCGCCGTCCACCGCGATCTCGCACGGGGTGCGACCGGCGGCCGGATCCGGCGCCAACTCGCCTCCTACGCACAGCGGCTGGCGTCCAAGAGCGAGACGATGAGCTTCTTCGGGCCCATCAACTACGGCAGGCTCAGCCCCGGCTCCGACGCCGCCACGGCGCTGGACTGGGAGGGCCACACGGCGATCCGGGTCCGCCAGGCGCACACCGCGGCCCGGGTCAACGACGCCGTGCAGGACCTGCTGCTGGGCGACCCGGCGCTGGCCGAGCGGCTGGCGCCGGTGCGCAAGACGATGACGGGGCCGCCCCGCGGCACGGGCGTCGGCGCGGCGCTGCTGCGGGAGGCCGACGGCGTACGGACGGTGGTCGGGATCGCGTCCGGGTGCGGCGCCGGCGCCCTGGAGGCGGTGGAGGCGTTCGCGGCCGCCGTGGCGAAGGGGACGCTGACGCACACCCTGTGCCCGCCGGCGACCGTGGTCGACCCGCTGCGCTGGACCCTGGAGCGCATCGACGCCTCGGACACCGGGACGGCCGCCCGCGCGGCCGGGGTGCGGGCCCTGCTGGTGAAGGTGCTCGAACTGCTCGACGGCTACCCGTCGGCGCCGCCCGAGCGGAAACTGACCGTCCAGGCCGAACTGGAGTCGCTGCTGCCCGTCACCGACCGCTCGGCGGAACGCGGCCGCTTCTACAACGACCGGGTCATCATCCACGAGGCCGCCGTCGGCACGGCCGGGCTGGAGGTCCGTGGACCGCTGGCCCGCGACATGTGCGACGCCGTCGCGCCGGTGCTCGACCTGCTGGCCCACGAGGCCGAGGCGACCCGCGTACGCACCAACCGGGCGGTCGCGGCCCGGCTGGGAGCGGGAAGGATCCCGCTGCTGCGGGCGCTGCGGGAGTGCGCGGACCTCGCCATCGAGCCGGGCGGAGAGCTCGGCGCCGAGCTGAGCCGGGTGATCGAGGCCGAAGGCGCGGACCGGGCCGAACTCGACGTGGCGGGGCTGCTCGCCGCACCGCCACCGCCGGCCGCCCCCGTGCTGTGCTCCATCGACGTCCTGATCGCGGCGCCCGACCTGGCCGGGTACGAGCCGGGGGTGACCCCGCTCGTGCTCGGCGACATCCACGACGCGGCGCTGCTCACCCCGTGGGCGCTGCAGTTCCATCCGGACGCCGCGGCGCTGCTCGCCGAGCGGGACGCCGGGGTGCGCCGGGCCCTGGGCGACCAGGTGGCCGTCAACGTGATCTCGCGCCGTACGACCGGGCTGCCGCCGTTGGAGTTCCCCGGTGTGGTGCTCGAACTGGGCGGCAGGGCCGGCGCGGACCGGGAGCGGATCGGCCTGGACCAGCTGTGGCTGGAGAGCGACGGCGAACGGGTCGTCCTGCGCGGCGACACCCACCCCGGCCGGAGCCTGCTGTTCCACAACGGCGAGCTCGACACCGCCGTGCACACCGCGCTGGCACTGCCCCGGATCCGCCGCCCGGTGCTGCCGGACCTGCCGCACGTGCCGCGGCTGCGCTGGGGCAACGTGGTGTTCTCGCGGCGCCGCTGGGCGCTGCCGAGCGCGGCGCTGCTGGAGGCGCACGGCAGCCGGCGGGAGGCCGAGCGGCTGCTCGCCACGGCCCGGCTGCTCCGGGAACGGGGCCTGCCCGACCGCTTCTTCGCGAAGTCACCGGCCGAACGCAAACCGGTGTACGTGGACACCGCGAGCCCCGAACTCCTCAAGGGCATGGCCCGGCTGGCGGGCACGGCGGAACAGCTCCTGCTGTCCGAGACGCTGCCCGCACCCGAGGACGCCTGGCTGCGGGACGGGGAGTTGCGCTTCGCCTCCGAGCTGCGCTGTGTGTATCTGCGGGGCGGTGGTGAGCGGTGACGCGCCGGGTGGTGCTCCCTCCCCTGTTCGATCCGAGTCTGGAACCGGAACTCGGGCCGGACGACGAACTGATCGATGTGAACGCGCACTTCGTCGCACGCCTCGCGGGCACCGGGGCACTCGCCGCGCTGGCCGACGACTACGCCCTCGGCAGGCGCGGCGGGAGCGACCCCGCGGAGAACCGGACCAGGGCGCTGTTCGCGCGGGCCGCCGCACGGGTCACCGCGCTGGTCACCGCGCGGGGCGGCCATGCCGCGGGCCGGCTGCGGGCCATGGGCATGGCGCTGCGGCTGGCGGGCGAGGCCGATCCGGCCCTGCGGCTCGCCGCGGACGACGTGGAACTCGTCGACGGCACCACCGAGTGCGGGGCCGATGTGGTGCTGGCCGCGCAGCGGACCGAGCTGCTGGGGCCCGAGGCGCGGTGGACACGAGCGGCGGCCCCGGACGGGCGGGTGCACCTGGTGATCGAGACCGACCAGCAACTCCCGGCGGCCGCGGTGCTCCTGGAGGCGCTAGGCCCCGGAAGGGTCGTGCTGTGCGGGCGTTTCGCCACCGCGCACCGGGAGGCGCTGCGCGCGCTCGCCCCGTTCTCGGCGGCGGCGGGCTTCGACGACTGGGCTCCGGCCTGGCGGCTGGGCGAGGAGTGGTCGGGGGACGGCACGCCGGTCCGCTGGGTCCGCCGCGCGGCCGACTGGCGGGCCGGCGCCCCCTGGGCGGGCTGGCTGGCCCCGGACGAGGCGGCGGCGCTGCCCGCCGGGGCGTGGCGCGAGTGCCGGGGCGCGGCGCTGACCGTGGCACGGCTGGAGTCCTGGGCCGAGGTGACGGGGGCGGACGGCCGCCGTACCGATCTGCGGGCCGTCCTGGACGCTGCGGACGCGGCGGACGGGGCGGACGGGGCCCTGCTCCGGGTCGAACTGCTCGTCGGGGCGCCCGGGGTGAGTGCCGAGGAGACGACCGGCACGGCGCGGAGCCTGCTGTCCGGGCCCGGCCCCCGGCTCGCGGGGCTCAGCCCGTTCCGACTGCCGACGGCCGGTGGCGGTGCGGCACCGCAGGCCTGGAACGGCGTGCCGCTGATCCGGCACCCGGCCCCGGGGCACGATCTGCCCCGCTGGGACCGGTTCAGCGGGCCCGGGACGCTCGACGAAACGGCGCGCACCGCGGCGATCGGCGCACTCAACGCCGAACTCGGTGCCGTGGCCGACCTGTTCCCCGGCCGGTTCGCCTGCTGCGCGCTCGCCGCACCGGACGGGACCGCGGTGTGGGAGCCGTCGGCCACCGTCGTGGCCGGGGAGGGGCCCGGCCCGGACGGCCAGGGCCCGGGTTCGTTCGTGGTGAACCTGCGGACGGGCAGCGCGTTCCGGCTGCATCCGAAGCTGACGCCGGTCGTGGAGCGGCTCTCGTCCGGCGACACCGCCGTCCTGGACCGGATCAGCGACGGTGCCCGAAGGAAACTGACCGACCGGCTGGTCCAGGCCGGTGTGATGCGGAGGAGCCAGTGAGCCGACAGTGGCGCATCGGGCGGGAGTTCATCCTGCGCCATGCGGGAATGCCGTTCGACTGGCTGGAGGAGCTGGGCGCGCCCCACTCCCTGCTGGAACTCGCGGACGAGCTGCTCGACCGCGAGCGGACCGTCCTGGAGCTGGTGGAGGCGCAGTTCAGCGGGCCCCGCGCCGAGTCGCTGCGCTCCGACGTGCTGCGCGGACGGGCGCGGCAGCTGCCGGCGTCCGGCGGGGCGCAGTGGAGCCGGGCGGTGAGCGCCTGGGCCGACGCCTGGGAACGCTACGCGCTCGCCTGCCGGCAGGCCGATGACGAGGCCGGCAAGCGGCTGCGGGACCTGCTGGCGGATCCGGGGGTCTCCGAGGCCGTGTTCCTGTCCAACCCGGACGCGTACCGCAACATGCTGCTCCCGCTGCTGGCGTACGAAGGCCCGCTGACCTCGCGCTGGCGCCGGGTGCGCCGGCAGATGTTCACGTACGTGCAGCGGTTCTGCGCGAAGAACGAGACGGTGAGCTTCTTCGGGCCCATGGCGTACGGCACGGTGGGCGAGGGTGAGGGCGCCGTACTGCGCGACGACGTGCCCCGCGTCCGCCGGGTGTTCTTCTCGCACTGGGCGGCGCGTGCGCTGGCCACGGCGATCGCCCGGGACCCCAAGATCCTTCCGCATCTCGCGTTCCACTCCACCGGACGTGGTGACCCGGCGCGGGAGCCGCTGCTGCCGCTCGTGGCCCCGGACGGAACGGTGTTCCGCGACGTGGTGCGCGCCGCCGGGCAGCCGGCCCGCGACGTGGCCAGGACGCTGATGCGGCTGGTGGCCGAGGAGGCCGTCACCATCGGCCTCGGCGGCGGCGACTACGACCTGGAGCCCCTCGCGACCCTGCGGGACCAGCTCTCCGCGCTGCCCGCCTCGCCGGCCCGCGAGCTGTGGCTCGACCGGACAGCCGAACTCTCCTCCCTCATCGGCGAGTTGGCGGAGGTGCCGCTGGAGCGCAAGGCGGCCGCCGTCGCCGCCCTGGAGGAGCGGTTCACCGAGTTCACCGGCAGGCCGGCCAGGCGGGGCGCCGGTGCGGCGTACGCCGACCGCGCCGTGTTCTTCGAGGAGTGCGCGTCGCCCTTCGCGCTGACCCTCGGAGCCGGGCTGGTCGGCGACTGGGAGCGGCAGCTCGCCCCCGTGATGGAGGTGTGCGCCGCGCACGGGCAGGCCGCCCAGCGCGCGGCGGCGGCCGCGGTGCGCGACGCCTTCACGGACGGCACTGCGGGAGCGGTGGTCCCGGTCGGGGCGCCGGCCACGGAGTTGGACCTCCTCACGTACGCGACCCGAGCGGCCACGAGCCGGTCCGACTCGACCAGCACCTTCCAGGCGGCCCACGCACCCGTCTACCCCGGCGCCGACTGGCGGTCCGAGGTCGAGCGGCTGACCGAGGAGGCCGGGGCGCTGGACGGCGACCGGTACGCGGTCATCGACCTGTGCCCCGCGGCGCCGGACGCCTCCGGGCTCGGCGCCGCCGCCCCGCTCGTCCTCTCCCGCGCCCACCACCACCTGCTGGTGCGCAGCTGGCTGGGCACGATGCACCCGGATCCGGACCGGCTCGGCGCGGACGCCGCCGCCTGGACGGCGGCGCAGGACGGCGCGGTCGTCGGCCTCGACTTCGGGCGCCGCAACAAGGGCTACTACCGCTTCCCCGGCCGTGAGGTCGCGATGCGCCCGCTGACCTGGACCGACCACGATCAGCCGGAGCTGCTGAAGCCGGAGGACCTCACCGTCCGCATCGGGCCGCACGACGTCACCCTGCACGATCCGGACGGCAAGGCGGTCAGCGCGTACGTCCCGCTGAGCGACTTCGTCAAGTACGCCCCGATCGCCGCCCTCTCGCATCCGCAGGTGCTCCACCCCACCTTCACCACCGAGGACGCGCAGCCCGAAGTGACCCTGGGGTCGGTCGTCCTGCAGCGGTCCCGGTGGCAGGTGCCCACCGCGGCGCTCGCGGCACCGGAACCCGAAGCGCGGTTCCTCGCGCTGCGCAGGCTGGCCCGGGAGACCGGAACGCGGTTCGTCTTCTGCCGCAGCGCCCATGAGCGCAAGCCGTACCTGATCGACCTGGCCTCACCGCTCGCGGCCGACCTGGTCGGCCATGTGGCGCGCGGCGCCGAGCAGTTGGGCGTGGAGCGGATGGCGCCGGGGCCGGACGAGCTGTGGCTGCGCGACGGCGAGGGCCGGCGCTACACCAGCGAGCTGCGGATGCAGATCATCGGCAGCAGCGGCAGCAGGAACAGCGACGGCAGCACCAGCAGCGACGGGAGCAGCACGCGATGACGCACACCACGCTCTTCGCCGAGCACTCGCTGCGGATGCGGGCCGACGTGCGCCCGGACGGCGCCGTCTCCACCGAGCGGACCTCGGTGCGCGGAATGAGCGTCGAACGGCACCTCGACCGGGGCTTCACCGAGCACCGCTTCGCCGACGGCGACGACCTGCTGGCCTCGGGCGCCGCCGGAGCGGGCCCGGAGGCCGCCGACGCGCTGCGCGAGGTGCAGGAACGGCCGCTGTTCGAGCTGACCCCCGAGCTGCGCGCCGAGCTCGCCGGGATCGCCGCCGAGACCGGCGCGGAGCTGACCCTGGGTGTGGCCCAGCAGCACGTCGCCGCCGGCAGCGCGGACCGCGTCGCCACCACGGAGCGGATCGTCACGACCCTGGAGACCAGGCTGACCGGCGACGACGGCACCGTCCACTCCCGGTCGCTGTTGTGCGCCCCCGCGGGCTCCGCCCCGGACGGGCTGAGGGACGCGGCCGTGCGGACGGCCGACGCGGTGCGCGAACGCCTCGCGCTGCCGCTCGCCACCGAACTCCCGGACGGCGCCGACCTCGTGCTGCTGCCCGGTCTCGCCGGGGCGTTCTTCCACGAGATCGTCGGGCACCCGATGGAAGCCGACGTGGTCGCGTCCGGAACGAGCTACCTCGGGGCGCGCGCCGGGCGGCCGGTCGCACCCGCGTGGCTGTCGGTGGTCGACGGCGGTGCGCACGACGGGCCGGGCTACCGCAGTCCGTTCGACGACGAGGGCACCGCGTGCCGCACCCTGCGGCTGATCGACCGGGGCACGGTGGGGCGGCCGATGACCGACCGGGCGCTCGCCGCCCTGCTCGGCGGCGGCCCCGGCACGGGCCACGGGCGCAAACAGAGCTACCGGCATCCGGCGATCCCCCGGATGACCCACACCGTGGCCCTGATCGAGCCCGCGGCCGAGCCGGAGCCGCCCTCGGGCGACTGGATCGCCCCGTACGGCCTGCGGCTGGACATGATGAACATCGCCTCGGGCGCCTTCGTCTTCCACGCCCCGTTCTCCCTGCTGCACCGCGCCGACGGCAGCACCGCCCGGCTGGGCCCGCTGACGGTGACCGGTGACGGAGCGCGGGTGCTCGCGGGCCTGCGGCCCTACGAGCACCGGGTCGCCGCCTACCTGCGGGCCACCGGAGGCTGCGGGAAGCTGGGGCAGTACCCGGTGCCGGTGTCGTTCGCCAACGCCGGATTCCGGCTGCCGGCCGGACTCGTCGGGCTGCGGGCGGTGGCCCGTGGCTGAGACCAGGACACGTGCCTCCGGAATCGTCACGCCCACCCGCGGCGCGGCGCGGCTGACCGTCTCGCTCGACACCCTGCGCCTCGAACGGGACGCGAAGGGCCGGGTCACCGGCTCCCGCCGGGTCGCCGGGTCGCCGGACCAGGACGCGGGCAAGGAGACCGGGCTGCTGCTCACCGAGGCGGCCGAACGGACGGCGTCGGCCGTCGCCGGACTCCAGAGCGCGGTGGCGCAGGTCCACGAGTGGCGTGACGGCGACGGCCTGCCGGTGTCGAGGCGGGCCGAGCTGCTGGCCCGCGTCGAGACCCCCGGCGGTCCGGTGCTGCTCGGCACCAGCGGCCAGGGGGATCCGGCCGGGCTCGTGGAGGCGCTGCCCTGGGACGAACTCGGGGCGCTCTCGGAGCCGTTCGTGCCGGCCGACCCGCCGGACGACTGGCGCGAGCGGCCACTGCTGCTGCGGCCCTCCGCGGCGGCGGTGCTGGTGGCCGGTGCGGCCTTCTCGCTGACCTCGCGCGGGGGTCGCGCGACCGCTGCCCGGCTGGCGGGGCGGCGCATACTGCCGCAGCTGACCCTGACCGATCTGCCGTCGGCGCCGCCCGAGTCGGGGCTGGACGACCGGGGCGACCCGGCGGCGGCCACCGTCCTGGTCCACGGCGGCCGGATCTGCCCGCCGCCCCCGCTCGCCGAGGGCATCGCGCTCGGCCGGGCCGTGTGGGACCACGACACCGGCGGGTTCGGCCCGCCGCCGCTGGCCCGGCTCGAACTCGGCGGGCCCCGGGCCGAGGTGCCCCCGGACGCGGTGGAACTCGTCTGGTGCGTGGAGGGCCTCCAGCGCTACCACGGCGACGGCACCGTCCGGCTCCAGTGCCTGGCCAGGGTCGCGGACCGGCCCGGCGGCTGGTTCCGCCTCGCCCTGCGGGGCAAGCCCGTCCACCTGCTGCGCCAGGCCCGCGGCCTGGCCGGCCCACCCATGGCTGTCCACAGCGACAGCGACGTGACCACCCGCTCGCTGGTACTCGCCGGCGCGGCCGAAATGGAAGGTGCAGGACATGCCGTCGTCACCGTCATCACCCCCTGACTTCACGCTCATCGGCGGAGGGATCGTCGGCGCCTGCCTCGCCGAGGAGTTGAGCGACAGCGGGGCGTCGGTCCGGGTGCTCGACTCCGGTGTCGAACCCGGGCACGCGACCAACCGCGCGGCGGGGGTGGCGGTTCCCTCGCTGCGCTACCTCACCGACCGGGAGTTCTACGACTGGCTGCGGACCGCCAAGCGGGACCTGGACGCCGACGTCGCCCGGCTGGAGCCGGAGTACGGCGCGTTCAGCGTGGCCAGGCCCATCCTGCGCGCCCTGCGCGAGACGGACGTGGAGGCCCACGGCGACGTGCTGAGCGGGCTCGGCGTCGGCGACTGGGTGGAGGGCGGCGCCCTCGCGCAGGCCGCGCCCGGGCTCAAGCTGCCGACCAGCAGGCGCTACCTCCTCGACCCGGACGGGCTGATGGTCGACGGCCGCCGCTACCTGGACGCCGTACGGCGCCGGTGCCTGGCCCGGGGCGTCGACTGGCGACAGGGCGTCACGGTCCGGGAGGTGCGCGAGGAGGGCGCGGCCGTCTCGGTGGTGACCTCCGACGGGACGCTCCGCGCGGACCGGGTGGTGATCACGGCCGGCGCCTGGAGCTCGGGCAAGGGCCTGGCCGAGGCGACCGGAGTCCGGCCGCAGCGCGGGCAGATGGCGGTCCTGCGGACCGACGAGGAGCTGAACTGCATCCTGTCCTCCGCCTACTACCTCGCGCCCGGGGTCGGTGACGACGTGATCGTCGGTGCGACGGAGGAGGACACGGGGTTCGCCGAGCACGTGACCACCCAGGGCGTCGCGCACCTGCTGCGGTTCGCCACGACCGTCATGCCGGGGCTCGCGGACTCGGTGCCCGTGGAGCTCCGTGCCGGACTGCGCCCGGTGTCCGGCACCGGACGGCCGCTGGCGGGCGCGCTGCCCGGCCACGAGCGGATCTTCCTGTCGGCCGGCCACGCCGGGCACGGGCTGCTCTCGGCGCGCGCCACCGGCAAGGGCATGGCCGCCGGCCTGGTCGGCGACGACTGGGAGGCCCTGCCGTACAGCATGTGCCCCTCGCACGCCCTGGGCGGTGCCTCCTGATGCGCATCGACCACGTGATCCTCGGCGCGCGGACCATCGAGCCGCTGCGCGAACTGCTGTGGGACCGGTACGGGTTCGGCATCACCGACGGCAGCCCCAACCCGGACGGCACGGCGAGCTGGGTGGTGCCCTTCGACACGCCCGACGTGCAGTACCTGGAACTGCTCGTCACCCACGACGAACGGCGGCTGGCGGGCGAGGACTTCGGCCGGCTGTTCCTGGAACGGACCGCGGACGGGCCGGACTTCCTCAACTGGGCGGCGCTGACCGACGACATCGAGTCCACCGCGCGCGAGGTGGAGACGGTCACCGGAGCGGATCCGGACCTCTTCCGCGGCGAGTCGGTCCGGGCCGACGGCCTGAGCGTGCCGTGGGCGGAGGCGGCGTTCGACCTGTCGTGGCGCAGCCGGGTGCTGCCGTTCTTCCTGAGCTACGGCGACCCGCAGGCGCGCGCGGCACGGGTGCCGGGCGATCTCAAGGCGGCCGGGCACCGGGTGTGCCCGACGTCGCTGCGGCGCCTGGAGACGGGCCCGGCGCCGGAGCCGGAGCGGGACTGGGCGGACCGGTGGCCCGGACTCGCCGCGCTCGACGTCCTCGTCGACCCCGCGGCGGGCCCCCGCATCTCGGCGGTGCACATCGACACCGCCGAGGGCGAGACGGTGGTGCGGCTTCCGTGACCCCCGCACGCCCCGCACCCGCGGGGGCACCGGGCGGCCTCCGCCGCAGCACCGCCGCGGCCGGGGCGTCCGGACCCGCCCGGCCGGGCGGGTCCGGACGGCGGCGGTCAGCCGGCCGTGCGGCCCGCGTCACGACGAGCCGCGTGGGCCGTGAGCAGCCGCTCCCGGGCCTGGTCGTCCTCGGCGGCCCGCGCCGCCGTCCAGGCCAGTGCGACGGACGCCTGGAGCAGCGCCCGGTCGGCGGCCGGGGTCACGCAGGCCCGGGCGAACTCCGGCTGGTGGTTGACCGCGCCGCCGCTGTCGATGCCGATGCTGGGGTGCACGCTGGGCAGGACCCGGCTGACGTTGCCCATGTCGGTGCTGCCGGTGGGCATCGCGCGCTCCTCCTCCGGGGACACCAGGGGGCGGCCCAGTTCGGTCGCCGCCGCCCGGTAGGCCGCCACCAGGAACGGGTCGTGCGCCAGTTCGGCGTACGCGGGTGTCGAGCGGACCTCGTGGGTGCAGCCGGTGGCGACGGCGCCGCCCTCGAAGCAGGCCCTGACGCGTGCTTCCAGGCGCCCCAGGGAGTCCATGTCGGCGGCCCGCAGGTTGTACAGCGCGCTGGTGTGCGCGGGGACCACGTTGGGCACCTCGCCGCCCCTGGTCACGATGCCGTGCACCTGCTGCCGCGGCTCGAAGTGCTGACGGCCCACGCCGACGGCGACCTCCGCCACGGTCAGAGCGTCGGCGGCGTTGACGCCCAGGTGCGGGGCGAGGGCGGAGTGCGACTCGCGGCCGGTGTAACGGACTTCGAGCTCGACCAGGGCGAGGGGGCGGGGAGCGCAGTTGTCCTCGGGGGCCGGGTGGACGAGCATCGCCATCGACACCTCGTCGAAGACCCCGGCCTCCAGCATGGCGATCTTGCCGCCGCCCTCCTCCTCGGCCGGGGTGCCCAGCACCATGACGGTGATGCCGAGGTCGTCGGCCACGTCCCTCAGCGCCAGGGCCGCGCCCACCGACGAGGCGGCGATGATGTTGTGGCCGCAGGCGTGGCCGAGGCCCGGCAGCGCGTCGTACTCCGCGCACAGCCCGACCGTGAGCGGGCCGCTGCCGTAGCGGGCGGTGAACGCGGTGTCCAGGCCGCCGGCGCCGGGCACCACCTCGAACCCCTCGTCCCGCAGCAGGCCGCTCACCTTGGCGGCGCTGCGGTGCTCCTCGAACGCGGTCTCCGGCTCGGCGTGAATACTCCTCGACAGCGCGATCAGTTCGTGTTCGGCGCGTTCGACGCTTTCGCGACAACCACGCATGATCCGAGACGAGATTCGCATCTTCTCTTTCCCCTCCGAATGGCCTGGATCGCCGCCGGCCGGATGGCCGGACAATTCCCTGGCCTTTTCCTTCCTACCGGAGTCTCCGACGAAAAGCGAGACCAGTCTGGAGAATTGACATGGCGTCACTGAAAACGTCACTGGCAACATCACTGACGGCGTCGCTGACATGGAAGGTGCGGGCGGGCGACGGGGAACTCTCGGTCGAGATGATGCCCTGGTCGCTGCTGCGCGCGACCGGCTTCCCCGCCGGGCTCCTGGACGGGCTGGCGTCCGAGGAACTGCTCGGCACCGCCGCCGGGGTGCTCGCGGCGGAGCAGGCGGTCGCCGCCGAGCGTGCGCACTTCCTGGACCTGCTGTGGCCGGGGCTGCGCAAGGCCGTACGGACGGTCGAACCGCGCCAGCGGTCGCTGCGCGCCCTCCAGAGCTGCCGCCGGCTGGTGGACGGGGGCGCGCCCCTGGACGAGCGGTGCGCAGCGGTCCTCGCGGCGACCGGCGCGCCGGACTGGGCGCCCCGCTGGAACGCCCTGGTCGCCGCGCTCGACGAGCGGCTGGCGGCGGCCGGGACCGAGCTGGCGGCGGCCCTGCTGCGGGCCCGGCTGCACACCGCACGGGCCGCCGGCCGCGACGACTTCGGGCACGCCGTGTTCGTGTCGAACCCCTCGTTCCACCACACGGCCCTGGAGGCCCCGCCGCTGACGCACCCGGGCTGGGCGCAGGCGCGGGACGGGGGCGGCGCCCTGCCGCAGACCCTGCGCCGCCGGATCGACACCCTGCACCGCTATCTGCGCCGGTTCGCCACCAAGTGCGAGACCGTCTCGTTCTTCGGCCCGGTGCTGTTCGGCCGTCTGGTGCCGGAGCAGGAGGAGACCCTGCTGGTCGGCGCGCCCGGCCGCGAGAAGGTCGTGGTGGAGGCGAGTGCCTGGCTGGTGGAGGAGCTGCGGGAGCAGGCCGCCCGCGAGGTGCCGCTGACGCGGCAGCGCGTGTGGCCCAGCCCGCTGTTCCGCCGGCCGGACTCGTCCCCGGTGCTGGAACGGGCCGTGGACGGGCGCAGGTTCAGGGTCGCGGCGCCCGCGCTGGCCCTGTGGAGTGCCGCCGCCGAGGCGCCCGGGAGCCGGCTCGACTCGCTCGTCGGCGCCGCCGGCCCCGTGCCGCCCCCGCATCGGGCGGGGGCGGACGGCGCGTACGCCGCCGGGCTGGTGAAGGCACTCGGACCGGCGCTGGTCGTCTCCCCCTGGCGGCTGCCGGCGACCGAGCTGCACGCGCTGACCAGGCTGGCGGCCGAGCACCCCGCGGACACGGTGGTGGACCTGGCGGAGGTCCGCGACACGTACGCGCAGGCGCCCTGGCCCGAGCGGGCGGCGCACCTCCTCGCCGTGCGGGCGGCCCGCGCGGCGGACGGCGGGCGGGTCTCGCAGGACAGCGGACGGCACTACGCCGACCGCGAGCTGTTCCACGAGGACAGGTCGAGTCCGCTGAGCGAGCGGGTCGGCTTCGGGGCGCCGGTCGTGGAGCGCATCCGGGAGGTCACCGAGGCGGTGTTCCCGCTGGTGTTCCTCGCGGCGCTGCTGGCCAGGGAGGACGCCCGCGACGCCCTGCGCGCCGAGCTGGCGGGCGCCCCGGCGCCGCTCGCCGAACTGGCCGCACGGGAGATACCCGCTCGTTCACCGCGCCGGGACCGGCTGGACGCGGTGCTGCGCCGGCTGGTCGGGCGGGCCGTGGAGGCCGCGGGAACGCCCGACGGCCGCCCCCCGGTCGTGGAGCTGAGCCGTAGCGAACTGGCCGAGGCGCTGGCGCCGCTGTGGGACACCGTGACGTACGGCCCCGACGACGCGTGCCTGCCGAGCCCCGACCTGATGGTGGCGGGCCCCGACCCGGCCACCGCCGACTGGGTGCTCTCGGAGCTGCACGACGACTGCAGCTCGATCTTCGGGGGGCTGGAGCGTCCGCTGCACAGCGACCCGGACGGGCTGTGGGCCGGCTTCACCGAGCGGGTGGCGCGAGCCGTGCCGTCCGGGACCGCCGCGACCATCGTCTCGCGCCGGCGCAGCGCCCACGTGACCCCCGAACTCCCCGGTGCCGCCATCGAACTGAGCGGCCTCTCGGGCAAGGACCGGGCCGACGTGGTGCCGATCGCGGATGCCGTCGTGCCCGCTTCGGCCGACGCGGTGGTGGTGGACGGCCGGCGGCGGCTGCTCTACCCCGGTGACCTGTCGTCGACGCTGCACCGCGCGGTGTCCCGGCCCGCGCTGGTCCCGGTGCCGGTCGACCTCGGGGCGTACACCCCCAGGATCGTGGTGGACGGTGTCGTGGTCCAGCGGGCCCGCTGGCGGCTGAGCATTCCGGAAAGGGCTCCGGAGAAGAGCGCGGACACCGTCACCCAGTGGTTGTCCGTACAGCGGCTGCGGGCCGCCCGGGGAATGCCGCGCCACGTCTACGTGAAGCATCCGGCCGAGCCCAAGCCGCTGTACGTCGATTTCGCCGATCCGCTGTCGGTGATCGATATCGCGCGACTTCCCGGAGGGGAAGTCGTCGTGTCCGAAATGCTGCCCACCCCGGACCAGTTGTGGTGGCGCGTGGCGGACGAAACGCATTGTGCCGAATTCCGTCTCGGCTGCATCGTGCGGCCGGTGACGTCCGACAATCCGCCGACCCCGGAACAACAGGAAGAGAGCGCGTCATGACCGAGGACCTCCGCATCACCTCACTGGTGAGGGACGCTTACGACAAGGCCGCCGAGCAGTACGAGTCCGCCGGTCAGATGATCTTCCACCCGCTGGGGAAGATGGTCGCCGACACCCTGGAGCTCTCGCCGGGCGAGCGGGTGCTCGACATCGGTTGCGGGCGCGGCGCCTGCCTGTTCCCGATCGCCCACGCGGTGGGCCCGGAGGGCTTCGTGCTCGGCATCGACCAGGCCCAGGGCATGGTCGACGCCTGCACGGCCGACATCACGGCCCGCGGGGTGTCCGGCTGGGCCCGCGCGGAGCTGGGCAACGCCCAGGACTTCGCCTTCGCCGAGCCGTTCGACGCGGCGAGCGCCGGGATGGTCCTGTTCCTGCTGCCGGAGGCGGAGAAGGCCCTGTCCTGCGCCGTCGCGGCGCTGCGCCCCGGGGGCAGGTTCGCCGCGACCACCTTCCCCACCGAGAACGGCAGGCTGGCCGCCGGCTGGGAGTCCGCCGAGATCCTCGCCGGAGTGCTCGCCAAGCACCTCCCCGAAGGTGTGGACGACCCGTGGCAGGTGGTCCTGGGCCTCGGCGGCCCGCTGGCCGGTGAGGAGTCCACGGCCGCCGCCTTCCTCACCGCCGGCTTCAGCGATGTGCGGATCCGCCACGTCCCGGCGGACTCCCGCTTCGAGACCATCGACGACTACCTGGCGTGGACCAAGACCGTGACCACCCGCGTGCAGTGGGACCTGGTGCCCGCGGAGCGGGTGGCCGAAGCGACCGACGAGGCGCGCGAGGCGCTGCGGGTGCTCGCGGGGCCGGACGGCTCCCTGGAGTTCTCCTGCCCGACCAGGACCGTGCTGGCCGTTCGCTGACGGCACGACCGCAACCGTCTACCAAGCGCTGAACACAGAGCCGAGAGGTGCGATGACATGGCTCCTGACACGACCCCTTCGCTGATCCGTCCGCTGTCCGAACTGCTCGGCGGACACGCCGCCCGGATCGGGGACAAGGTGGCCTTCACCGACGCCCGGCGGGGCGTCGGCTACCGGGAACTGGATCTGCGGACCTCTCGGCTCGCCGGCCGGCTTGCCGCGCTGGGACTGGAGAAGGACGGCCGCGCCGCCGTCCTCATGGGCAACAGCGTGGAGATGGTGGAGAGCTGCCTCGCCGTCATCCGGGCGGGCGGCATCACCGTGCCGCTGAATCCGCAGGCGTCCGAGGCCGAACTGGTCCACTTCCTGCGGGACTCCGGGGCGTCGGTGGTGCTGTGCGACCCGGCACGGCTCGACGTGCTGCTGCGCGCGGTGGCCGCGTCCGGCCCGTCCCGGCCCTCGATCGTGCTCACCGGCGACTCCCCCGGCGCCGCCGCTTCCGACACCGCGGACACCGCCGGGTACGACGTCACCGCGTACGAGACGCTCGCGGCCACCCCGTACGACGGGCCGGTGCCCGAGGAGAACCCGCTCGACGCTCCGGCCTGGATGCTCTACACCTCGGGCACCACCGGCCGTCCCAAGGGGGTGCTCTACTCCCTGCGCAGCTCGCTGTGGCTGGTGGAGGCCTGCCACGTGGGTGTGCTCGGGATGACGCAGGACGACCGGCTGCTGTGGCCGATGCCGCTGTTCCACGGCCTGGGCCAGAACCTGTGCGTCATGGCGGTCGTGGCCGTGGGCGCCGGCGCCCGGCTGATGAGCGGCTTCGCCCCTTCCGAGGTGCTGGACGCCCTGCGCGACGACGGGGTGACCTTCCTCGCCGGGGTACCGACGACGTACCACTACCTGCTGGACCGCGCCCGCCAGGAGCACACCCGGCTGCCTTCGCTGCGGCTGGGGTTCGTCGCCGGTTCGGCCGGCGGCGCCTCCCTCGGCAGCCGTTTCGAGGAGGCGTTCGGGGTCCCGCTGGTGGACCAGTACGGATCGACCGAGACCGGCGCGATCACCTCGAACCGGCCGACGGGCGACCGGGTCGCCGGGGCGGCCGGGCCGCCCGTTCCGGGGGTGGACATCCGCCTGGTGGACGGCGGTTCCGGTGCCGAGGTGCCCGACGGCGAGCAGGGCGAGGTCTGGGTCAGCGGCCCCAACCTGATGCTGGGCTACCACGGGCAGCCCGACGCCACGGCGGAGGTGCTGCGGGACGGCTGGTACCGCACGGGCGATCTGGCCCGCCGGGACGCCCTCGGGCAGGTGACCCTGACCGGCCGTCTCAAGGAGCTGATCATCCGGGGCGGCGAGAACATCCACCCCGTGGAGATCGAGGACGTGGTGCGCACGGCGCCGGGCGTGGCCGACGCGGCGGTGGGCGGGGAGCCCCACGAGGTGCTCGGCGAGGTGCCCGTCGCGTACGTGGTGCCCGGTCCCGAAGGCGTCGACGTCCAGGCGCTGTTCGAGCACTGCCGGACGCGGCTGTCCTTCTTCAAGGTGCCGGAGAAGGTGTACGCCGTCGAGCGCGTTCCGCGCACCGCGTCCGGGAAGGTCACCCGGCATCTGCTGGCGGACGCGGATGCCCGGTTGCTCGGTACGGCGTCCACCGGCGCGCCCGGGGAGCACGGGGAGCGCGGGGCCGAACCCGACCGGGGCGAGTGGGCGGGCCGTCTCGCGGCGCTCACGGCGGCCGAGCGGGCCCGGACGGTGCTGGACCTGGTCCGCGCCGAGGTGGCGCTCGCGCTCGGCGTCGAAGCCGAACGGGTCACGCCCACAAGGCCGTTCGTGGACCTCGGCCTCGGCTCCCTCGCCGTCGTGGCGGTCGGGCGGCAACTGTGCGCGCTGGTCGGGCTGCGGCTCCCGGCGACCGCCGTGTTCGACCACCCGACGCCCGCCGCCTTCGCGGACCGGCTGCTCTCCGAGCTGACGGAGCCGTCGGAGCCGACAGAACCGTCGGAGCTGACGGCACCGACGGGCACCCGCACGGCCGCCGAAGCGTTCCCGGCCGAGCGCACGGCCCCCGCGGGGCCCGACCCGGACGGCGCCGAGCCGATCGCCATCATCGGCATGGCCTGCCGCTTCCCGGGCGGGGTGGAGTCGCCCGAGCAGCTGTGGGACCTCGTCGCCGCAGGCCGGGACGCCACCTCGGACTTCCCCGCCGACCGGGGCTGGGCGCTGGACACCCTGTTCGACCCCGACCCCGACCACCACGGCACCAGCTACGTCGCGCGCGGCGGCTTCCTGGCCGACCCGTCCGCGTTCGACGCCGGATTCTTCGGCATAGCCCCGCGCGAGGCGACCGCGATGGACCCGCAGCAGCGGCTGATGCTGGAGGTCGCGTGGGAGGTCTTCGAACGGGCGGGCCTCGATCCGACCGGCCTGGCCGGCTCGGAGACCGGCGTCTTCGTCGGCACCAAGGGACAGACGTACAGCACGCTCGCCGCGCCCGGGTCCGAGTTCGAGGGCCATCTCGGCTTCGCCACCTCGGGCAGCGTGATGTCCGGCCGGGTGGCCTACACCCTCGGTCTGCACGGCCCCGCCGTCACCGTCGACACGGCCTGCTCCGCGTCCCTGGTGGCCCTCCACCTGGCCTGCGGCTCCCTGCGCTCCGGTGAGTCGCGGCTCGCGCTCGCGGGCGGGGTCACGGTGATGTCCACCCCGGACGACATGATCACCTTCAGCAGGCACCGGGGCCTCGCCCCGGACGGCCGGGTGAAGGCCTTCGCCGGCGCGGCGGACGGCACCGCCTTCGGCGAGGGCGCGGGGGTGCTGCTGCTCGAACGGCTCTCGGACGCGCAGCGGGCGGGCCACCGGGTGCTCGCCGTGATCCGGGGCAGCGCCGTGAACCAGGACGGCGCGTCCAACGGGCTCACCGCGCCCAACGGCAGGGCGCAGCAGCGGGTGATCCGCCGGGCGCTCGCCAACGCCCGGGTGGCCGCGCACGAGGTCGACCTGGTCGAGGCCCACGGCACGGGGACCACGCTCGGCGACCCGATCGAGGCCGAGGCGATCCTCGCCGCGTACGGGCGCGGCCGGGACCCTCAACGGCCGCTGTGGATCGGCTCGGTGAAGTCCAACATCGCCCACACCCAGGCCGCCGCGGGCATGGCCGGTGTCATCAAGCTGGTGGAGGCGATGCGGCACGCCGTACTCCCGGCGACCCTGCACGTGGACCGGCCGTCACCGCACGTCGACTGGTCGTCGGGGAACGTACGGCTGCTCGACGAGGCGCGGCCGTGGACGGCGGCCGACGGACGGCCCCGGCGCGCCGGGGTGTCCTCCTTCGCCATCAGCGGCACCAACGCCCATGTCGTCCTGGAGGAGGCGCCGCACTCCCCCTCGGCCGAGGGGACCCCGGCCCCGGTCCGGGCGCTCACCGCCGTACCGTGGCTGCTGTCCGCGAAGTCCCCGGCCGCGCTGCGCGACCAGGCCCGCCGGCTGGAGTCGTTCCTGCGCGCGGCGCCCGGGCGGGATGCCGTGGACGTGGGGCGCACCCTGGCACTGTCCCGGGCCGGGCTCGAACACCGGGCCGCCGTCGTCGCGGACCTCGGTCGCGGCGCGGACGGGGCGGACAGCGCGGAGGGCCTGCTGCGCGCCCTCCGCGCGCTCGCGGAGGGCGAGCCCGCGGCCGGGCTGACCACGGATCACGCCGGTGCCGCCCGGACCACGGCGTTCCTCTTCACGGGCCAGGGCTCCCAGTGGGCCGGCATGGCCCGTGAACTGTACGAGGCGTTCCCGGTGTTCGCCGAAGCGCTGGACGCGGTGTGCGACCATCTGGCGCCGCAGGTACGGCAGTTGCTCCTCAGCGCCGGCGACGCGGCGGACGACGGGCGCATCCATCGCACCGGTATCGCCCAACCCGCCCTGTTCGCACTGGAGGTCGCGCAGTTCGCGCTGCTGCGGTCCTGGGGGGTGCGTCCCGACACGCTCGCCGGCCACTCCCTCGGCGAGCTGGCCGCCGCGCACGTCGCCGGGGTGTTCTCGCCGGCGGACGCGGCCAGGCTGGTCACCGCCCGGGGCGAGCTGATGCAGGCGCTGCCCGAAGGCGGTGCCATGATCGCGCTGGAGGCCACGGAGGACGAGGTCCTGCCGCTGCTCGTCGGCCGGGAGTCCCGGCTGGCGATCGCCGCCGTGAACGCGCCCCGGTCCGTCGTGGTCTCGGGCGACGAGGACGCCGTGGCGGAGGCCGCCCGGGCGGTGTCCGAACGGGGCGGCAGGACCAAGCGCCTGACGGTGAGTCACGCTTTCCATTCGCCCCGGATGGACGCGGCGCTGGAGGAGTTCGAGGCCGTGGCCCGGACCATCACCTACCGTGCGCCGGACGTGCCGATCGTCTCGACGGTCACCGGCGACCTCGCCGGTGCGGAACTGCTGACACCCGCGTACTGGACCGGGCAGCTGCGCTCGGCCGTCCGGTTCGCCGCCGCGGTGGGGACCCTGCGGGAGCGGGGCACCGACACCTTCGTCGAACTGGGCCCGGACGCGTCCCTGACGGCCCTGGTGCGTCAGATCGCCGACGACGCCGACAGGGGTGACGGGGGTGACGGGGGTGGCCGCACGGGCGGCCACCGTGCGCTGCCGGTTTCCCGGCGTGACCGGCCCGGTGCCGCGACCGCCGTCGGTGTTGCCGCCGCGCTCCACACCGCCGGCGTCCCGGTCGACTGGGCGGCGTTCTTCGACGGCACCGCCGCCCGCCACGTCACGCTGCCGACCTACGCCTTCCAGCGCAAGCGTTACTGGCTGCCCGCACTCGCCGCCCCCGCCGCGTCACCGGTACCGACCGTGGCCGTGGAGTCGGCGGCCGCGGATACGGCCGGGGAGGCGGCTGGGGAGACCGCCGGGGAGACCGCCGAGAAGACGGCCCCGTCCGGGCGGGTGCTCAAGCCGGGTGAGCGCCCGGAGGTCGCCGCCCGCCTGGCCGGCGTGCTCGCCGGACTGGACGAGGAGAAGCAGCTGCTCCACATGATCGACCGGATCGCCACCCGGATCGCGGCGGTGCTCGGCCATGACAGCGCGGACGCCATCGACCCCGACGTGCCGTTCCTCGAACTCGGCGTCGACTCCCTCATGGCCGTGGAGATGCGCAACCAGTTCAGCGACTTCTGCGGGGTGAGCCTGCGCCCGACGCTCGTCTTCGAGCACCCGACCCCGGCGGTGCTCGCCGACCACCTGCTCGCGAAGGTGCTGGCCGCGGTGTCCGCCACGCCGGGCGTCGACGAGGACGCGGTGGACTTCGCCGCCGAGGTCGTCCTGGCGGCGGACGTCTCCCCCGCCGACGAGGTGATCCGGGTCGCGGACGACCCGCGGGAGGTGCTCCTCACCGGTGCGACCGGGTTCCTGGGCGCGTACCTGCTGCGCGACCTGCTGCGGACGACCCGTGCGACCGTGCACTGCCTGGTCCGCGGGGCCGACGAGGCGGACGCGTGGGCGCGGCTGCGCGAGAACCTGGAGTGGTACGAGTTCTGGGACGGCATCGACCCGGACCGGTTGTCCGTGGTCGTCGGCGATCTCGCCCGGCCGCTGCTGGGGCTGGCCCCCGAACGCTTCGACGCCCTCGCCCGCAGCGTGGACAGCGTCTACCACGCCGCCGCGACCGTCAACGGCCTCTACCCGTACTCGGCGTTGAAGGACGCGAACGTCACGGGCACCGCGGAGATCCTGCGCCTGGCCGCACGGCACCGCACCGTGCCCGTCCACCACGTCTCGTCCACCGGCGTGTTCGCCGCGGAGGCAGTTCCCGGGCAGGCCCTCCAGGTGACCGATCCGCCGGGCCCCGCCGAGGCGCTGTCGTCCGGCTACCGGCAGACGAAACTGGTGGCGGAGCAGATCATCGAACTCGCCAGGGGGCGGGGGCTGCCGGTCTCGGTCTACCGGGTGGACGAGATCTCCGGCGACTCGGAG
This sequence comes from Kitasatospora sp. NPDC087271, assembly GCF_044744605.1. Taxonomy (NCBI): domain Bacteria; kingdom Bacillati; phylum Actinomycetota; class Actinomycetes; order Kitasatosporales; family Streptomycetaceae; genus Kitasatospora; species Kitasatospora sp. NPDC087271. The sequence continues at coordinate 98,377 of NZ_JBIUYQ010000005.1, forward strand.
CGCGGCTTCTGCCAGACCCACGACTTCGTCTGGCTGAGCATGAAGGGCATCGTGCAGGCCGGCGCCGTACCGCAGGATCCCGCCGGCATCTTCCACCTGGTGCCGGTCGACCACGTCAGCGCGGCGATCCTGCGGCTGTCCCGCGACGACCGGGCGGCGGGCCGCAACCACCACCTCGCCAACGGGACGCACCTCCCGTTCTCCGCGATGACGGAATCCCTCCGCTCCCTCGGCTACCACCTGGACGAACTCCGCTGGGACGCCTGGGTGCGGCGCATCCGCGCCGACCGCGACAACGCGATGGTCCCGATGATCGACGCCTTCGAATCGACCATCTACAGCGGACGCAACCACTACCTGTCCGTCGACACCTCGCAGACCCGGGAGCTGCTGGCCGGTACCGGCGTCGACTGCCCGCCGATGACGCGTGAACTCTTCGAGAAGTACGTCGGGTTCTTCGTCCGCGTCGGCTACTTCCCCGAACCGGGCGTCGGCCGCTTCCCCGAGCCGGGCGCCAGCTACTTCCCCGAACCGGGCGCCGGCGACCTTCCCGGCGGCGACGCCGTGGACGGCGGTGCACAGGCCTTCCGGGTCCGCAAGGCGGCGCGGGAGGACCTTCCGGCGATGGCGGGCATCTGCTTCGAGGCCTTCAACGCCCTGAACGCCTCGCTCGGTCTCGCTCCGGAGTGGTCGTCGGTGGACGAGGTGACGGAGATGTTCCGGGACCGGCTCGCGGCCCCGGGCTGCCTCGCCTACGTGGCGGTCGACGGCGCGGGCTCCGTGACGGGCTCCAACTTCCTGGTCCTGGGCGAGTCCGTCGCCGCCTTCGGCCCGCTCAGCGTCGCGCCCGGCGCGCAGGGCGGCGGTGTGGGCCGGCTGCTGATGGACGAGGTGATCGGCGCGGCCGCCCGGCACGACCGGGACTCGGTCCGGGCCGTCCAGGTGACCAACAACCTGGGCGCGTACCGGCTCTACTCCTCGCTCGGCTTCGTCCCGTACGAGCAGCTGTCCCTGGTCGCCGGGTACGCACCGCCCACCCCGGCGAACATGGCGGGCTTCACGGTGCGCGCGATGACCGAGGACGACGTGCCCGCGTGCCAGGAGCTGTACCGCTCGGTCAACGGCCATGCGCGGGACGGAGAGATCCACATGGCGGCCAAGCGGGCCTTCGGCTGGTCGCAGCCGTACGTGGTCGTGGACCGGTCGAGCGGCACGCTCGCCGGCTACACCACGGGCCTGTCCGACCTGGGCCATCTGACGGCGGCCTCGGAGGCCGCGGCACGGGCGCTGTACACGGGCGCCGGCGAGCTGATGCGCCGGGCCCTCCCCGACGGCGCACCGCCCCGGCTGCGGATCCCGGGCCGGCTGCTGCCCGAGACCCTGAGCTGGGCGTTCCGCACCCGGGGCATCGCCCTGGAGCGGCTGGAGACGCTGGTGGTGCGCGGCTCGTACACGGCGCCGCAGCAGGGGGTGTACTGCCCGGGGCTGTCCTACTGAGGCACCGTCCCTACCGAGGCACCGCCGTACACCGCCGCGTACCGCCACGCACCGCCACGCACCGTCGTACAGGGAGCACGCGAGGGCGCTCACCCCGTAGCCGTCGAGGGCAGGGTGAGCGCCTTCGCGCGTCCGGAAGCCGCCGTCCGGAGGCCGCCGTTCGGTCGCCGTTGTTCGGTCGCCGTTGTTCGGTCGCGCGTCCGGAAGCCGCCGTTCGTCAGACCGGAGTGACCGGCACGTCGTCGCGCACGGAGCGCTCGCCCCTGGGTACGGCCAGCAGGGTGATGAGCACGCCGAGCAGGGCGAAGCCCGCCCCGACGGCGAACGCGAGCCGGAAGCCCTCCGTCATCGCGTCGGCCGTGGCCGGGCCACCGGCCTGCTTGCCCTCAAGGAGCTCCCTGATACGGGCGTTGGCCACCGAGGAGAGCACGGCGAGGCCGAGCGCGCCGCCGATCTGCTGGGTGGTGTTGATGAGGCCGGAGGCGAGACCCGACTCCTGCGGTGTCACACCGGAGACGGCGACGATGGTCACGGGCACGAACGAGAACCCGAGTCCGAGTGCCGCGACCACCGAGGGCAGGAGCACGTCCCCGGCGAACGTGCCGTCGGCGGGGATGCGGGTGAACAGCAGGAGTCCCACCGCGGTGAGCGCCAGACCGCAGGCGAGGACGGGCCTGGGCCCGACCTTGGTCACCAGCTGCGAGGCCGCACCGGCGGCGACGATGCTCGCCACCGAGAAGGGCAGATAGGACAGTCCGGCCTCCAGCGCGGAGAAGCCGAGCACCTGCTGGAGGTAGAGGGAGATGAAGAAGAACATCGACAGCAGCGCGGCGCCCACCAGCAGGGACACCGCGTTGGCGCTGGAGAGGTTGCGGTTGCGGAAGATCCGCAACGGCATCACCGGGTGCTTGACGAGGCGCAGTTCGACCAGGGCGAAGACCAGCAGCAGGACGGCCGCGAGGCCCAGCAGCCCGATGGTCCTGGCCGAGCCCCAGCCCGCCCGCTCGGCGTCCACGAGCGCGTAGACCAGCACGCTGAGACCGCCGGTGACCAGTGCGGCACCGGCGAAGTCGATGCCCGTGCGCTCGTGGCCGCGGCTCTCGCGGACGAACCCCGGCGTGAGGACGGCGGCCACGACGCAGATCGGCACGTTGACGAACATCACCCACTCCCAGCCCGCCCACTGGGTGAGCACACCGCCGAGCAGCACGCCGATGGCACCGCCCGCTCCGGCGAGCGCGCCCCAGATGCCGAGGGCCTTGTTGCGTTCGGCGCCTTCGGTGAAGGTCGTGGTGACGATGGACAGGGCGGCCGGCGCGATGATCGCGGCGCCGAGGCCCTGCCCCACCCGCGCGGCGATCAGCAGGCCCGCGGTCGGTGCGAGACCGCCGAGCAGCGACGTGGCGGCGAACAGGCCGAGTCCGGTCATGAACACCCGCCGCCGTCCGAGCAGATCGGCGGTCCGGCCGCCGAGCAGCAGGAAGCCGCCGAAGGCGAGTGCGTAGGCGTTGACGATCCACTGGACGTCGGAGTCGGCGAAGTGCAGGTCCCGCTGGATCGAGGGCAGCGCGACGTTCACGATCGAGGCGTCGAGCACCACCGTCAACTGGGCGACGGCCAGGACGACGAGCGCCTTCCAGCGGAGAGGATCCGGGGAGGAGGTCGAGGTCGAGGTCGAGGTCGATAAGGAGGAAGTGGGAGGCACGGCCATGGGAGGGATACGCTCCTGTGGGTTAAAGTGGTAACCGGAATCGGACTCACGGTTCCGGATGGCGACGATACGGAGGCGCGGTTCCCCTTGTCAAACACCCCTTCCCCTCCCCCTTCCCGTTCCAGCACACCCACCGGCGGCAAGCTGCGCTCCGACGCCGCCCGCAACCGGCTCAAGGTGCTCGACGCCGCCCGAGCCGCCTTCTCCGAGTCCGGGCGGGACGCACAGATGGGCGACATCGCCCGCCGGGCCGGGGTGGGCGTCGGGACGGTGTACCGCCACTTCCCGACCAAGGAATCGCTGGCGGAAGCGATCGTGGAGCACCGGTTCCAGCAGACCCTGGACTTCCTCAGGAACGAGGTGCTCCCCGACCCCGACCCCTGGCACGGCCTCGCCCGCTCCCTGGAGTTCTGCGGAACCATGCAGGAACAGGACCGGGGCTACGCGGAGACGGTCACCGCGATGGTCGGCGGCAGCACGTTCGACGCAGCGGCGATCGCCGAACTCAACGAACTCACCGACAAGGTGCTCAAGCGCGCCCAGGCCGAGGGTTCGGTGCGAGAGGACCTGACCGTCGCGGACGTGTCACCGCTCTACATCGGCCTCTGCCACGTCGTGCAGGCCGGGGTCACCGACTGGCGCCGCTACCTGGGCATCATCCTCGACGGACTGCGCCCGCGACGGTGCGCGGACTGCTCCGGCGACTGACACCGCCAGCCGCCGGGGGGGCGAACCAGGAAAGCCGGGGGGCGAATCAGGAAATCCGCTGGCAAATCCCCCCACCTCCCCGAGCCTCTCGACAAGAACCTCCCCCGACAGTGAACCCGATGGGGAGCCGGCTGCGTGTCTACGTCTGTAGGGCGACTGCAGAGTCGGCTTACGTTCGCTCAGCCACCTGGTAACGAAAGGGAGACCCAAAGATGAAGATCCTGTTCGCCATCCGTGACGCGTCCTTCGCCAAGAAGAGCCTGAAGGCCAGCGCTTGGTACATCTGGTACTAAGCCGGCTGATCGGTACCTCCGGTACCTGAACAGCTGATCCGCCCCCGCCCCTGCCCCCCTCGCGGCCTCCGCCGGGAGATCGGGCCCGGGGCGGGGGCGGAGACCGGTCCCGGCAAAGTCTCGGAGACATCACATGGCACTCTCCCCCGCCTCCGCCCGTTCGCGAACCACCGTGCTCTCCCCCCGACTTGAGGCCCTGCTCAGGGACCATCTGGGCAAGGACGCCGTCCGGCTCGAACCCGACACGATCGGGGTCGCCGGGCCCGAGCTCACCGACCGGATCCTCGCCGCCCGGCGCGCCACCGAGATCGAACGGCCCACCTTCAAACCGCTGCACGGACGTTCGATCACCCGCACCGAGGCGTCCTCGGTGACGCGGACGATCGGCAGCGACGTGCGCGAGGCACTGAAGGCCCCGCTGCCGCCGAACATCGACCTGTCCGGCCCGTGGCCGCTCACCGGACACCTCTTCCTGCGCGACCTCATCCTCGGCCGGGACCCGCGCCGGCTGCGGATCCTGATGAGCCGCAACCTCGAACTGACGCCCCTGCTTACCTGGTTGGTGATCTCGGCCGGCGCCGCACTGCCCGGCAGGCCCAAGCCCGGCGACGACCTCACCGAACTCGGCAAGCTCACCGCGAAGGCCGCCAACTACCAGGACCGACGGTACGCGCTCGGCATGTACCGCCGAGCCGCCGCACCGGTCTGCTTCACCATCTCCACCCTGGTCGCGAACGCGCTCTGGCTCGGCGCGCCGTTCGACGACAGCATGCCGAACCGGAACATCATCTTCGAGTCGCTGCGCCTGCTGCCGCCGTCCTGGAACATCCTGCGCCGCGCCTCGCCCGAGTACCCCGCGATCGACCCGCGGATCGGCGCGGGCGACGACGTCCTCGTCCTGCCACTGCTCTCGCACCGCGACCCGGCCCTGTGGGAGGACCCGCACGAGTTCCGCCCGGAGCGCTGGGACCACCTCGACCCCGACAGCACTCCCGGCTACCTGCCGTTCGGGCACTCCTCCGAACGCTGCTGGGGCCGGCACATGGTGATGCCGCTCGCCGAGCTGCTGCTGGACCAGATCCGTACGGCCGGCCTGGTCGTCGACCCCGAGCAGCGGACCGCCAAGGTGCCGCTGCTCGGCCTGCTCGGCGTCAGCGAGGTCCGCGTCCTGAAGCCACGCGATACACACTGATCACATGCACGCCGAACACAGCGCCACCGAACACAGCGCCGCCGAACCGGAGCTCGCCGACGGCCAGTTCTACGCCGACCCGCACGCCGCGTACCGCCGCTGGCGCACCGAGGGCGGCGCCCGCAAGGTCCGGTTCGGCGGCGCGGCCGGGCTCGAAGGCTGGGTCGTCACCGGCCACGCCGAGTGCCGGGCCGCCCTCACCGACCCCCGGCTGAGCAAGAAGGCCGTCACCGAGGCGTTCGCCCGACACATCGGGAACTCCGAGGGCGGCCCGGGCCGCGACCTGATGTCGCACATGCTCAACTCCGACCCCCCGGAGCACACCCGACTGCGCAAGCTGGTCCAACAGGCTTACACCGCGCGGCAGGTGGCAACCCTGCGACCGATGGTCGAGCGCCACGTCGGCGCACTGCTGGACCAACTGGACGGCCCCGACTCGATCGAGCTGATCAGCGAGTTCGCGCTGCCGCTGCCACTCGCGGTGGTCTTCGAGCTGTTCGGCGCGCCGCAGGCCGAACGGGAGAACCTCCAAGTGCGGGGCAACGCGGTCGATGCCGCCCCGGAGGACGGCGGCAAGGCGGACGGCGGAGCGGACGGCGAAGTCTCGGTGGAGACCGCCGAAGGCATGGCGGACTACCTGCGCGCCCTGGTCGACCACAAGCGCACCCACCCGGGCGACGACCTGATCTCCGAACTGCTCGCCGCCCAGGCGGACGGCGACCGGCTGACCGAGGCCGAGATCACCTCGATGGCGTTCCTGCTCGCCATCGCCGGCCACCAGACCACCGTCAACCTGATCGCGAACGGCATCCACGCGCTGCTCAGCCACCCCGAGCAACTCGCGGCTCTGCGCGCGGATCCGGCACTGCTTCCCGGCGCGATCGAGGAAGTCCTGCGCTACGAGAGCCCGTTCAGCATCGCCTCGCTGCGCCGCACGACCGAGCCGGTGACCATCGCGGGCACCACGATCCCGGCCGGCGAGTTCGTCCAGATCGCCCTGCTCGCCGCCAACCGCGACCCGGCCGTCTTCACCGACCCCGACCGCTTCGACATCACCCGCCCGGACGCCACCCGACACCTCGCGTTCGGCCACGGCATCCACCACTGCCTCGGCGCACAACTCGGCCGCCTCCAGGCCGAGGTAGCGTTCACCGAACTGCTGCGCCGCTTCCCCGCCCTGCGCCTGGCCGAACCGGCCGAGACCGCGCAGTGGCAGGACAACCCGAGGCACCGCGGGCTGCTCAGCCTGCGGCTACTGCTGCACTGACGCCGGCAGGCCCCCACCCGCCCAGCGCCGGTGGGGGCCGAGCACATCACCTGCTCGGTCCGGGCCCGCCCATCCGACGCACCCCGTCGAGGACCAACTCCACACACCAGAACGGTCTCCACCGCGGTAAGTGGCAACTCCCCCTGATAGCCGTGCTCCCACGCGCCGACTTCCAGGCCTCACTGCGGCGGCGCTGAAGCTCTACGACCTTCCCCATGCCCGGGGCCAACTACCCCAAGGCCAGCAACACTCACCGTGGCAACCGGCGACCTGCCCCGCCCCACTTCGCTTCGCCCAGCAGCACCCGCCGCGCACCTGTCCCACATGAACACCACCCGGCGGACAACCTCCTCAGCCACGCATCCCGCACAACCAGGCGAACAGACCTGGCCCCGCAAGACCATTCGGGCGCCGCCACGTCACCATCGGCAGGCAGCGGCCCCGAAAAATCTCGGCCGCTGCCCCAGCGTCCAGCATCTACGACAGCAACAGGCTGCCCCTGACCTCGGACGGGTATCACTGCCGACGGTCCTCAACCTCCACGTGCGAGTACGCTTCGAGAACTCAGGCCACGACACCGACAGCCGCCCCTGAGGCAAGGAAAGATGGCAACAACACATCGGCCGTTCGACGGATCCTCCACCAATCGAACTGAACCAATCAGGCCCCTCGACCGCTAATCACCCCAGGTCAAAAAGCATCGGCCCCGCGCCCGCGGGGATTGCTCCTCGGGGTTCATGATCGAGTTCCGTTCTGCCGCATCGGCCCCGCGCCCGCGGGGATTGCTCCTCCCGCTGCATCTCGCGCTGCATCCACGCAAAATCGGCCCCGCGCCCGTGGGGATCGCTCCGCCCCCGCTCGGCTTCGGCCGGGCGGGGGCGCTTCGTCGTTACGGGGTGTCGTGCGTCCACTGCCACACGCCGTCCGCGTCCGGCTCATACCAGGACCGTCCGTCGGCGTACCGGCCATGCCGCCACCGTACGACCGGCATCGGACCATTCAGGTCAGGAACGTGGGGCGCGCCCGTACTCAGCAACCCAGCGCGAGGTGAGCACGATGTCTGCGGTCTCAACTGGGCGCCCGGTGGCCTGGTCGTAGTAGGTCCGTTCAATTGCCATCACCGGGACAGCGGGTGCAACGCCGAGGGTCTGAGCCTCAGGTCGCGTGGCAGCCCTGGCACTCACGCGCTCAACGGGCACGCCCACGTCGATGCCGATGATCGCCATGCGGTCGGCGACGCCGATACCAGCGTGTGGACCGGCCTCGGGCAGGACAACCAAGCTGCCGCCAGTGGTGGCCATCGGTTCCCAGCTCTCTGCGAGCTGCACCGGGTCTCCGTCGGCCAGGTACACGTAGGTCGTGTGCATCACCGGATCGCCGGGCTGGATTTCCAGCCGGGCCGCGATGCGGGCCTCGGCGGCACGCGGCTGAGATTCGTGCCGCCAAGTACCGGCGACACCCTGTCTGGCGAGGGTGGCCTCCGTCGGGCTGCCGTCGCCGCGGGGTACGCGTTGACGGCGCACCAGGACGGTGGGCGGTTCCTGGCTGCGGACGTAGTAGCCGCGGCCATGGCGGGCGACGACCAGGCCCTCGGATTCGAGTAGCCGGTAGGCGTTCTGGCCGACGCCGTGGGAGTAGCCGAATTCCTCACGCAGTGCAGCGAGAGACGGCAACTGGGCTCCGGCTGCGAGCTGGCCGGTGAGGATCCGTTCGCGGATGTGGTCTGCGATGCGGAGGTAGGGGGATTCGGCGTCGCCTGCCATACATGTCCTCCTACGTTCCGTGCTCGGTGGGTGACAGAGTATGCGGCCAGGCCCTACTGTATATGTAGACCTTACATGTACTGAGGGGTCGGTGCAGATCGGCATGTGCGCAGGAGCCGTGAAGGCTGCGCTCGGTCAGGCCACAGGCGCCCACGTACGCGTTACGCGCCCCAACGCTGGAGTAGTGCGCCTGAGCGTCCCGGCGCCTGTCGACGAATCAGTCGAACGCTGGGCTGATGTCCTGGCCATCGTGCAGTCCTGCACCTCATGGGGATCCACGGACGCAACTGGCGCGGTGGTCGTTTGGGCCGAACTGGAGGAGCCGCAATGATCGCCAGACCGGACGTCCCGTCCGGCATCGTCATCACTCTGGACACAGCCCGGGCCGGGCACTACGTCAGCGCAGAGTGCCAACTCGGCGTCCACCACGGGTGTCCCGGCGGCCTGTGGGACGAGTGCGGTGCTCGGGTGCTGGTATGCCTCTGCGGCCGATCGGGGTGCCCCTGCGTTCACAACCTGCCGAGCGGATCTCCCACCCGTGGCCCGAACCAGCCCCTCGCGATCAGGTCGAAACGCCCTGATCAACCCTCCGTCCCCTCCCGAGCCTGACGACGACGTCGGCCCAGGAGGTTGCACCACTCGACACACCGAGAGGAGCACTACCATGATCATTCCCGAACCCACCCCGGCGCTGGCGCCGCCCCCGACCGCTCCGGACCAGTTCGTGAGCACGGCGACGTTCGACTCCGCCATCTCCACCGTGCTCTCCAACAACGAGGGCATGGACGTCGCGATGACCACCCGGATCACCCGGGAGGCCATCGCGTTCGTGGTCGTGGGCGCCCGCCGCCCGCACCTGGCCATGGCGCCGTCCAGGATCGTGGACGAGGGCTGGCACGCGCTCCTCGTCCACACCGAGGCGTACGCCGAGTTGTGCGAGCGCGAGGGCCGGTTCGTGCACCACAGCCCGGGATTCGACCCGGGCAACTTCGACCAGGACATCATGGAGCAGACCCAGGCTGCCATCCGGGAGGCGGGCTTCGAGGTCGACCAGGAACTGTGGCGGCCGCCGACGGACGACAGCCTGGTGACCGTAGCGGCGAGCTGTCAGCACTCGCCCAGCTGTTCAATCAGGCCGATGAAGAAACCGGAGAAGCCCTGCACCAAGCCCGCTGAATAGCGGACTCGGAACGCGTAGGCTGCCGGCACACGAGCAGGAGGCATCCGATGGAGTGGATCGATCCGCGGTACGCAGACCTGGTCGCGTGCTGCCGGCAGCAGGACTTCGAAGCTTTCGGGCCATTGCTCGAACGTCCCGACGGCGAGCCTGTACCCCCGCGGCTCGGGTTCGTCATGGAGCCGCTTCGAGGCGAGTAGCAGCAGGTCAAGGCCCTGACCGGCCCGATGGCCGGCCAGGGCTACTCGTCGCGGACCAGGCGCCAGAGTGGCACGCCGATTGCCCGCGCGATGCCGCCGAGTTGGTCGAGCGTCGCAGGTGCGAGGCCGTTCTCGATCCGCCCAATCGTGCGCCGGTCAAGTCCGGCGCGCTCCCCAAGCCGCTCCTGCATGGGGTCCGCCTGTCGCCTGAGCGAGAGAATCCGGGCCCCGACGTCTCGCCGGTCACGGATCTGCTGTTCGTCGGGTTGGTACGGGGCAGGCACCCCTTGATGCTGACCGGATCGTGATCAAAAGTCTGTACCGATATGCCGCCACTTATAGAGCGTCCGTTCGACAGGATTGACCCACCGCAGCCCGAAGGGACCAACCGGGAGCACACTCTGAGCGCCACCTACGCCATACCGGCCCCGCGCCCGCGGGGATTGCTCCGACCTGACCCGGACCCAGCTGCTCACAGTCTCGTCGGCCCAGCGCTCGCAGGGATTGTTCCGCACATTGCCATCGCCGAACTCACGCTGCTGGCAACACACTTGCGTGGGCTGCTCCGCGGCAGATCCCCAACCCACCCGGCGGACTTACCCCACAGCGCACCCAGCCCCTGACCTCGGGCAGGTACCGCTGCCAGCAGTCCTCAATCATCGTCTCAATCTCCACGTGCGGGTACGCTTCGGGGAGTCAGGCCACGACACTGACAATCAGCCCTGGGGCAAGGAAAGATGGCAACAACGCATCGGCCGTTCGACGGGACTTCTACCGATCGAACTGAGCCAATCAAGCCCCTCAGCCGCTAATCACCGCAGGTCAGGAAGTATCGGCCCCGCGCTCGCGGGGATCGCTCTCCGCAGCCGAACCCCATGGGCCTCGTGCCGATATCGGCCCCGCGCTCGCGGGGATCGCTCCGTGCGACGCGGATCGTCCTCGGGGACGGTGGGATCGGCCCCGCGCTCGCGGGGATCGCTCTGGGCCGTACCCGACCCGGGTCGTACCCTCAAAATCGGCCCCGCGCTCGCGGGGATCGCTCCGGGGCGTCGTCGTCCAACGGGTGCGCGTGCTCATCGGCCCCGCGCTCGCGGGGATCGCTCCCTGCCAGCGGCCGGAGGGGAGCTGACGGACAGATCGGCCCCGCGCTGGCGGGGATCGCTCCATCTCCTTGAACGTCCGGTACTTGCCGATGCGATCGGCCCCGCGCTCGCGGGGATCGCTCCTCGTCGGCGGCCCACGTGATGGCCTCTTCTTGATCGGCCCCGCGCTCGCGGGGATTACTCCATCCCGGATGAAGCTCTGTGGGAGCGCATTCCGTCGGCCCCGCGCTCGCGGGAATTGCTCTGCGGGGCACATCGCCATCGCCGAACTCACGCTGTTGGCGCCACATTTGTGGGGACTGATCCGTGGCAGATCCCCAACCCAACCGGCGGACTTACCCCACAGCGCACCCAGCCAGCCCCTGACCTCGGACAGGTACCGATGCCGGCAGTCCTCAATCATCGTCTCGATCTCCACGCGCGGGTACGCTTCGCGGAGTCAGGCCACGACACTGACAACCAGCCCTGGGACAAGAAGAAATGACAACAGCACATCGGCTGTTCGACGGGAACTCTACCAATCGAACTGAATCAATCAAGCCCCTCAGTCGCTAATCACCGCAGGTCAGAAAGTATCGGCCCCGCACACGCGGGGATTGCTCCTCCTCTCCGATCCGCCGAGCCTCCTCGGCCTGATCGGCCCCGCACACGCGGGGATTGCTCCTCGCACTGCGGTCGACCTGCGGCTGGCGGCCAATCGGCCCCGCACACGCGGGGATTGCTCTTCCTCCAGCGCGGTGCGCAGCGCGCCTTCGACATCGGCCCCGCACACGCGGGGATTGCTCGCGGTGGTGGACGGGGCCTCGCACTTCAAGATCATCGGCCCCGCACACGCGGGGATTGCTCCGACGTCGTCTCGGCGGGCGTGATCGCAACCTGGTCGGCCCCGCGCGGGGATTGCTCCTTGGCATCCCCCGGCCGGTGATCTCGGCGGCCCAACCGGCCCCGCACCTGCGAGGGCTTCAAGAAGCCACTGTCGTGCGATCCGATCGGGGTGTTCGGCGTGGCGACGCCGGAAACCGCTGCGCCCCACCCCGGAGACTCGAGGTGGGGCGCAGCGGCGTGTTCAGCGCATCAGATCGTCTGCGGTGGCGGGCAAGCGTATGGACCGACCGTTCGTCACCATTCGCTGGAGAAGGGCGAACCCCTCCTGCTTCGAGACGATGAACCCGACGCACGCCACCGCCATCACGTCCTTGGTGCGCATCGTCGGGATCCCTCTGTGTCGCGCGAGGTCCAGCGACGCCTTGTCGTCGCTGATCCACGTGGCCTCTTTGAACTCCACCCGGGTGCTGATGACGTGCAGGGTCTCGGACTCCCCGAGATGCTTGAGCGGATCCGACGGGCTGCCGAAGAACACACCCTGTCGAATCCGCTCCACGGCCTCGGGGTCGTCGACTTCGATCGGATCCCCCAGCCAGCGGGAGACGTCAGGTGGGTCCAGGGCCGGCAGAAATCGAGATGATCGCTTGGCTTCGTACGCCACTGCTTCCGTCCATCGACCCCGGCCGCTCAGTACGTTTTCCAGGATGTCGAGCCTGGAGACGGACGCGAAGTTGCACAGGACCGTGTTGTCGGGAAAGCAGATGATCATGGGCTGAACGCGAGCTCCGTTCCGGGATCGGACGGTGCCGCCTGCTGCTGCTCAGGCTCGAGCTGGGCGGGCTCCAGGAGGTCCAGGAGCACGTCCGGGTCGAGGTCCAGGAGGGCTGCCAGCGGCCGGACTGTCGTATCACCCGAAGCATAAGCCTTGATTGCCAGCTCTGTTAGTCGTCGAGGATGCCAACCACGTTGGCTGCGCTCGGTGTTGACCATGTGTTGCTCCAGGGCCCCCGCGGCGCCGGCGATCCTGGCGCCGTCGGCTGTCAACATCGCTCCCCACTGCCTGCGCTGATCGGCAGTCAGGACTCCCAACACCTTCAACCGGGTTGCCATCGCGCTCGGCGACACGCGGTACTTCCAGGCCAGCTCCGCCACCAGGTCACCGCCGGCCGTTCGGTCCCGGGCGTCGGCCAGAACAGTGGTACGCGGCATGAGGAACTCTGCGGCGAACGCGTTCGCCTGCACTTCCATCGCGGTGGTCGACCGGCCCGGTTGCACCTTCTCGACGACTGCCTCGTCATGCGCGTCGCCGGCGAGGATATGGCCGAGTTCGTGGGCAAGGGTGAACCGCTGGCGTGTCCACACATTGGTTTTGGCAACGAGGATGAGGTCGAAGCTGTCGGTCGACCAGGACAGGCCGTCCAGCTTGTCGGGAAGATCGACGCCCGCGATCTCCACGTCGAAGGCCTGCTCGAAGCTTGAGGCGAGGTTCTGGGTCGAGAGGGTCCAGGGGTCGGTTCCCACTGCTTCCAGGGCGGCCTGGGCGAGCTGTGCGCCTTCGATTCCCTCTGGGCGGTTGTGGGCGCGCCTCGGCAGGTCGCTCCCGATCCGCGCCAAGGCGTCGATCACCTGCTCGTACCGGCCCAGGAGTGTGCGCACTTCGTCGGTGGTGTGCTCGCAGGCGCCCGCCTTCCGCGCGGCGGCGCCGAGCGCCGAGCGCGGCTCGACGCCGCGCAGCAGCCAGTCAACGGTTCTGCCGCCGAAATCGGCGATCAGCGCTAGTTCGAGGGAGGTGAAGCGGCGTTTCCCGCCAAGCGACTTCGACAGCTTGTCTGGGGAGATTCCGATGCGCTCCGCCATGACGGCCTGGGTCTCACCCGTTGAGCCGATGACCTGACGCACGCGTTCAATCAGTCCGGCATCCATGCTGCGACCGTACAGTCGCGTTGCGATTCTCGCAATCGACATGACCAGGTTGTGACCTGGGGTTCACCCGCCTGAGTGAGTGCGCGGCGCGCACTGACGGCGACGCCTCGACAGGCACCCTGACCTGTGGAGATGCAATCGCGGCCACACGGCGATTGGGCGCCGCCAGGCGCAGCGGCGAGCCAGATCGGCAATGGCCGCTGCAATCATTGGTACAGACCACGCCGCACGTCATTGCTTCGGGGACGCGTCCACCCAAGCCCTCCCTGCGTAGGCCGGGACACGGCTGCGCAGCCGGTCAGGAGAGGCTGATGATCTGCAGAACTGTGACGCGGCGCGCCTCCTCGTTCAGCAGCAGTCGGCCTCGCGCTCGCGGAGGTTGCTCTCCGCTAGCATCAGTGCCGGTTCAGTGGCACGGGTCGGCCCCACTGTCGCGGGGATTACTCCACCTTCGGCACCATCAAGGCGAAGGCCGCGGTGTCGGCCCCGCACACGCGGGGATTGTTCCCCGAACAAGGCCAAGGGGACGGCCTGGGAGAGCTCGGCCCCGCGCTCGCGGGGATGGTTCGGGAGACCAGCCCATCACACCGGTGACCACCGGAAGCTGGTCTCGTCGAGAGGAAGAGGCATGAAGTCCGTCACGCGCCGCCTGCCTAATCGAACTGAATCAACTGACGGTCCCTGACACGAATCGCCGCAGGTCAGGAAGTGTCGGCCCCGCGCTCGCGGGGATCGCTCCTGACGGGTCCGGGCGCGCTCGCCGGCGGCCTGGTCGGCCCCGCGCTCGCGGGGATCGCTCCGGTTGGTCATGACTGGCTCCTTCGGGGAGGGGGTCGGCCCCGCGCTCGCGGGGATCGCTCCATGGAACCGCAGGAACGGCACCGGACGTTCTTGTCGGCCCCGCGCTCGCGGGGATCGCTCGGGGCAGGGAGGGCCGCGTGACCGAAACAGGTGGTCGGCCCCGCGCTCGCGGGGATCGCTCACGCCGGATCGACGCGGGAAGGTCCGGGGTACCGTCGGCCCCGCGCTCGCGGGGATCGCTCCCGGTACGGCCTGTATCTGGAGACCGGACTGCGGTCGGCCCCGCGCTCGCGGGGATCGCTCCCGGGTCGGCCTCTCGCTCGCGCACGCGTCGAGGTCGGCCCCGCGCTCGCGGGGATCGCTCCTATAGCAGAGTCAGCCACTATTTGTGAAGCTGGTCGGCCCCGCGCTCGCGGGGATCGCTCCGCCACGGCGATCGGGCAGCAGCGGACCGGCGTGTCGGCCCCGCGCTCGCGGGGATCGCTCCCGGCCGTTCATCGTTGGGTCGCGACAGGTGGAGTCGGCCCCGCGCTCGCGGGGATCGCTCCACCATGCGGCTCAAGTCGGACGACGGGAAGTGGTCGGCCCCGCGCTCGCGGGGATCGCTCCGCGAAGGCCCCGACCGGCGTTCCGGTCGGGGCGTCGGCCCCGCGCTCGCGGGGATCGCTCCTGGATCTTGTCCAGCCCGAGGGCCCGGCTCTGGTCGGCCCCGCGCTCGCGGGGATCGCTCATGCCCTTGGCAGGACAACTGGCACACCAGAGGGTCGGCCCCGCGCTCGCGGGGATCGCTCTCGTCGTCACCCGATGTGGGTCAACTCCATATGGTCGGCCCCGCGCTCGCGGGGATCGCTCTCGGTCAAGATCACGCCCGGCAAGGTGGCGGCCGTCGGCCCCGCGCTCGCGGGGATCGCTCCAGCAGCAGGTTGGTCATGACGGTGGCTCCGTTGTCGGCCCCGCGCTCGCGGGGATCGCTCCAGGCCCGGCTCCCCGGCCCGCAGGCCGTTTCCGCCTCGCGCCTCCGGGTGGGGGTTGTCGGCATCAGGGGGATCTTGGTCGGCTCGCTACCTGGGCGACGGCTCCCGGCCCTCCCGGCAGTTTAGGGGGATGCCGTCGTCGGTGGAGGCCAGGACTTTGTGGTGCTGCTCCTTCGTCCCGTGTGCCACGTTCGCGTGGCCCTTGGTCGACGGGAATGTCCGGTTGGCCTTGGAACATTCCGTCGCGTCCCGCTGGTTCTGGTACTCGGTCAGTCATGGGCCCGGATCCGGACCCATGAGGTGATCTCTGGGGAGACATCCGGGTCTTCGGAAACCGCCATGATGCCCACGCGAAGCTCCCCTACTGCCCAGTTCGACGGACTCAATCGAACGCATGGATCCCTCCTTCGGAAAGGTGTCGACCTCCAGGTCGGGGTATGACACCCCCGCCGCCAGCATGGGCAACTGGCTTATAGGCGAGACTATTTGTGGCCGACAAGAGGTGGTCCCGTTGTGCGGCATGCCGCACAACGGGACCACCGGCCAGCAGCAGCCGGGCTGCCGGCGGGAATCCAGCTTCCGGACCCCGTGGCTCCGGAGGTGGGATTCGAGGGGCCCCGTCGGGCCGGCCGTGGGGGAGATCACGGCCGGGCCGAGGGGTGGGGGATCAGTGCGGGAGGTTCCACTTCTGGTTGTCGGCGCCGTTGCAGTCCCAGATGCCGAGCTGGTTACCGTTATTGGTGGCGAAGCCCAGGTCGTCCAGGCAGCGGCCGGACTGCGGGTTGAGCAGCGAGCCGTCGGACTGGGCCTTCCACTGCTGGGCGCCGCTGCCGTTGCAGTCGTAGAGCTGGACCATGGTGTGGTTGGCGGTGTTGCCGCCCTGCACGTCCATGCACTTGCCGAGGGCGCGCAGTGTCCCGTCCACTCCGACGGTCCACTTCTGGGCGTTCGTGCCGTTGCAGTCGTAGATCTGGACCGCGGTGCCGTTCTTGTTCTCGCCGCCCTGGACGTCGATGCACTTGCTCGCGTAGCCGCTGATCTGGCCCTGCGGCCCGGAGACCGGCGGCGGCACCGTCCCGAGGAAGACGACCTGCGGGAACATGACGGTGTCGCCGAAGTTGCACATGGCGGTGCTCATCCCGCTGCCGACGACGGCTCCGCCGATCGCCATGCGCATGTACGGGCCGGTGTGGTTGACGTAGTACTGGCACTGCGCCTGCACGCGCCAGATCTGCAGGGGGCTGATGTCCGCACAGGTTCCGATGACCTGGCCGCCGCCGGTGGCGATGGCGCTACACCCGCCGGCCAGCGACGCACCCGAACTCGACTGCTCCGCCTGGGCGGTGGCGGGCGCGGCCTGGCGCGCGGCGGCGGATGCGGCCTGGGCGGCGGCGGGGACGGTGAGTGCCGCGGCGGAGGCCAGCAGCGTGGTCATCATGACAACAGCGGTACGGCGCATGAGGGTTGGGCCCTTTCCGTGATGACAGGGTGATGGCACTGCTCAGATGTTGCGCAGGTTTGGTCATGAGCATTGCAGTGCCGCCTGGGGCCGTCAACGGATGTGGGCCGACAAGATGTCGCCATTCACCTCAGCTCATCCGCGACCTGCTCGTTCCCGCCGAACGGAAACCGGACGGGAGCCGGACAGGAGCCGGACAGGAGCAGAAAGGGAGCCGAACAGGGTCTGGATTCAGCCGAATTGACGCAATCTCAGCCCAGTGCGCGGTCGAGGTTGAAGGCCGCGCTGATCAGCGACAGGTGGGTGAAGGCCTGCGGGAAGTTGCCGAGTTGCTCGCCGGTCGGGCCGATCTCCTCGGCGAACAGCCCGAGGTGGTTGGCGTAGGTGAGCATCTTCTCGAAGGCGAGCCGGGCCTCCTCCAGGCGACCGGCGCGGGCCAGTGCCTCCACGTACCAGAAGGAGCAGATCGAGAAGGTGCCCTCCGAGCCGCTCAGGCCGTCCGGACTGGTGGCCGGGTTGTAGCGGTAGACCAGGGAGTCGGAGACCAGGCCCTTGGTGAGCGCGTCCAGGGTGGAGAGCCACTTGGGGTCGGTGGGCGAGATGAACTTGGCCATCGGCATCATCAGCAGCGAGGCGTCCAGCTCGCCGTCGTCCAGGGACTGGACGAACGCGCCCAGCTCGCTCGACCAGCCGCGCCGCATGATCTGGTGGTAGATCGCGTCCCGGGTCTGCCGCCAGCGGGGCAGGTCGGCCGGCAGGCCGCGGCGGTTCGCCATCCGGATCGCCCGCTCCAGCGCCACCCAGCACATCAGCCGCGAGTACACGTAGTTCCTGCGGCCCCCGCGGGTCTCCCAGATGCCCTCGTCGGGCTGGTCCCAGTGCTCGCAGAGCCAGTCCGCCACCATGCCGACGTCCTCCCAGCCGTCGCTGCTGATCGGCTGACCCCACTTGTCGTACAGGTAGATGGAGTCGATCATGGCTCCGTAGATGTCCAGCTGGAGCTGGCCGGTGGCGGCGTTGCCGACCCGCACGGGTGCGGAGCCCAGGTGGCCCTCCAGGTGCGGCAGCGCGTACTCGGGCAGCTCGGTGCGCCCGTCGATGCCGTACATGATCTGCAACGGGCCGTTCGCGGCGGTGTCGCGCATGCGCTCGAAGAGGAAGCCCATGAACGCCTCGGCCTCCGAGGTGAACCCGAGGCGCAGCATCGCGTAGACGCAGAAGGCCGCGTCGCGGACCCACATGTACCGGTAGTCCCAGTTGCGCTCGCCGCCGACCTGTTCGGGCAGGCTGGTGGTGGGTGCGGCGACGATCGCGCCGGTCGGCGCGTAGGTGAGCAGCTTGAGCAGCAGGGCGGAGCGGTGGACCATCTCCCGCCACCGCCCCTGGTAGCGCGACCCGGCCAGCCAGTGGCGCCAGAACCGGACGGTCGCCTCGAACTGCTCCTCCGCCTCGGCGCGCGGACACGACCGGGCCGGGACGTCGTCGCCGATCTGGTCGAGGGCGAACACGACGGAGTCGCCCTCCAGGAGCTTGAAGTGCGACCACACGTCCAGTCCGTCGGTCTCCAGCGGCGCGGTGGCGGTCAGCGCGAGCGTGAGCGACGGGGAGCGGAAGACCGCGACGTGGCCTTCGAGGGACACGGTGTGCGCCTCGGCGCCGTAGCCGAAGCGCGGGGCGATCCGCGCCCGGAACGGGAGGATTCCCCGGACACAGACCAGCCGGCGGATCAGCCGGTGCCGGGCGACCTCGGGCGACTCGTCGGCCACGGGCATGAAGTCCTGGATCTCCGCCACGCCGTCCGCGGCGAAGAAGCGCGTGATCAGCACGTTCGTGTCGGGGAAGTAGAACTGCCGGGTGCGGGTCGGGACGTCCGCGGCCAGCTCGAACGATCCGCCCCGGTCCGCGTCGAGGATGGCCCCGAACACGCTGGGCGCGTCGAAGCGCGGACAGCAGTACCAGTCGATGGTGCCGTTCGTGCCGACCAGGGCGGTCGTCCGGAGGTCGCCGATCAGGCCGTGCTCGGAGATCGGCAGGTACCGGCCGCTGTCCGCCTGCTCGAACCCCGTCGTGTCGAACGCCATGCCGACCTCCCCGCCGCTGTGGCGCGGGCTTGGAGACGAAGCCTTCCCAGCCATGGTAGATCGCCGTCGGCATGAAGGCCGGGCCGAGCACCGGCCGGGCCTCGCGGGCCCCTGCCGGTGCGGGCCCGGCCGGGGCGACCTCCGGCCGGTGCGGCTTCCGCCGTGGGCGCGGCCCCTCCCGTCCCGGCCGGGCACGAGGGGCCACGCCCCGTGGTCAGCGGGTGACGCTCCAGACCAGGCTGCGGGTCAGCGCCGGGGTCAGGGCCGGGTCGATGACGGCCGAGGTGGGGTCGTTCGCGACGGCCTTGAGTTCGTGCGCGGCGGGCTTGGGGCCGGTGGGGCCGAGGTCGGAGACGGCGATCGTCTTGCGGTCGCGCAGGGCCGTCACCTCCTTGCCGTCGAGGTACCACCGCAGCTTGGTGCCGGAGACCGGGAGGTCGACGGTGAGGCGGTCGGTCGCGGTCAGCCGGGTGGTGACGGGCGTGGCGCTGGAGAGGGTGGAGGCGCGCCGGTAGAAGCCGGCGATCATCGCCTCGCGGCCGGGGAGGTTGAACTCGCGGCCGAGCGAGCGCATCACCGAGTTGTCGGTCGGCCGGTTGAGGCCGGACGGGTAGTTGCTGGCGCCCTGGTAGGCACCGACCTTGCCGCCGTCGGGCGAGGTCTTGCCGAGCCAGCGGTACCACTTGGTCTTGTCCTGGCGCATCCGGTCGGCGCTCAGGGTGGTGATGTTGGGCTGCCCGGGCTCCGCGCCCTGGTAGGGCCCGGCCCCATCGGCCCAGTACTCGTCCGCGAGCTTGCCCAGCGAGTGGCCGGTCTCGTGCACCGCTATCTGGCCGGACGCGCCGTTGCCGCCCGCCACGGTGGCGATGCCCTCGTACCCGAGCGGCGACTGGGTGCTGCCGTAGCCGGCGCCGCCGTACTTGGCGGTGTTGGCGACGACGATCACGAGGTCGGCCTGCGGGGCCTTCGCGGCGTAGGCGTCGACGGCCTTGACGTCCACGCACAGCAGCCGCTCGATGGAGTTGCACCAGAAGTGCGAGCCGAGGGCGGTCTTGCGGACGGTGTTCTGCTTCGGGTCCCCGGAGACCCCCGACTGTGCGGAGACCGCGCCCACGGCCCACACGTTGAACAGCTTGCGGTAGGTGGCGTAGGGCTCGACGGCGCTGATGTCCTTCCACTTCGCCGCGGCGTCCTTGCGGAACTTGTCCTGCTCCGAGGCCGTGTAGCCGTCGCCGATCATGACCACGTCCAGCTTGCTGTCCGTGCTCCCGTTGTTGACGACCTTCGTGACGGCGCCGTCCCCGGCAGCGGCCCCGGCGGCGTCCACGCTCATGGACTGCTCGGCGACGAAGGGGGACGCCGAAGGGACCTTGGTCCGGCTGATGGCGCCGTCCTCGGCGAAGACCTCGACGTCCTGGTCGCCCGGGAAGGCGTCCGGGAAGGCGTCCGGGAAGGCGGTGACGGCGGCCGGGTCGGACGGGACGGCGACCGGCTCGGACGGGGCGGCGACCGCCGGGCCGACGCCGACGGCGAGGGCCGCCAGCGTCGTGACGCCGGCCAGGAGGACCGAGGTGAACCTGCTGTTGCGCAAAGGAGTTTCTCCGAAATCGACGGGCGGCGAGGGCCGGTGACGAGCTTTCCGGGACATGACGCGCGGTGCCGCACGGTCCCGCGCCGTGACACCGCCGCCCCTCGCCAACACGGCGGCACCAGGCCCGAGCTGACTGGGCGACATCGCCCGGTCGCCACCTCACCGGTGGATACGGCCGGTCCCCCACGAACGGTTCACACCGGCTGCCGCCATGGTGGTGACGGCGTCCTCGAAGTGGTCGACGACGGCCAGGCGGCCGGAGATGTCCACTCGTACGACGCCGCCTGCGCGCAGCCGGCCGAACGAGGGAAGCCCGGGCCCAGTCATGAGCAATCCCCGCGCTCGGCACGGGGCTTGAGCACACTCCCGGCCCGGGCTGTCGCGAGCACGGCCGGCGACAGCCGAGTGGCCAGGTTCCTGGCCAGGATGCCGCCGCGGCCGGCCGGGACGAGCAGCGCGAAGGCCGCTCGTACGGACTGCCGGGCCTGGTCCACCAGTCCCCGGTGCGCGGCCTCGTAGCGGGCCAGGGCCGCGCGGTGGTCGGCGGGATCGGCGGCCAGGGCATCGGCCAGGCTGTAGGCGCCCGCCATGGCCAGGCTGGAGCCGCCGCCGAAGAGCGACACGCAGGACGCGGCGTCGCCGAGCAGCGCGACCCGGCCCCGCGACCACCGCGGCAGCCGGACCTGGCTCACCGCGTCGACGTACAGTTCCTCGCTCTCGCGCACCTGCGCCAGCACCTCGGGCGCGCGCCAGCCCATCCGGGCGAACGCGGCGGTCAGCAGTCGCCGGTGCTGCTCGGTGTCGCGGTGGTCGAAGTCCGGCACGGCGGCGGACCGGACCATGAACGCGGCCAGCGGCCTGCCGCATCCGGGATGCACGCAGAGGGCGCGGCCCGGCGCGTTGTGGATCGCCACTTCCCGCAGGTCGCCCGCCGCCCCGGCCAACGGCATGGTGGCCACGTACATCCCCAGGTGGCGGACGAACCCGGGTTCCGGGCCGAAGGCCAGCCGGCGGACGGCGGAGTGCAGGCCGTCGGCGCCGACCACCAGGGCGAAGCGGCGGGGGCGGCCGTACTCGAAGGTGACGTCGACACCCGCCTCGTCCTGGCTCAGGCTCGCGATCGAGTCGCCGAACACGAACTCGGCGTCGTCCCGGCTCGCTTCGTGGACGATCGCGGCGAGATCGCCGCGCGGCAGCTCGACCGTGTCGGCCCGGGCCGCGCCCGACAGGCCCCGCAGGTCGATCCTGCCCACCCGGCGGCCCGCGCCGTTGTAGAAGCCCACACCGGTCACCTGGGTGGCGGCCGCACGGAGGCGGTCCCTAATCCCCATCCGCTCGGCGACCTCCATCGCGCGACCGGCGACATCGACCGGGCTGCCGCTGGAGCGTACGGCCGCGGCCCGCTCGACCACGGTCGG
Organism: Kitasatospora sp. NPDC087271; assembly: GCF_044744605.1. Lineage (NCBI taxonomy): Bacteria > Bacillati > Actinomycetota > Actinomycetes > Kitasatosporales > Streptomycetaceae > Kitasatospora > Kitasatospora sp. NPDC087271. The sequence goes on from NZ_JBIUYQ010000005.1 coordinate 120,360, forward strand.
CTGGAAGCCGTGGCGGGCCAACCAGTGGGCGAGCGTCGGTCCGGCGATGCCGGCCCCGGAGATCAGCACGGTGCGATCGGCCGTCTTGGTCGAGGCGTTCATGGACGCTCCTTCTGTCATCGCCTGATCGCGTGTCATCGCCTGATCACGGTCAGGCCGACTCGCGGCAGCCGTCGCCGGTCAGCGGTCGCGCCGACGCTCCCGGACTGACCATCGGTCAGTAATTCGACGCTACGCCCTGACCGCCGGTCAGGCAAGGGACAGCGACTAGGCTCCCCCCATGACTGCCGAGAACCCCGACACTCGGGCACGGATCCTCGCGGTGGCCCTGGAGGAGTTCGCCGCGCACGGCTACCACGCCACCTCGGTACGCGGGATCGCCGAACGGGTGGACGTGACGAAGGCCGCGGTGCTGTACCACTTCCCCAGCAAGGCGGACATCCTCGGCGCGCTGATCGAACCGATGCTGGACGACCTGGACGCCGCGCTGGCACCCACCGACCCGCCGGATCCGGCCGCAGCCCGCTGGGCGGCGATCGAGGGGCTGCTCGACGTCTGGCTGCGCCACCGCGACCTGCTGCGGATGAGCCTGTACGACGCGGCGCCGGGCCTCTCGGGCCCGGGCTTCACGCGGTTCCGCGACGGGATGATGCGTGCGAACGTCCTGGTGGCGGGGCCCCGCCCGGACTTCGTCGCCCGGGTGCGCGCCGCCCAGACGATCGCCATGCTCTCCGACCCGGTGATCCTGCTCGCCGACGCCCCGCCCGAGGACCTGCGCGCCTGCGTCCTGGCCGGGGTGCACCGGCTGCTGGACGGCCCCGAACCGCCCGCCGCCGGCCCCGGCCGCGTCGGCGGTGAGCGGCGCGGCCGACCGAGCGCGATGAGCCCGGCGATGGTCGACACCGCCCGGCGCCTGCACGCGGCCGGCCGCACCGCCGAGCAGATCGCGGCGGCACTCGGAGTCTCCCGGGCGACGGTCTACCGCCACCTGCCGACGTAGCCGGAGACACGAGAACGGCCGCCAGACAACGGCTAATAATGAGACTTCATTGAGACACCGGAGGTCATCTCAGCGGTGATGCCGGTCGAACAGGCGCAGGAAGTCTCCACCCCGCCGGTGCTCCGGGTCTCACGGCGCGTCACGCGCCGCTGGCCTCCTCGATGCCCGATCTCGCGGCGGCGTCCTGCTGTTGACGGGGCAGAGCGACTGGCCCGGTCCCGGGACGGGCATCAGGAGCACGGATGAGGCGCCGCACGAGCGGGTTGACGGGCAGGGTCGCGGCGAAGGCGGTGACGAGGAGAACGGTGAACAGCCGGTCGCCGATGATGCCGAGGTCACGGCCCAGCGTCAGGATGAGGACCTCGCCGAGGCCCTTGGTGTTGAGCAGGACCGCCACCGTCGTGGCCTCACCGCGCGGCACGCCGATCAGCCGGGCACCCAGTCTGGCGCCGGCGAACTTGCCGCCCCACGTGACGGCCAGGAACACCACCACCGCGACCAGGCTTCCGGAACCCAGCCCGCCGATGTCCACGGACAGCCCGGTGAGCGCGAAGAAGACCGGCACCAGCAGCGCCCCCGCGTGGCGCATCGGCGCCTCGACGGCGTGCCGCAGTTCCTCGGCGGCGTCGCGCGGCATGGCCAGCCCGAAGGCGAAGGCGCCGATCACGGCGTGCATGCCGAGCCACGAGGTGGTCCACGCGGACAGCAGGATCCCGCTGCCGAGGGTCAGCAGGACGAGCAGGGGATGTCCGTCGGCGCGGGCCGGCCGGCGCAGCAGGCGTCGCAGCAGCGGGCGGATCACGAAGGCCATCGCCGCCGCGTAGCAGGCGAGTTCGGCGAGCGAGAGGAGGACGTGGTCCGAGCCGCCGCTCCGGGCCACGGAGGCGATGCAGGCGACGCCGCACCAGGCGGTGATCTCGGTGAGCGCCCCGCAGGCCGTGGCCATAGCCCCGGTGCGGGTCGCCTGCAACTGGTTCTCCCCCACGATGCGCGCGAGCACCGACAGCGCGCTGGCGGACAGAGCGATGCCCAGGAACACGGCCAGCAGCACGGGGGACGTCTCCGTACCGATGAGGCGGGGCCACCTGGCCACGAGGACGACCGCCAGGGCGACCGCGAGGGCGAAGGGCACGGCGACGGAGGCCGCGGTGACCGCCACCACGGTGCGGACCCGCCCGTTCAGCTGCTTCAGGTCGAGCTCCCACCCGACGGCGAACATGAAGAGCGCGATGCCCAGTTGGGCGATCACCGAGAGGTGCTCACGGACCTGGGGCGGGAAGAGGACGTGCGGGAGGTCGCCCGGCAGCAGCCCGAGGACGCTCGGCCCCAGGATCACCCCGACCGCGATCTCGCCGACCACCACCGGTTGGCGCAGGCGGGTGCGCAGCGGCGACAGGGCGAGCCCGATCAGCAGGATGGTCGCGATGTCGGCGAGCACGGTCGAGGAGGAGCCTTCCATGGTCGTGCGCCTTCCTGGGAACGGGGACGTGCGCGGCCCGGGGGCGCGGCCCCTGCATTATCGGGAAGGGCCCGTTCGTCGACGTAGCGTTCCCTGCGTGTCGCGGGCGCGCGGCTCCTCCCCCGCGCCCCGACCCGGACCTTCACGCCCTAGTTGGTGCCGGCGGTCAGCTCGCTGAACAGTTTGTTTGCCGACTCGGAGGCGAACTGGCGCTGGAGCTCGGCGCGGGCGATCTGCTTCTTGAACTCGCCCTCGTAGCCGGTGAAGCCCGCGTTGTGCATGGTGTCGGTGATCCACGTGGCGAACGCCTGGTAGTTCCAGATGTGTGGCAGGCAGGTCTGCGAGTAGCTGTCGAGGAGGCCGGAGTCGCCCTCCTTGGCGTGGCGGATCACTGCGCGGGCGAAGACCTCGGTGTCGTGCAGAGCGAGGTGGATGCCCTTGGCGCTCATCGGCGGCACGATGTGCGCGGCGTCGCCCAGGAGGTAGAGGCTGCCGTAGCTCATCGGGTCGAACACCACACTGCGCAGCGGAACGATCTGCTTGGACAGGATCTGCCCGCGCGAGGGCGGCGTGCCGAAGCGGGCCTCCAGCTCGCTCCAGATCCGCTCGTCCGGCCACTGCTCGGGGGTGTCGTCGACCGCGCACTGCAAGTAGATCCGGCTGGCTTCGGGGCCGCGGGGGATCATCCCGGCCAGTCCCAGTTCGTGGATCGCCATGCCCGAGGGCTTGGTCTCGGTGGCGGCCAGGACGCTGAGCCAGGAGTAGCCGTACTCGTGGGAGTACTCGGTCAGCGCGGAGGCGGGGATGGAGCGGCGGGAGACGCCGTGGAAGCCGTCGCAGCCGGCGATGAAGTCGCAGTCGACGGCTCGCGCCGCACCGTCGGCGTCCCGGTAGCGCACCACGGGGTGGCCCTGGGTGAGGTTTTCCAGGGTGACGTCTGCGGCTTCGTAGCGCAGGTCACCGCCCTCGCGGAGGAAGACCTCGGTGAGGTTGCGCACCAGGACCTGCTGCGGGCAGTACAGGCTCTCGTTGTTGTCCTCGTCCACGTCGATCGGCATCGCGTGGCCGTCGATGTAGAAGCCGCCCTCGCTGTACGGGATGGGGTCGCCTGCGAGGACCTCCTCCAGGCCCCATTCGCGGAGGAGGCGCACGCCGAAGGTGTCGATCGTTCCGGCGCGCTGGCGCTTCTCGACGTAGGCGCGAGGGTGCTTCTCCAGCACGACGCAGTCGACGCCGTTGCGCAGCAGGAAGTTGCCGAGAGTCAGACCGGCGACGCCGGCCCCGATGATGACGACGGCCGTGTCGTCGTGTGTCTCAGTCATGCGTGCGAGCCCTTCATGATCCGTGCAGTGGTCGGTACGCGCCGAGCGCGTACGTCGCGGCGGCGGCCGTGAGGTCGGAGGGCCGGCGCTCGCTCGCTGTCCACTATGGAAGACCCGGCGGGCCGCGAACCACTGGTAAGTCGACACCCGATACCGGAAACCCGCCAAGCTGGCTCTGGCGTCGCGCGCTGTGCACCTGACCAGCGCGAACCGCCCGGGTGGGGGCTAGCGCGCGTGGAAGCGCAGGCCGGCCTGATAGCGGCCGGGGGTCTGGCCGACGACTTCGGTGAAGGCGTCGATGAAGGTGGACGGATTGGACCATCCGCACGCGACCGTGGTCTCCGTCACCGTCATCCCGTCGGTCAGGTGCGCCAAGGCGTGGTGGATGCGCAGCGTGGTCCGCCAGCGGTGGAAGCTCATGCTCAGCTCGGCGTGGAACAGGCGGCTGAGCGTGCGCTCGCTGGCTCCCACCGCCTGGCCGAGCTCGGCCAGGGTGCAAGGCCGGGCGGGGTCCGCGCGCAGCAGGTCGGTGGCGGCGCGCAGCCGGTCGTCGCTCGCTTCGGGAAGGTGGAGGGAGGTCTCGGCGGCGTCGGCCAACTCGTCCACGATCACGGCGAGCAGGCGCCGGTGGGCGCCAGGCCGCCGTTCTGGCTCGTCGGTGAGCGCCAGAAGGGCCTCGCGCAGCAACGGGCTTACCGCGAAGACGCTGGGGTGATCGATGAGCACGGCGCACAAGTCGAGTGGGACGGACACCAGCCGTACGTCGGTCTGCCCGTAGAAGCGGTGCGAGTGGGCAAAGCGCGGAGGCGTCCAGGTGATCCGGTCCGCCGGGGCGACCCACGTGCCGCGCTCCGTCGCCGTGACCAAGGCGCCGGCGGCGGCGTAGACCAGCTGACCGTGGACGTGGCTGTGTGGATCGAGCTGAAAGCCGTGCGGCAGCCAGGCACCGCCTTTCAGGATCTCCTCGTCTGCATCGGCGGGCAGCGGTGAAGTATGGCGGGTTGTCGGCATCGGGCGTCAGTTTACCGGTGGTCTCGCGCAGAGCGTCGCGCCGACAGTGGTCGCATGACCACGGTGACGCTCAAGTCCCGTCCCCGGTGGAGGTAGCGGTGGCCTCCCGGATCCAGCGCCCGCGCAAGCGGCGGATGCTGTCGTTGACCGTGCAGGGAAGCGAGCAGCCCAGTCCGCATTTCATGACCGTCACGCTCGGCGGCGAGGACGTCCAGCACCTGGAGCGGGCAGGCTATGTCGCCTTCCCCGCCGCCGTATGGGGCGCCTTTGCCGCGGCCGTTCGCGAGGGCGAGTTCCCGGCTTAGCGCACCCGGCCGGGCCGGTCACTCGTGGGGGCGGGCCAGCAGGGCTGCCGAGTTCGGGTCGCCGACGAAGGTCGCGGCCACTCCCTTGACCACGGCCAGCGCGGCCGGCAGTGCCGCCACGGCCGCCGCCTTGAACGCGCCGATCGACGTCAGGTCGAATCCGTCGGCCAGCAGCAGGCCGAGGAACGCCACGGCGTAGGTGGCGACGGTGCGTTCGGCCAGGTCGATGATGAACTTCCGCATGGTCGGGACTCCTTCGCGGTGAAGGTGCAGAGGTACGCGGGGGGGCACTCGGAATCGCCGTCCCTGGTGTACACGTTCACGCTGTCGAGTTCCGACGACGGGCTCGGCGGCCAGTCCGGTGCCGGGTTCACCCACCGGCCCGGTGCCCCGCACACGCGTGGTGTGCGGGGCACCGGTTCCAGAGGCCACTTGGCCGTCACCCTTCGTGCAGGGCCCACTTGCTGCTGTCGACCTGCACCGTTCCGGGCAGCGCGATGAGTTCGGGCTTGAACAGCGGTGGCGCGCCCATCGCGGGCTCCCAGGTGGCCAGCTTCTCGTCCTGCGGAACCTCGATCCGCCGGTCCGCGGTGAGGTCGGTGACCACCTTCAGGAGCAGTCGCACGCCGAGCGGCGCCAGGTGGTCGCGCCAGAGGCTCTGCGCGGTCGAGCCCGGGGGCACGAACAGGTGCTCCTGGGCGGCGAGCGGGCCCGCGTCGGTGCGCTCGGTGAGGTGGTAGACGCTTCCGCCCGTCACCTTGTCGCCGTCGCGGATCGTCCACCGGATGGCGTCCCGGCCGCGGTGCAGCGGCAGCAGGCTGGGGTGGTAGCCGATGGTGGCGACGGCGGCCCGGGCGCGGGTCTGGCGGCCGAGGAAGGCGTGCGAGTGCGCGGCGACGATGATGTCCACCCCGTCCGGGATGTGCCGCGCGCGCAGTTCGGCCGAGTCCGTCCACGGGACGTCCTTGTGGTACGCCCAGGAGCGCAGGCGGTCCCAGCACATCGCGTCGCCCTCGTCGGACTTCCCCTTGCGCAGCCGGGGGGCGGCTGCGCCGACGATCTTGTGCCCGTCGTCCGACAGGGCTTCCGCGACCGCGACCGCGAATCCCCCTTGTCCTGACATGTAGATGTTCATCCGGATCAGTCGACCTCTTTCAGTCCGCGGTGGTCGGGCTCGAACCGCACCGGCATCGTGGAGAACCCGGTCAGGAAGTTGGACCGGATCCGCAGCGCCTCCTCGGTCTGCTCGAACCCGGTGGTGAAGTCCCGCAGGGCCGTGAGCAGTTCGGCGATCTCCACCTTGGCCAGGTACGAGCCGACGCAGAAGTGCGGACCGTAGCCGAAGGCCAGGTGCTTGTTGGGGGTGCGGCCGAGGTCGAACACCCCGGGCCGCGCGAAGACCCGTTCGTCCCGGTTGCCGGAGGCGTGCCAGAGCGTGACGATGTCGCCCGGGCGCAGCCGTACGCCGTGCAGTTCGGTCTCCCGTACGGCGCTGCGCCCGAAGTGCATCGTGGGCGAGGCCCAGCGCAGCACCTCGTCCACGGCGGTCTCGACCGCGACCTCGCCGTCCTTGAACCGCCGCCACTGCTCGGGCCGGGCGGCGAGCGTGTGGACGCAGTCGATCATCGTCAGCCGGCTGGTCTCGTCGCCGCCGATGATCAGGCTGTAGCAGTTGAGCACGACGTCCTCGTCGGACAGCGGCACACCGTCGATGGAGCTGCCGATCAGCATGCTGATCACGTCGTCGCCCGGGGACTCACGCCGCTCCTCGACGACGTCCAGGAAGTACATCAGGATCTCGTTGCGGGCCATCTCGGAGTCGACCTCGTCGACCTCCTCGTCCTCGGCCGACAGCGCGGTCTTGGTCAGGCTGAGCAGGTAGTCCCGGTCCTGCTCGGGCACGCCGAGCAGGTTCGAGATCGTGGTCATCGGGATCCGGCCGGCGATCTCCTCGGCGAACTCGCAGCCGCCGGACTCGACCGCCTCGCGGATCCACTGCCGGGTGTTGACCCGGACCGTCCGCGCGACCTCGTCGAGCACCCTCGGCGAGAGCACCCGCTGGAGGATCTTGCGCAGTTCGTGGTGCCGGGGCCCGTCGGTGACGGCCAGCATCCGGCCGGCCCCGGCGTCGCCGCCCTCCAGGAGCGTGACGAGCACGTTGCCGCGCTCGGACGTGAAGTTCGCGTTGTCCCGGTAGGTGGCCATGATGTCGTCGTGGCGGGAGAGCACCCAGAACCCCCGGCGGCCGTCGACGGGCGGGTTCCAGTGCATCGGGGCGGTGTCCCGCAGGGTGCGCCAGAACCCGTCGAGGTCGTGGTCCGCGAAGGTGGCCGGGTCGCCCAGGTCCACGGTGTCCGGTGCCGGCGTGCTCATGGTCACCAGTCCGTGCGCCAGAACCGGCGCGGCTGGAACGGGTAGGTGGGCAGCGGAACGCGGCGGCTGGCCTCCCCCAGGTGCAGGGCCTCGAAGTCCACCTGCTGGCCGGTCACCCAGGCGGCGGCCAGCTCGGACAGCGCCCGCGCGTCCTGGCCGGACGGCACGATCCCGTTGTCGTTGCGTGAGAAGCGGGAGAAGGAGCCCGGGTCGGTCTGCGGGGCGGCGGCGGTCGTGGTGGCGGGGCCACGGGCGGCGTCGTCGGACAGCGCCGCGATCAGCTCCGCGCGGCTGCGGACCACGGCCGCCCAGCGGCGGGCCATCACCTTGCGGCCGAGGTTGAGGCTGAAGCAGACGTCGTCCAGGCGCAGGTCGGGGTCGGCCTCCAGCCGGTCCTTGAGCCGCGCGCGCTGGCGGGCCAGCGCGTCGTCGTCCAGGGCGGACAGGGTGGCCAGCCGCGGCCGGCCCTCGTCCTCGGGGGCGCGTCCGGCGGCCGTCGGGGCCTCCTCCAGCAGCAGGTGCGCGTTGTAGCCGCCGCCACCGATCGAGGTGATGCCCGCGCGGCGGATGCCGGCCTCCGGCTCCCAGTGCGCCCCTTCGACCTGCGGCACGAAGGGGGTGCTGGGGAAGTCGAGGTCCTGGTTGACCTCGGTCAGGTTGATCGTCGCCGGGAGCGTCTTGTGGTGCAGCGCCAGCGCGGCCTTGATCGCGCCGAAGCCGCCCGAGACCACGCCGCCGTGGCCGACGTTGCCCTTGACCCCGCCGATCGAGGTGGTCGCGGTCTGCTTCCCGAACGCCATGGTCGCCGCGTGCACTTCGAGCTCGTCGGTCATCGGCAGGCCGAGGCCGTTGGCCTCGTACATGGACACCGTGTCCGGGGTGACGCCGCCGACCTCCATGGCGTTGGCGATGCAGGCGCTCAGCCGCTCGGGCTGGGCCAGGCCGTACGCCATCGCGCTGACGCCGTTGTTGTTGACGGCCGAACCCTTGACCACGGCGTAGATGTGGTCGCGGTCGGCGACGGCGTGGCCCAGCGGCTTCAGCAGCACGGTGACGACCCCGCTGGACAGCGCGGTGCCGGTGCCGTTGGCGTCGAACGGGCGGCAGTGGCCGTCCTTCGACAGGATGCGGTTCTCCTCCCACAGGTGGCCGCGCGGGTGCGGCAGGCGGACCATCGCGCCGCCGGCGATCGCCAGGTCGGTCTGGCCGAGCAGCAGCGACTGACAGGCCAGGTGCACCGCGTAGTGGAAGCCCGCGCAGACGGCGGCGACGGTGACGGCCTCACCGATGAGCCCCATGTAGTACAGCGCGTTGGAGGTCATGGTGTCCGGCGACCACGCCAGGCTGGCCTCGATCGCCTCGGGGCCGACCGACACCCGGTCCGGCGGGGAGCTGTAGAGCGCGGCGGTCTGCGGGTTGTTGGCGCCGTACATGCCGATCTCGGCCCTGAGCCGGTCCGGGTCGTAGCCGCCGTCCTCCAGCGTCTCCCAGGCGCTCTCCAGGAACAGCCGGTTCTCCGGGGTCATCGCGGCCGCCATCCGGTCGCTGATGCCGAACACCGACGGGTCGAACTTGTCGTACGTGTCGAGCACGCCGCAGGCCCGCACGTAGAACGGGCTGTGGATCAGGGTCTCGTCGACGTGGATGTCGTCCTTGGCCAGGAACGACACGGACTCCCGGCCGTGGACGAGGTTGTCCCAGAACTGCTCCTTGGTGCGGGCTCCGGGCGCCCGCAGGGACATGCCGATGACGGCCACGTCGCCCGGGTCGTACTCCTGCTCGGGGTTGTCGGTCATGGGGAGGCTCCTGCTTCGTTTCGAGTGAGGGTGACTCAGCGGCCGCTGTACGCAGACGCCGGCGGCTCAGCGGCCGGTGGCGCCGCCGCGGCCGCGCAGCGCGGCCCGGCGGGTGTTGGCACGCGCACGGGCGGACTGGACCGCCTCGGGGGTGGCGCCGCTCTCGTCGTCGAGCCAGCGGGCGAGGGAGGAGATGTCGCGGAAGCTGAAGAGGTCGGGCACCCGGACGCGGCGGTCGAAGCGCCGGGTCATCAGCCGGGCGAGGCGGATGAGCAGCAGGGAGTCCCCGCCGAGGTCGTAGAAGGCGGACTGCACGTCGATGCTCGACGGTTCGAGGTCGAGCAGCTGGCCCCAGATCTCCGACAGGGCCACCTCGGTCGGCGTGCCGGCGGCCGTCAGGGGCCCGCCGCTGTCGGCGGCCGGCGGCTCGGGCAGCGCGTTGCGGTCGAGCTTCCCGCCCGGCCCCAGCGGCAGGGCGGCGAGGACCACGAGCGTCGCGGGCACCATGTAGTCGGGCAGTTCGACGGCGAGCCTGCCGGTGACGGCGCTCTGGAGCGCGGCGTCCAGCCGGGGGCCGCCTTGCGGCGCGTCGTCGCCGGCGGGCACGACGTAGCCGACGAGCCGGTTGCCCCGGACGACGGCGGCGGCCTCCCGGACTTCGGGGCAGCCGGTCAGCCGGGCCTCGACCTCCTCCAGCTCGATGCGGTAGCCGCGCAGCTTGACCTGGTGGTCGGTGCGGCCGAGGAAGCGGAGTTCGCCGCCGTCGGTGAACTTGACGACGTCCCCGGTGCGGTACATCCGCTCGCCGTTGCGGAACGGGTCCGGCACGAAGCGTTCGGCCGTGGTGCGCGGCCGGTTGACGTAGCCGTGCGCGAGGCCGGCGCCGCCGAGGTAGAGCTCGCCGGGCTCGCCGGCCGGGAGCGGCTTCAGCTGCTCGTCGAGCACGTAGACCCGGTCGCTGGTCGTCGGCGGGCCGATCGTCGGTTCGTCGGTCCCGTCCTCGGGCACCGGCCCGAACGAGCAGAAGACCGTGCCCTCGGTGGGGCCGTAGGCGTTGAACACCCGGTCGGCGCCGGTCTCCCGGTAGGTGCGGTCCACCAGCTTGCGGCGCAGGGCCTCGCCGCCGAACACGACCGTGCGCACGTTCGGCGGCAGGGCACCGGCGTCGAGCAGGCTGTTCATGACCGAGGGGACGACGTTCAGGTGGGTGATCCGGTCGGCGTACCGGCTCTCCGGCAGGTGCACGGCGCTCTCGACGAGCACGACGGCGCCGCCGCGGCACAGCGCGTTGAAGATCTCCATCACGGACAGGTCGAAGCAGACCGAGCTCGCCGCCGAGACTCCGCTCAGGTCGCAGCCGTCGAGGACCCGGTCCATCTCGGCGAGCATCGCCACGCAGCCGCCGTGCCGGACGGCCACGCCCTTGGGCCTGCCGGTGGAGCCCGAGGTGTAGATGACGTACGCGGTGTCGCCGGGCACGACCGCGACGGGCTTCGCGCCGGGCTCGGTCGTCACGCTCTCCCCCAGCACGACCACGGTCGGTCCGGGCGGGCAACTGGCCCGGGACGCGGGGGTGGTGAGCAGCAGGCGGGTCCCGCTGTCCTGGACCATGAAGGTCAGCCGGTCGGCGGGGTAGTTCGGGTCCAGCGGCAGGTAGCAGGATCCGGCGCGCAGGGCCGCCAGGATGCCGACGAGCAGGTCGGGGGTGCGCTCGACGCAGATGCCGACCGGGACGCCGGGGCCCGCGCCGTCGGCGACCAGCCGTTCGGCCAACTCCCGGGAGTGCTGGTTCAGTTCGCCGTAGGTCAGGACGCCGGCGTCGGAGTAGACGGCGGTCGCGTCGGGGTTCTTGAGGGCCTGCTCGACGAACGCGGAGTGCAGGGTTTCGGTCACCGGTCCGTCTCCTCGGGGAGGCCGGTCGGCGCGAAGTCGCCGATGGCCCGGTCGGGTTGGGCGATCGCGTCGAAGAGCACGGTGCGGTACAGCGCGAGCAGTGCCGTCACGGTCTGCCTTTCCAGGTAGCTCGGTTTGAACTGGACGTGGCCGGCCACCTCGCCGTCGATGTCGGCCATCGAGATCTCGAGGTCGAACTTGGCGAGGTGCCTGCGCACCTGAAGCGGTTCGAGCGGCAGCGCGCCGTCGGGCGTGATGGTGTCGCCGATGCCGTGGAAGAGCTTGACGGACCGGGGGAACGCGTCCGAGGACAGCCAGTTGACGACCACGTCGAACCACGGGGAGCGGCCCTCGGCCCTCGGCGGCCGCAGCTGGGAGGCCAGCAGGTCGAGGGGGTAGTTCATGTGCTCCAGGAGGCCGAGCGAGAAGGCGTGGACCTCGCGCAGCAGCTCGCGGAAGCTGCGGTCACCGGCGGGGTTCGCCCGCACCAGCACGGTGTTGAGGTAGTAGCCGATGGCGGATTCCCAGCCGGGTTCGGCGCGTTGGGCGATGGCGGTGGCCAGTACGGCGTCCTCGGTGCCGACCGCGCGGTTGAGCGTGGCGAAGAACCCGGCCAGCACGACGGTGCTGATCGACACGCCTTCGCGCACCGCGAACTCCCTCAGCAGGCAGGTCTCTTCGGCACTCCAGCGGAAGGCGAGGTCGCGGCCCTCGTAGGTGACGCCCGGCGGCCGCTCCTTGGTGGACAGGTCGAGGTGGGCGGGCGGGTCGGCCAGCTTCCGCGACCACCAGTCCAGGGCCGCGCCGGCCGCCGGGCCGGCCAGCCACTGCCGCTCCCACGCGACGAACTCCGTGTACGGGGCGACCGGCGCGCTGTCGGCGGGGTCGGCGCCCTCGTAGTACTCCTGGAGTTCGCGGATCATGACGTCGGCCGACGCCGCGTCCGACGCGATGTGGTGGACGAGCACCAGCAGGTAGTGGTCCGCCGGTCCGCGCGTCATGAGGACGATCCGCACCAGCGGCCCGTTGTCCAGGTCGAGCGGCTCGTGCCCGTAGCGGGCCAGTTCCTCGCGGGCCTGTTCGTCGTCCAGGTCGGTGCCGTCCGCCACGACGAACTCGTACACCGGTTCGTCCAGGATGACCTGGTAGGGGCGGCCGCCCGCCTCCACGAAGAGGGTGCGCAGGGCGGGGTGGCGCTCCATCACGGCTCGTACGGCGCGGTCCAGGGCCTTCTCGTCGACGGCGGCCCGGATCCGGGCGGTCACCATGAAGTTGTAGGGCACGGCGTCCGGCGCGACCATCTGCATGAACCACAGCGAGGCCTGGCCGTGCGAGGCCGGTGCCAGTGCGAGGCCGAGGCCGTCGGCGCGCAGCTGGTCCAGGGCCGGTGCGTCGGTGGCCTCCAGCAGTCCGCGCGCGTCCAGTTCGTCCACCAGCTCCTCGGCGTCCAGTTCGGACAGCTCGTCGAGGTACGTCCGGTCCGGCTCGGCCTCGGGGGCCGAGGCGGGGGCGGGGGCGGAGGCCGAGGCGGGGGCGGCCGGCGGTACGGGCGGTGCCGTCGCGGGCGCGGCCGGTCCGGCGGTGAGCTCGACGAAGTGGCCGACGACCTCGGAGATGGACCGGCCGTCCAGGAACACCACCGGCGACACCCGGTGCCCGAACAGCGACTGCAGCCTGTTGACGAGGCGGATCGCCAGCATCGAGTCGAGGCCGAAGTCGAGCATGCTGGCGTTCACGTCGAACCTGCTCACCGGCACGCCCAGCGCGTCGGCGAGCTCGGCGAGGACGACCTCCGCCACCGGCCGGATCTCCGTCGGCTGCTCCTCCACCACCACACGGGCCACGGGCACGGCCGCGGCTTCGACGGCCGGGGCCGGCGCCCGGACGGGGCGGGGCTCGGTGTCGATCCAGTAGCGGTCCTTCTGCCACTGGACGAGCGGCGTCTCCACGACCTCGACGTCGTCGGCGAACAGCGGGTCGAAGGTCAGCGGCAGGCCCCTGACGTACAACGACGCGGCGGCGCCCAGCAGGCAGCGGACGTCGCTCTCGTCGCGCCGCAGGGAGTTGATCGCGTGCACCTGGGCGCCACGGGTCAGCGCGATCTCCTCGACCGCGCCGCGCAGCGTCTCGTGCGGGCCGATCTCGATGAAGGTGCCGACGCCCTGGTCGACCAGTGCGCCGATCGTCTCGGCGAACCGGACCTGGTTGCGCAGGTTGTGCACCCAGTAGTCGACGTCGGCGACCGGGTTCACCGTGTCGGCCAGTGCCGTGGAGTGGAAGTCGATGCCGGGCGTCAGCGGGGTGATGCCGTCGATGCCCGCGCGCAGCGGCTGGAGCAGCGGGTCCATGCCGGGGCTGTGCACCGGCCGTTCGACCCGGATCCGCCGGGTCGAGATCCCGTCCCGCTTGAGGTCGGCCTCCAGGGCGTCGACGGCTTCGGGCGAGCCGGAGACCGCCGCGCTGGTGGGGCTGTTGACCACGGCGACGGCCGCGTGCGCGGCGTAGGGGGCGAGCCGCGGCAGCAGCTCCGCCTCCGGCAGGTCGACCGAGATCATGGCGCCCGCGGCGGCCTTGCGCTCCAGCAGGTGCGACCGGGCGACCACCACGCGGGCGGCGTCCTCCAGCGACAGCGCGCCGGCCACGCAGGCGGCCGCGACCTCGCCCAGGCTGTGCCCGACGACGGCGGTCGGCTGGATGCCGAGTCCGAGCCAGACCTTCGCCAGCGAGACCTGGAGGGCGAACAGCACCGGCTGCTGGAAGTCCATCTCCTCGTACCCGGCCTCGTCGGCCGGGGCGGCGAGCCGGTCGAGCACCGAGCAGCCGCCGGCCGCGCGCACGGCGGCGTCGCAGGCGTTCATCCAGGTGCGGAAGCCGGCGTGCGAGCGCAGGAGTTCGCGGCCCATGCCGACCCACTGGGTGCCGCCGCCGGAGAACACCAGCGCGACCCGCCGGTCGACGGTGCCGGAGACCGTGCCCGTGACGACGTCGGGGTGCGGCTGGCCGGCGGCGACCCTGGCGAGGCCGTCCAGGACGTCCTGCCGGTTGCGGGCGAACAGGGCGATCCGGTGGTTGTGGTGGGTGCGCCTGGCGGCGAGCGTGTAGGCGAGGTCGGAGACCCGCAGGCCCGCGTCGCGTTCGACGTGGTTGGACAGCTCGCGGCAGGTGTCGGCCAGCGCGCCGGCCGTACGGGCGGTGACGGGGACGAGGTGCACCTGCTCGTCGGCGGCGGCGTCGCTCCGGCCGGGCGTGACGTGCCGCCCGCGGTCGCCCGCGAGGAAGGGGTGGGCCGCGACGGGGAGGCCGGCGGTGTACAGGGCGCCGAGCGAGCCGAGCAGGGTCGAGGCCTCGTCGGCGCCGCGGCGCAGCGAGGGCAGGGTGGTCGCCGTCAGGATCTCCGACACCGACTTGAGCAGGACGGGGTGCGGGCTGATCTCGATCACCGCGTCGACGTCGTGGTCGCGCAGCTTCGTCAGGGCGTCGACCACCCGGATCTCCCGGCGCAGGTTGTCCGCCCAGTAGTCCGGCCCGAGCTCGGCACCGTCGACGCGTTCGCCGGTGACCGTCGAGATCATCGGGATGCGGGTGGTCCGGGGCCTGATGCCGTCGAGTTCGACCTTCAGCGGGGCGAGGACGTGGTCGACCAGCGGGGAGTGCGGGGCGTGGCCCATCCGGACCCGGTGGTTGGTGACGCCCGCCGCGGTCAGCCGCCGGACGAGGTCGTCGATCTCCTGCGGTGTGCCGGTGACCAGGGTGGAGTTCAGGCCGTTGTGGCCGGAGACGGTGAGCCGGCCGGTCAGGTACGGCCCGACCTCGTCGGCGGCGGTCATCACCACGATGCCCTCGCCGCGCCCCACGGCGAGCTGCTGGAGGAGCCGGCCGTGGTGGGCGGCCAGGCGGGAGGCGTCGTCGAAGTCGAGCGCGCCGGCGATGTGGGAGGCGGCGAACTCGCCGACGCTCTGCCCCACGACGACGTCCGGCTCCACCCCCAGCGAGCGCCAGGCTTCGGCCAGCGCGACCTGGAGGGAGAACAGCAGCGGCTGGAAGACGTCCATGTCGTCGATGCGGCCGTCCGGGGACATCAGCTGCTCGACGAGCGAGAAGCCCAGCAGTTCCCGCATCCGCCGGTCGGACTTCATCATGGACCGGCGGAACACGGGCATTCCGGCGAGCAGTTGCCGGCCCATGCCCACCCACTGCGAGCCGTTGCCCGAGAACAGGAAGGCCACCCGCGGCCTGCGTCCGGTCCGCTCCCCGACGCTCAGCCCGGCGGCCGTCGCCCCGCTGCCGAAGGCGTCCAGCTGGGAGCGGAGTTCGGGCATGTCGCGGGCGGTGGCCGCGAGCCGGAACGGGCCGTCGCCGGGCGTCCGGCGGCAGAGCGCGCGCAGGTCGCTCTCGTCGCGCAGCGCCCGGGCCCGCTCGGCCAGCGCCTCCCGGGAGTCCGCGGCCAGCAGGAGCAGCGAGCTCTCGGGGCGCGGCAGTTCCTCGACGGCGACGTGACAGATCGCGCCGCCGAACCCGAACGAGCTGACGCCGCCCCGGCGGGCGTCGGAGCGTCGCGGCCACGGCGCCAGCCGGTCCTGGACGGTGAGGTTGTACTCGTCGAACATGATCTGCGGGTTCGGCGCGCTGTAGTGCAGGCTCGGCGGCAGCACGCCGTTGCGCATCGACATCGCGAGTTTGACCAGGCCGACGATGCCGGCGGCCGCCTCCAGGTGCCCGACGTTGGACTTGACGGACCCGAGCCGCAGCGGCTCCGTACGGCCGCCGCCCAGCACCGCGCCGATGGCGTTGGCCTCGATCGGGTCGCCGAGGGGCGTCGCGGAGCCGTGGCACTCGACGTAGTCCACGAGGTGCGGGGCGATGCCCGCCCGCTGGTACGCGGTGCGGAGCATCTTCTCCTGCGCCTGGGGGTTCGGCGCCGTCATGCCGTTGCTCAGACCGTCGTTGTTGGAGGAGCTGCCCTTGATCAGGCAGTACACCGGCAGGTCGCGTTCCAGTGCCACGCTCAGCGGGGCGAGCACGACGACGCCGGCGCCCTCGCCGCGGACGTAGCCGTTGGCGCGGGCGTCGAAGGACTTGCAGCGGCCGTCCGGGGCGAGCGCGCCCATCGCGTCCATGGCGGTGTAGTAGTCGGAGACGAAGCTCAGGTTCACGCCGCCGGCCAGCACCAGGTCGCTCTCGCCCAGCCAGATCGACTGGCAGCCCACGTGCACCGAGACCAGCGATCCGGCGCAGGCGGCGTCGATGGCCATGCTCGGGCCCTGGAGGCCGAGGACGTAGGAGACCCGGTTGGCGATGATGCCGTCGTGCATGCCGGTCGCGGTGTGCGGGGTGATCTGGCTGTCGGGGCCGCGGTAGTGCGCCAGGGCGGCGTAGTCGCCCCAACAGGAGGCCATGAACACGCCGGTGTCGCTGTCGACCAGGCTGTGGGGCGCGATGCCCGCGTCCTCCAGCGCCTCCCAGGACAGCTCCAGGATCAGGCGCTGCTGGGGGTCCATCTGGACGGCTTCGCGGGGCGAGATGCCGAAGAACAGCGGATCGAACCGGTCGATGCCGTCGATGAAGCCGCCCCAGCGCACCCTGTCGTTCAGCAGCTCGCGTCGCGCGGCCGGTACCGGCCCGACGGCGTCGCCGCCCTCGACCAGCAGCTGCCAGAACGACGACGGGTCCGGCCCGCCGGGGAACCGGCAGCCGATGCCCACGATCGCGACGGGCTCGTGCGAGGGCGGTCGGCGGCGCTCGGCACTCGGGGCGGGCTCCGCGGCACGCGGACCGTCGACGAGCGCACGCGCCAGCCCGTCGACGGTCGGGTACTGCCACATCCAGGTGGCCGGGACCTGCCAGCCGAGGAACTCGGACAGCGAGGCCGCGAGCGTCACCGATCTCAGCGAGTCCAGTCCGTACCGGTGCAGCGGCGCCGAGCGGTCCACCGCGCTCGCGGACACGTCCAACAGCTCGACAACACGGGAAAGCAGGAAATCCGTTACGGCGGAAATGTCTCGCGCTGCGCGCTCTCGGGGCACGGCGACTCCCTCAACAGGGCGGATGGAATGGACGGGTGGAGCTTCACGGCCGACCGGTCGGGGGGGTTCGGTCCGCACCCGGGCAGCCGGACACGGGGGCGGCTCATGACGCGGAGGGTCCCCTTCGCCGCATCAAGTACCTGGGTGGAGCCGACGGTCGGCATGCGGATGGGATCGGCGTTTCCGATCTCCGCGTTCACAGCGAGTGAGAACTCCCGTTCGTGTACCGCTGTTTCGGCTGGCGGCGCAGCTCGCTCACCGCGGGAGAAATCACGGGCATCTCTGGGTCACATCGGTCCGCGGGTGCATCGACGACAGGATCGCGTACGCGGATTCTTCACCTGCGCGGCTACTGTCGATGGGCTCCAAGGTCCATTTGGTCAAGCGCGACGAGTATGCTGATTGAGGCAAAATGGATCGTCAGTGCTAATCCGACCGGCGGACAGCAGAGTGCCAGTTTGTTAATGGTGAGACAAGCGCCATTCGAGGGCCGGTTGAGGCAGTGGCGAGAT
The DNA here is from genome assembly GCF_044744605.1 of Kitasatospora sp. NPDC087271. Taxonomy (NCBI): domain Bacteria; kingdom Bacillati; phylum Actinomycetota; class Actinomycetes; order Kitasatosporales; family Streptomycetaceae; genus Kitasatospora; species Kitasatospora sp. NPDC087271. Next base: position 138,054 of record NZ_JBIUYQ010000005.1, read on the forward strand.
TTGATCTCCAAGTGTCCGGTTCGAGTTGGAGCTGTCGGCGGTCCGAAATGGCGCCTCGACTCAGCAGCGCCCCCGCGTCACCCCGCCCCGGCCGGGATAGGCGCACGACCCCGCGAAAGGCGCGCTCCACCGGCACGCGATTGGGGTAGACAGCGACTGAGCGCCCCATGCAAGCTGACCCCCATGGCAGTTGAGAATCTTGATTCGGCGTCAGTCGATGCCGACCGTTCCTTAGCCGGTCCCACCGGCCGCGACGTCGACGGCAGGCCCGCATGACCGACGCCACCGATACCACCGACAGCACCGACAGCACCGACACCGCGGTCAAGCCGGCGCTCCGGCCGGGACTGGCACTCGGCGTCCTGGCCGGGGCGCTCGCCCTGGACGTGAGCGGTCTCGGAGTCCTCAACGCCGCACTGCCGTCGGTCGGAGCGCGCTTCGACCTGGACGAGACCACGCTCCAGTGGGTCATGACCGCCTACGCCGTCACGTTCGCCGGCTTCCTGCTGGTGGGCGGCCGACTGGCCGACGTCCTCGGCCGGCGGCGGGTGTTCGAGGTCGGGGTCGCCCTGTTCACCGTGTCCGCGCTGGTCGGGGCGCTGGCCCCGGACACCGCGGTGCTGCTGGGTGCGCGCGCCGCCCAGGGCATCGGCGCCGCCCTGTCCGGGCCGGCCGCGCTGGCCCTGCTCACCCAGACGTTTCCGGCCGGTCCGGCGCGCAACCGGGCCTTCAGCGTGTACGCGGCGGTCGGCGCCGCGAGCTTCAGCGGCGGGGTGCTGCTGGGCGGCGTACTGACCCAGTTCTTCGGCTGGCGTTCGGTGCTGTGGTTCTCGGTGCTGCTGGGGCTCACCGTGCTGGCCGCGACCCGCGCCGGACTGCCCGGTGGCGCCGGGCACAGCGGCCGGCTGGACCTGCCCGGCGCGATCACGGGCACGCTCGGACTCACCCTGCTCGTCGTCGGCGTGAGCAGCGACGGCGCGACGGCGTGGATCGTCCTCGGCGCCGCGGTGGCCTTCCTGGTGCTGTTCCTCGTGCGCGAGCACCGCACCGCCGACCCGGTGCTTCCGCTCGGCCTCTTCCGGATCAGGTCGGTCCGGGCCGCGAGCCTGGCCGCCTTCCTCCAGTACATGGGATCGGTCGGGCTGCTGTTCTTCGCGCCGCTGTACCTCCAGGGGATGCTGGACTACTCCCCCTTCGAGTCCGGTCTCGCGCTGGTGCCGATGTCCCTGGCCGTGTTCCTCACCGCCAACTTCGCCACCGGACGCCTGCTGGCCCGGTACACCCCGCGCACGCTGATGGCGGTCGGCCTCGTCCTGATCGGCGGGGGTGCCGCACTGTGGCTGGGCACACCGCACGACGGCGGCTACGTGCAGTACGTGCTGCCCGGCCTGGTGCTCAGCGGCATCGGCCAGGGGCTGAACTTCCCCTCGATGACGTCCGCCGGGCTCACCGGAGTCCCGGCGCGGCAGCACGCCGTCGCCGGGGCGGTGAACGTCGTGGCGCAGCAGATCGGCGCCAGTGCGGGCGTCGCGGTGATGGTCCTGGTCGCCGCGACCGGCACGGACCAGCTCGCCGGCTACCACCTCGCCTACCTCACCGCCGCCGGCGCGTGCGTCCTCGGTGCGGCGGTCATCGCCGTACGACGGCAGGCCTGAGGGGCCCGGCCTGCCGGCTCCCGGAGTTCGGGGTTCGGGGTTCGGGGTTCGGGCGAGATCATGCGGAAGGGGGGGGGGGCGCGCCCCCCGGGGGGGGGGCCCCCCCCCCCGGGGCGCCCCGCCCGGGGGGGGGGGGGGCGGCCAGTGACGCGGGGTGGG
>NZ_JBIUYQ010000005.1:139877-380899 GCF_044744605.1 Kitasatospora sp. NPDC087271
CCCCGATCGCGGCGGCGCGGGGGGGGGCGGGGGGGGCGGCCCGGGGGGGGGGGGGGGGGGGGGGGGGGGGGGGGGCCCCCGGCGGGGGGGGGGGGCGCCCCCCCCCCCGGGGGCCCCCCCCCCCCGCCCTTCTGCCGGCAGTCCCGGAGGTTCCAGGCGCCGGTCAGTTCCAGGGGTTGGCCGCCTGGTCGTTGATGGCCGTCCAGAACCGCGTGTTGTTGGGGATGTTGCCGTAGGCCCAGAAGGTCCAGCCACCGGTCTGCGCCAGGTCGGACCCGAAGTGGCCGTCGTGGAACTCGGCCTCGCGCCAGCCGGCCCCGAAGGAGGCCTGGCAGAGGCTGTCCGCCGCGGCCCGGCTGTTGAGCCGGGCGCCCTTGACCGGCTGGCTGAGGGCGACGGTGCCCTGTGCCCAACCGTTGTAGAAGCCGATGCTGATCCCGGACGGGGCCGGGCTGCCGTCGACGTTGAGGCAGAGCACGGGCAGCGAGACCGACGGCGCGGTGTCGCCGTTGTAGGCGTTGCTCGGGCTGCCCCCGGGGCCGCCGACCTGGACGGTGCCCTCCGGGCCGTAGGCGACGACGGACCAGGTCATCCCCAGGTGGGTGCCCGGTCCGGTGGCGGCCTCGGCCGGGGCCGCGGACAGCGGGATCAGGGCGGCTGCGGCGACGGCGGTCGCGGTGGCGACGACCTTCTTCAGACGGTTCATCAACTGCTCCTGGTTCGAGGCGTCTCGTCAGGCGACCGGCTCGTTTCGGCCGGTGCACAGCAAAGGTCTCAACCGGACGCACACAACTGGCATGATCTGGTCATTGATCCATCACCGCCCGTGCCCATCCACGCGCAGCGACGGTCCGGCCCGGCCCGCGGATCCCAGGGAGGGACACTTGGAGTTCAGGATCCTCGGCTCGCTGGAGGTGTGGACCGGCGACGGGAGGCGCGTCCCCTCCGAAGGCTCCCGGCAGGAGCGACTGCTCGCCGCCCTGCTGCTCAACGCGGACATCTCCGTTCCCGTCGCCCGTCTGGTCGACGCCGTCTGGGACGAGCGGCCACCGGCCACCGCCACCCGCCAGGTCCGCAACCTCGCCGGGGTGTTGCGGCGCCGCTTCGCCGAAGCCGACCCGGACGCACCGCCGGTGCTGCTGACCGACGGCCGCGGCTACCGCATCACGCTCACCGGCCACCGCCTGGACGCCCGCGCCTTCACCGACCGACTCGCCCTCGCCCGCCGCGAGGCCGCCGCCGGACGATCCCCGGCGGCGGTCGACGGGCTCCGCGAAGCGCTCGCCCTGTGGCGCGGCCCCGCACTGGACGGACTCGCCGTGGACGCGGACGCCCCGGGCGCGGTCGCGCTGGACGAACTGCGACTGACCGCCTGGGAGGAATGCCTCGATCTGGAGCTCGCCCTCGGCCGGCACCGCGCGGCCGTCCCCGAGCTGACCGCGCTGGTGGTCGACCACCCGCTCCGGGAACGCTTCACCGGACAGCTGATGCGCGCACTGCACGGTTCCGGGCGCGCGCCCGAGGGGCTCACCGCCTACCGCCGGTTCGCCGAGCGGCTGGCCGACGAGCTCGGGCTCGACCCCGGGCCGGAGCTGCGGGCGCTGCACCTGGAACTACTGGCCACCGAACCGGTCCGCCCCGAGGCGGCGCCGACCGCAGCGGCCCCGGTGGCCACACCCCCCGTGGCCGCACCCCCCATGGCGGCACCCCCAGCGGCCGCACCCCCGGTGGAGGCGCCGCCGCCCGCCCAACTCCCGCCCGCACTTCCCACCTTCGTCGGACGCGGCACGGAGCTTCGCGTTCTGGACTCGCTGCTCACGACGCCCGCGACCGGTGCCACCGGCGCAGCCGTCCCCGTGTGCGCACTCTCGGGCCCGGCCGGGGTCGGCAAGACCACCCTGGCCGTCGACTGGGCCCACCGCGCCCGGGACCGGTTCCCGGACGGCCAGCTCTACGCCGACCTGCACGGCTACTCCGTCGCCGCGCCCCTCGACCCGCACACCGTCCTCGCCCGCTTCCTGCGCGCCCTCGGCGTGCCCGGCGACCGGATCCCCGCAGCGCCGGACGAGGCGGCCGCGCTCTACCGCTCCCTGCTGGCCGACCGCCGACTGCTCGTGGTCCTCGACAACGCCCGCGACGCCGAACAGGTCCGCCCGCTGCTGCCGGGTGCCCCGGACTGCCGTACGGTGGTCACCAGCCGCACCCGACTCGACGGCCTGACCGCCCGCAACGGCGCCCGCCCCCTGGTGCTCGATGTCCTGCCCGCCCATCAGGCCCTCCGCCTCCTGGCCCGCATCGCCGGCGAGCACCGCACCCGCGCCGAGCCGCACGCCGCGGCCGAACTCACCGCCGCCTGCGGCCGACTGCCCCTCGCCCTGGCCATCACCGCGAGCCGCCTCGCCGCCTTCCCGGGCCGCAGCCTCGCCGACCACGCCGCCGAACTCCTCGACGCGGAACACCGGTTGAGCGCCCTACAGATCGACGGTGACGCCACCTCGGCGGTCCGCGCCGCCTTCGACCTCTCCTACCGTTCGCTCCCCGCCGAGGCCCGATCCCTGCTCCGGCTGCTCGCCCTGGCCCCGGCCGTCGGCGTCAGCTCCGGCGCGGCAGCCGCCCTGACCGACACCCCCACCGCCGCCGTCCGGCCCGTCCTCGACCACCTGGCCACCGCCCACCTGCTCACCCACGAGGACCGCCACCGCTACCGGCTCAACGACCTCCTGCGCCTCTACGCCGCCGAACGCTGCACCGCCGAGACCGGTACCGCCGAGCGCCGCGCCGCCCTGGAACGCCTCAGCTCCTGGTACCTCCACCACGCCGACTCCCCCACGCCGCCGCCCTCCCCTCCCGCCGCGGACCACCCGTGGAGCCGGGGCCACCACCTGATCGGCCTCCACCTCGACGAATGGGTCGAGGTGGACCGCCTGGCCGCCCTGGCCGCCTGCGCGGCGCAAGCGCCGGACGCCCCCTGATCCCGGCCCCGGCCGCCAACCCATGGACTGCTCCTCGACCACGTGGCCGATCGGGCGGCCCCGCGCGCCCCGCCAGGTGCCCCGTCACGCGCCCCGTCATGTGCCGTAGGCATGGGCGCCATGGCGTCCACCCCGAGTCGTCGACTGCGCCATTGGCGCCCAACTCGCCTTCCCCGCCCCATACTCTGGCTCCCGCCGATGCGGACGCATCGTGTGTCACAGGGGAGGATTTCGTGAAGTCGCTCATGGCAAAGGCCCGTTGGCTGGGCACCGCGGCATCGGTCGGCCTGCTGCTGACCGCCGGGACCGGGGTAGCCACCGCACAGCCCGCTACCGGCGTGACCCCCCAGGTCGTCCCGGTGGGGTACGCGTACCCGACGACCGCCGTCACCCCGGACGGCACGAAGGCCTACGTCGGGGTGACCGACGACCCTCGCGGCACGCCTGCGGTCAAGGTCGTCGACACCCGGACCGGCGGGATCACCGCCCGGCTCACCCTCTCCACCGCCGCGAACTCCTTCGTCGGCGCGCTGGCGATGAGCCCCGACGGCACCCGGCTGTACGCGACCGTGGGGGCGCAGCACCTGGTCACCGTCGACACCGGCAGCGACACGGTGACCGCCGACGTCCTGCTCCCGATCCAGCCGCACCCCGACGGGTACGTGGACGGCTCACCGAGTTCCCTCGTGGTCAGTCCGGACGGCGCCGACGTCTACCTGGCCCAGAACGGGCCGCGGCAGCGCTGGGGCTTCCAGCCCGCCCGGGTCCTCGCGTACTCGACCGCCGCCGGCGCCTTCACCGCCTCCGTCGGCGTCACCAGCTTCGCCGTCGGTTCGATCGTCCTGCGCCCCAACGGCGAGGATCTGTACGTCACCACCGGGGACGGCTTGGTCCACCTGGCCGCCACACCCACCTCGCTCACCACCGTCCGCACCTTCACCGCCGGCCACGGCGCCTCCGGCAGCGCGGTGCTCAGCCCCGACGGCGGCACGCTGTACGGCATCGGCGGCTACGAGAGCGACTACCTCGTCGACACCGCGACCGACACCGTCACCGAGAACTTCCACTTCGCACCGGGCAGCACCGGCCTCGGCTACCCGGTCGTCAGCCCGGACGGCCGCCGCCTCTACTTCGCCTCCACCTGGTCCGTCTTCATCACCCCGGGCGGCCCCACCCCTCCCGGCTACCACAACCGCAGCGCGATCCTCTCCTACGACACCGAGGCCCACGCGCTCGTCCCCGCCGAAACCGTGAACCCGCAGCAGGTGGAACTCGCCACCGGACTGGCACTCGGCCCGGACGGCCACACCTTCTACCTCGGCGGCAACACCTACCCCGGCGGCGTTCCGGGCACCGCCGCCAGCCTGGAGATCATCAGGACCTGACGATCAGTCAAGTCCTAGGTAGAACTACCTTCGACGATCCGGCGGATCTCGCGTGCCAGGGCGTCGGGGTCGCTGGTCGGCACCATGTGGTCGGCGTCGGCCGCCAGCACGTGGCGGCCGACCTCGGCCCGACCGACGCGGTAAGCATGGGAGGCGTTCACGGCTTCCCGGACCTTCGGGCCCATGCCGGTGGAGGTCCGCACGGCCGAGACCACCGTGAGCGGGATGCCGCCGAGGGCCGGCGGGTTCTCCTTCAGGTCGGCCAAGTCCGCGACGACGGAGGCGAGTTCGGCGCCCCTCGTGCGGATGGTGGAGACGGTGAAGCCCTCCTCGCGCATCTCGGCCGCGGCGTCCGCCGGCAGGGCGTCGAGCATCGGGCGGAAGGCCCGGGCCAGCAGGCCGGTGCGGGCCAGCAGCATGCTGACCGCCTGCCCGATCCGCTCCTGGCGGCGCACCGAGGGCGCGAACACCAGGTCACAGGACTCGTCCGTCGGGTCGGCCAGCACCAGGCCCGCGATCCGCTCGGGGCGGGCCGCGGCGGCGATCCGGACGATCGGCCCGCCCCAGCTGTGCCCGACCAGGACGAACGGCCCGTGGCCGAGGCCGCCGAGGTGGTCGAGCAGCTCGTCGAGGTCCTCGGCGAGGCGGCGCAGCGGGCGCGGCGCCGGGTCCGGAGCGCTGCGGCCGAACCCGCTGCGGTCGTACGCCACCGTCGCCGCGACCCCGTCCAGCCGGAGCTGCACCGGCGCCCAGTACGAGCGGCTGGAGGCGAGCCCGCCCTCCAGCACGACCGTCGGCACGACCGTCGGCGCGCCCTCGCCGCCGGGCCCCGGCCGCCGCATGTAGAACAGCTCCCGGCCGTCCCGTGTCCGCGCCCGCCCCGGCTCACCCTGACTGTGCATCCCCGGCACCGCCCTCACCCTCGACCGTCCATCAAGTTTGGTTAGCCTAACCTCACTTACCTGGTGATCGCGACCACCCGCGGCCGACCTGCGGGGCGGCGGGGTCGGCGCGGGCAGCGGGGTCGGCGCGGGCGGCGGGGTCGGTCAGTACTCGGCCAGGTCGAAGACCGTGGCCGCGCGGAAGGCCTCGCCCAGCTCGGGTCCGGGCCGGTCGAAGCCCTCGACCCCCTCGGGGTCGGCCTCCGTGGTCTCGAACCGGCCCCTGGTGTGGTCGAGGATGGCCTGATTGGCCGCCACATGGCCACGCAGCCGCTGCTCGTAGGCCTGGTAGGCGGCCTCGTGGTCGCCGTCGGCCGCGTGCAGTTCCCCGGCCAGCACATAGGCGGCGGTCAGGGCCACGCTGGTGCCCTGGCCGGTGGCCGGGGAGCAGCAGTACCCGGCGTCGCCGAGCAGGGCGACCCGGCCCTGCGACCAGCGGTCCATCCGGATCTGCGCGACCACGTCGTAGTGGAAGGCGTCCCCCTCCCCCAGGGACTTGAGGAACTGCGGCACCTCCCAGCGCATCCCGGCGCAACGCTCGGCCACCAGCCGCCGCTGCTCCGCGAGGTCGCGCGGCAGCAGGTCCCCGACCGGCTCGTCGGACGTGAAGACGGCGAAGACGCGCAGCTCGCTGTTGTCCCGGACGGTCATCGCCATGCAGCCCCAGGCGGCCTGGCCGTTGGGCTGGTGGATGACCTCCCAGTGGTCGAGGCCGAGGTGGTTGGGGGCGCTCCAGCCGGCGATGTAGATGCTGGTCGGGTGCAGGTAGTCGGGCTCGGGGCCGAAGACCAGGCGGCGGGTGTTCGAGTGCAGGCCGTCGGCGCCCACGACGAGGTCGAAGGACTGCTCGTCGCCGCTGGTGAAGCGGACCTGGACGCCCTCCTCGTGCTGCACGAGGGTGTCGATCGACTCGCCGAAGCGGTACCGGACGCCGGGCCGGGCCGCCCCCGCCAGCAGGGCGGCCAGTTCGTCGCGCAGGATCTCCACGTCCGGGCCGTCCACGGCGCCCCCGGTGGCCGTCCACTCGGTGGTGCGCTTGAGCTCGCGGCCGTCCGCGTCGACCAGGGACATGCCGCGCAGTCCGGTCCTGCGGGCCCGGACCTCCTCCAGGAGGCCCATCCGCTCGATGACCTCCAGGGCGTTGCCCCGCACGTCCACCGCCTGTCCGCCGCCCCGGAGTTCCGGGGCGCGCTCGACGACCGTGACGTGGAAGCCGTAGCGCTCCAGCCAGTAGGCGAGGGCGGTGCCGGCGATCCCCGCCCCGGAGATCAGGACCGAGGTGGTGCGCGAGTGGTGCGGTCGGGTGCTGTTCGACGTGGTGCTCGACATGGTGGACCTCCCGTGAGTCGATGTCGTGCCGCCAGTCTCGCCACGGCGGCCGACAGGTCGCTCACAGGACGCTGACACGACCGGCGAGCGACCGCCGGACCGCCGACAGACCACCGACAGACCACCGGCAGGCCGCGTCACCGACCGCGTCACCGGCCGGGCCAGGGCGGCAGCCTGTGACCTGGGGTCACAGGATGACCGCCTGTCTGGCTGGCCGCGAGGGCCGTCCGCAGGATGGCCGCATCGGACTCCTGCCCTCCCGTCGCGGCCGCTCGCGCCTGCCGTCCGAAGGCCCGGCCGCTCCCTCGCACGACAAGGTGGTGATCGCTGTGAGCAGCATCTCCGACCCGCCCCGACCCGAACAGGCCGAGGACGTCCCGCCCCTGGCGCCGGCCCAGGCCTTCGAACGGTGGCGCTACGCGGGAGTGTTCCTCCTGCTGTTCCTGTTCGGCACGGAGACCTTCCTGGTGTCGCCGCTGCTGCCGACCATCGCGGACTCGGTGCACACCACCGAGGCGGCCGCCGCCTCCAGCGTCACCGCCTACGTGCTGGTGTACGCCGTCGCGGCGCCCTTCCTCGGGCTGCTGAGCGACCGGTTCGGCCGCCGCCGCACCCTGGTGGCGGGCACCGTGCTGTTCGTCGTGTCCAACGCGGCGGCCGCCCTCTCCACCGGGCTGACGCTGCTGGTCGTCTCCCGCGCGGTGGCCGGGCTGGCGGCGGCGGCGGCCGGGCCGGCGATCTGGGCGCACATCGCCGAGACCGCGCCGGAGGCGGTGCGCGGCCGGGCCCTCGGCCTGGGCATGGCGCTGTTCTCCTGCGGCCAGGTGATCGGCGTGCCGCTCGGCGGCTTCCTCGCCGGACTGGCCGGCTGGCGGTCGGCGTTCTGGGCGCTGACCATCGGCACCGCGGCGGCCGTGCCGCTGCTGCTGAGCCAGGTCCAGCGCCGTTCGGCGCAGGCGGCCGCGCCGCAGGTGGGGGCGGTCCGGGCGATCCTGGCGGGCTGGGCCGACCCGACGCTGCGCCGCGCCCTGCTGGTCAACACGGTGTTCAACACGGCCAACCTGGGCGCCTACACCTTCCTCGGCGCGGTGCTGGTGCAGCGCTTCGACCTGTCGGTGCAGGCCCTGGGCCTGGTGGGCGTGCTGGTCGGCGCGGGCAGCCTGGTCGGCTCGCTGCTGGGCGGCCGGCTCGGGGACCGGGCCAGGACCGCCGGGCGCTCCGACCTGCCGCTGCTGCCGCTGTGGGGCGTGCTGCTGGCGGCGGGCGTCGCGCTGGCGGCCAAGGGGCCCGGCCTGGTCCTCGCCCTGGCCGGCGTGGTGGTGTGGTTCCTGGCCTCCGGAGGCTTCGTGACGGACCAGCAGACGCTGGCCGGCACCATCGCCCCGGAGCTGCGGGCGACCTCCAGCGCGTGGCTGACCTCGACCATGTACGCGGGCACCGGCCTCGGCGCCTGGGCGATCGGCACGTTCGGCAACGTCGCGGACGGCACCCTACTGATCGGCACCGGGCTCGCGCTGGTGGCCGCCCTGGGCGCGCTGGCGGTCAGCCTCGGCCTGCGCCGGTCCACCGCATCGGGCACCTGAGGCCCCGCCGGAACGGCCGGGCCTCCCCGGGGGACCGGCGACCGGCGGCTCAGCCGACCCGGCGCTCCCCCTCCACGCCGCCGACCGCGCGCAACGGATGATCGACCAGTTCGGTCATCCGCGCCCGGTCGGCGGCGCCGTGCGGGGTGAACAGCAGCACCGTCGCGGTCGGGTCGTCCACCGGGTGGAAGGACGACAGCGTCAGCCGGACCGCGCCGAGCCCGGCCGGCTCGACGGTGACGGTGCGGACGGTCAGCTCCGCCACCGAGTGGCAGCCCCACCAGTGCCGGAACTCGGGCGCGTCCTCGTCCAGGTGCCGGTAGACCTCGCCGGTGCGGGGGTCGGCCAGGGCGGGGCCGGCCTGCGCCCGGAACTGCTGGAAGACGTTCATCGCGAGCGGCTCCCAGTCGCGGAACACGGCCCGCACCCGGTGGTCGGCGGCCATCACCCACATCAGGTTGCGCCGGTCCGCGGGGACGAACTCGGGCGAGCCCCAGAGGGCGACCCAGGCGGCGTTCCAGCCGAGCAGGTCGAAGTGCCGGTCGAGCAGGACGGCCGGGCTGGTGGGCCAGGAGTCCAGGACCGGCCGGATGGCCGCGGCGAGCCGGTCGGCGCCGTCCTCCGAGGCGGCGGCCGCCGTCGGCTCGTGGTAGCCGGCCAGGCGCATGGCGTGCCGCAGCCCGGCCGCGTCCAGCCGCAGCACCCGGGCGATCGCCTCCAGCACCTGCCGGGAGGCGGTGACCCGCCCCTGCTCGACCCAGGTGTACCAGGCCAGGCCGACGCCGGAGAGGGAGGCGACCTCCTCCCGGCGCAGACCGGGGGTGCGGCGCCGGGTGGTGGCGGTGAGGCCGACGTCGGAGGGCTTGAGGAGCTCACGATGGGCGCGCAGGAAGGCGCCGAGTTCCCTGCCTGCGGGGGGAGTTGACACGGTTGGCTCCTCGGCCCTGGTCGGTGCCGTCGAATGCGGGGGTGTGGGCTGCCACCAGCGTAGACGCAGCCCGCCGCCCACCCCAGGGGTGAGCGGCGGGCTACACATGTTGTTAACGAGACGTCAGCTGCCACAGCCGGACGGGCATGTGGCTGACGTGGCCGCGCTCCTGCTGCCGGCGCCAGGCGCTCTCGCCGACCGCGCGGAAGAAGGCGGGCCGCTGCTGCGCCGGCACCGCACGGCTGTAGTAGTCGCCGAAGGTGGCGGCGTGGAAGTGCTCGTACTGGGCGGCGCCGTCGACGGTGACCACGGCGTCGCGCTCCAGGTGGCCGGCCACCGCGAGGTGCGGGCCCACCACCGCCTCGAGCTCGTCGACGGTCCTGGTCCGGGTCGCGATCGGCAGCACCCCGGCGCGCTCCAGGACGCCGGGCACCTCGTCGTACGGGGTGCCGAGGGCGACCAGGGCCTCGCGGACCAGCTCGTCCTCACCGCCGAGGCCGCGCTCGTCCCGGGCCGGGTGGTAGGTGGTGAGCAGGAAGCGGCCGCCGGGGGCGAGGTGGGCGGCGGCCCAGGCGAAGATCCGTTCCTCGTCCGGGTACAGCCAGTGCAGCACCGAGGTCTGGGTGATCACGTCGGCCCGGAACGGCAGCGGCTCGGGCACGGTGAGGTCGGCCCGGTGCAGGGCGACCCGCTCGCCGTAGGGCTGGAGCCGGGCGGCGGCCTCGGCGATGCGGTGCTCGGAGCGTTCCAGGCCGACGGCGCGCCGCAGGGAGGGGAAGCGCTCCAAGGCTTCCTGGAGCAACTGGCCGATCCCGCTGCCGAGGTCGATCAGGGACTCGGGGGCTCCGGTGACCTGGTCGAGCACCCAGTCCCGGTCCTGGACCTGGCGCAGCCGGCTGGCGTCGGCGTACCCCGCGAGGGTACGGGCCTGGATCTCGACGGCGGACGTGCTCACGGCTGGTTCTCCTCCACGGTGGACGGCTGTTCGGTGGACGGCTGCTCGGTCGGCGGCTGCTCGGTCGGCGGCTGTGCGGCGGACGGCTGTGCGGCGGCGGGCTGCTCCGCGACGCCCTGGTCGACCAGGTGCAGCAGCCGTTCGCGGGCGGCGCTCTGGTCGTACCGCTTGAAGAGGTTGATCCGGTTGCGGGCCAGGTCGCCCCGGTGCACGTACTCGTAGAGGTCCTGGCGCTGGCCGAAGCCGTCGCCGGTCAGCTCCCAGGCGATCCGGAAGAGCCGGGCCTTGCGTTCGGCGTCGATGTCCCGACCGCGCATGTAGCGGTCCAGGTGCGGGCGCAGCCGGGGGTTGGCGAGGTCCCCGGCGGTGGGCTGGATGAGCAGCCCGGAGGCGCCGATCCTGCGGACGATCTCGACCGCGCTGCCGGCCACCTCGGCCGACCAGACCCGGGAGGCCGCCGTGTCGCCGGGGGCGAACAGGCCGCCGTCGGTGAGGCCGCCGCGCGCCTCGGCGGCGTCGAGGAAGTACTCCGTCAGTTCGGCGTACCCGGCGAGGCGGCCCAGGTCCTCCTGGATGTTGCGGAAGCCGTCCACGCCGATCGACTCGGCGACCAGGGTGGCGCTGGCCAGCAGGGTCCGCAGCCGCTCGCGGTAGCGGATGTGGCCGACGTAGGCGCTCCAGGCGTTGATCCGGCCGAGGCCGGTGCGCGCCAGGTTCGCGTCGCGCAGCAGGAAGACGCGGTCCCAGGGCACCAGGACGTCGTCGAAGAAGAGCATCGCGTCCTGCTCGTCGAACCGCGCGCCGAGCGGGTGGGCGTGCCCCCAGGAGGCGCTGCCGAGCGGCTCGCGGGCGAGGGTGATCAGGCCGGGGGTGTTGAGCGGCAGGGCGAACCAGGTCACGAACTGCTCGCCGCGGCCCTCGGTGAACGACGCCGAGAGGTAGACCAGCACCTCGTGGGCGATCGGGGCGAGCGTGGTGAGCTGCTTGGCGCCGCGCACCACGATGCCCCGGTCGTTCTCCTCCACGACGCGCAGGGCGAGGTCCGGGTCGTCGAGCGGGTTGGCGGAGCGGTCGATCTGCGGGTCGCCGAGGGCGTGCGAGAGGACCAGGTCGTTGCTCGCGCAGTGCCGGTACCACGCCTCGGCGTTGGCGCCGAAGCGCGGGTCGGCCCCGGCCAGCCGGTGCCGGAAGTCGTAGACGCCGACGGCGATCGAGGCCATGAAGGCGGGTGAGCGGCCCTGCTGCCCCAGTGCCTCGGCGTGCCACAGCTCGGCGCTGCGGCGCTGGAGCCGCAGGTCCTCCAGGGTGCGCGGGGGCTGGTAGGCGCGGGCGAGCCGCAGGCCGCTGTCCGGGTCCTCCCAGGTGAGCAGGTCGCGGTGGGCCGGGTCGTGCTGGAGGTCGATCAGGCGGGCCAGTTCGTCCACGGCCGGGCGGAACGCGGGGTGCTCGGCGGGGTTCGCGATGCGCTTGCCGTCGAGGTAGAGCTCGCGGCCGTCGTCCAGTTCGGCCCGGTACCGGTCGCCGGTCAGCAGGCCGCGGGCGGTGGCGGGTGCGCCGCGGCCGGTGATGGTGCCCAGCAGTGTCATGCGCCAACTCCGTTTGATGTCAAGGGTTCAAGGGTTCAAGGGTTTCGGGTCGATCACGCGGTACCGGCCGTCGTGGTAGAGCAGCGGGTCGCCGTCGCCGCGGTCCGCGGCGGCGACCCGGCCGACCAGGATGGTGTGGTCGCCGCCGGGCAGGGTGCCGTGCAGCCGGCAGTCGAACCAGGCCAGGGCGTCGTCGACGAGCGGGGCACCGGTGACCGCCGTCCGCATCGGCACCGCGGTGAAGCCGCCGAGCGCGCGCCCGGCCCCGGGTGTGGCGAAGCGCCGGGCCACCGCCGACTGGCCGTCCGTCAGGACCGAGAGGCCGAACCGTCCGGCGGCGCGGGCCGCGGCCACGAGCGGGCTGTGGCGGCTGACCGCGACGGTGACCAGCAGCGGGTCGAGGGAGAGGGTGCTGAAGGAGGAGACCGTCTTGGCGAAGACCTCCTCGTCCGCGCGGGTGGTGACCACCGCGACCCCGGTGGTCCAGCCGCGGGAGGCGGCCCGGAAGGCCTCCTCGGTGGCCTTCGCCGTGGTCACGGCCGCCGCGGGGCCGCTCATCGCAGCCCCACCCGGTAGGCGCGCAGCCACTCGTCGACCTGGACCAGGTGGTCGAGGCCGCCGACCGGGTTCGGCGCGGTGCGCGGGCTGGGCAGCGGGCGGCCCTCGGCGAGCAGCCGGCGGACCGGCTCGCGGTCCACCAGCTCGAAGACCGGCGCGTTCGGGTCAGCCAGCAGCTCGTGCGCCCGGGCGGTGAGCACCTCGGTGTAGCGGACGGCCGGGGTGGACGGGTAGCCGCTCTTGGGCCGGTCGGTGACCTGCGGCGGGAGGAGGTCCCGGACGGCGTCGCGGAACAGGCCCTTGGCCCGCCCGTCCGGCGCCTTGAGCGCCCACGGGACGTTCCAGAGGTACTCCACCAGGCGGTGGTCGCAGAACGGCACCCGCACCTCCAGGCCGACCGACATCGACACCCGGTCCACCCGGTCCAGCAGCGGGGGGAGCCAGCGGGTGAGCGCGAGGTGGAAGACCTCGCGGACCCGCGCGTCGGCGGCCGACTCGCCGGGCAGGCGCGACACCTCGCCGAGCGAGCGGTGGTAGGCGGCGGCGGTGTACTCCTCGGGGCGCACCTCGGCCCGGACGTCCGGGCGCAGCAGGTCCGCCGGCGTGGCCTTGCCGTGCAGCCACGGGAAGGTGGGCGCGGCGACGGCCTGCGCGTCGTGGAAGTACGGGTAGCCGCCGAAGATCTCGTCCGCGGCCTCGCCGGAGAGCGCGACCGTGGAGCGCCGCCGCACCTCGCGGAAGAGCAGGTGCAGCGAGGCGTCCATCTCGCCCCAGCCGGGCCGGTCCCGGGCGCGCAGGACGGCGTCGCGGGCGTCCAGCAGGTCGTCGTCGGGCACCAGGACGGTGGTGTGCAGGGTGCCGATGTGCTCGGCGGCGGCCTGCACGTACGGGGCGTCGAGGGTGGTCCGCCAGGCGTCCGGGGTGCGGTCGGTGCTGCCGGGGAAGTCCACCGAGAAGCTGGCGATCTTCCCGTGGCCGGCCCGTTCGCGGGCGGCCGCGGCCAGCGCGGTGACGGCGCTAGAGTCGACGCCGCCGGAGAGCAGGGTGCACAGCGGCACGTCGCTGATCAGCTGCCGTTCGACGGCGTCGGCGAGCAGGTCCCGGACGGTGCCGCGGGTGGTCGCGGCGTCGTCCCGGTGCTCGGCCGACTCCAGCCGCCAGTAGCGGAGTTCGCGGGTGGCGCCGCGGCCGACGACCACCAGGTGGCCGGGCCGGACTTCGTGCAGCCCGCGGAACAGCCCGTGGCCGGCGCTCGGCGCGGCGGGCAGCGCGAACAGCTCGGCGATGCCCTCGGCGTCCAGTTCGGCGCGGAACAGCGGGTTCGCGAGCACCGCCTTGGGCTCGGAGCCGAACAGCACCCCGGTGGCGTGGGCGTGCCAGTACAGCGGCTTGATGCCGAGGTGGTCGCGGACCAGCAGCAGTTCCTCGCGCGCGGCGTCCCACAGGGCGTAGGCGAAGATGCCGTTGAACCTGGTCGGCGCGTCCTTGCCCCACTGGAGGTGGGCCCGCAGGACCACCTCGGTGTCCGAGCGGGTCCGGAAGACGTGCCCGAGGGCCTCCAGTTGCGCGCGCAGCTCGCGGTGGTTGTAGAGCTCCCCGTTGTAGCAGAGCACGGCGCCGGCGTCGGGCCCCGGGCGGTCGGCGAGCGGCTGGGCCCCGCCGTCCAGGTCGATCACGGACAGCCGGCGGTGGCCGAACGCGGCGTGCCGGGAGAGCCAGACGCCGTCCGCGTCCGGGCCGCGGCAGGCCAGGGTGGCGGTCATCTCCCGGACCGTCCGCGCCTGGTGGCGCAGGTCGGTGTCCCAGTCGATCCAGCCGGTGACACCGCACATCTCAGGACTCCCCCGGTTCGTCGTTGGCGGCGGGCCCGGCCGCGGCGCTCGACTCCCAGCGGCAGCCGTGGCCGGTCGGGCCGTTGGTCAGGCGGTGCGCGGGCCGGTAGCCCTTGGCGCGGATGTTGGCGGACAGCGCCTCGGTGCAGTAGGTGCAGGGCGAGGCGAGGGTCAGCTGGACGCCCGAGCGGCGGGCCTTCTCGCGGTAGTCCCAGATCGCGCAGTGCGTGATGGTGAGCGCCGCGTGCTCGGCGCCGGGCGGCTCCTCGTCGTCGAACTCGTACTCCGAGCCGTACAGTTCGGCCTGCCGGGCGATCCGGTGGATCGGGTCGGCGGCGCCCCGGCCGTGGTCGGGTTCGACCTCGCGGTGCACCTCGGCATTGGACCGGGCCCAGTCCCCCAGCCCCTCCTCGCCGTAGCGGCGCACGAGGAAACGTTCCATCAGCGCCTGGTCGCGGAAGAACACCCGCTGCCACTCCGGGGCCGGGGCGTCCGGCGCGGGGAGGTCGGCGAAGAGCTCGGACTGCAGCACGAACCAGTCGGTCAGGTGCAGCCCGTTCCCGCGCGACACCAGGTACCGCGTCAGGCCCGCCTCGGCCTCGTGCAGCCGCTGGCGCCAGAGCGCGGACCGCTCGGCGTCCGACATCGCGCGGTACGGGGACCGCGGCTGCTCCGCGCCGGGGCTCCGGTGGCTCGCGGCGGCCAGCACCGCCGTGCGCGGGCCGGCGTCGGCACCCGCCGCACCGGCGGAACCGGTCGGGCCCCCGGTCCTGTCGGACACACCCCCCATCGGGCCATCTCCCTTCGGCTGGACGATCCTTCGGACCGTCTCGTGTGGTGGTCGTTTCCCGCCACGCTACGGAGCGGGCCAGGCGCCCCGGTAGCCCCGAACGGCGCCGCTCAGGGCGCCGATCGTCGCCTCGCGCATGCTCCGAAGGTCACCTGCGGGAGGCGGCCGGAACACGACGGAGGGCGGGCCCCGCGTGCTGCGGGGCCCGCCCTCCGGAGGGTGGCGACGAAGCTGTACTGAGACGAACTACCCGGCGAGGCCGTGCCGGTGGGCGTAGAGCGCGGCGCGCAGCCGGTCGGGCTGCCCGATCTTGCGCATGGCCTGGGTGAGGTGCTTCTTCACGGTGGCCTCGGCCAGGGCGAGTTCACGCCCGATCTCGGCGTTGCTCAGCCCGAGCCCGAGCTGGACCAGCACCTCCCGCTCACGCTCCGTCAGTCCGGCGTGCTGCGGCGGCAGTTCGCCGAGGTGCTGCGGGGGCACCGCCGTGTGGGTCCGGGCCGGCGGCGGCGCGGGCAGGAACACCGACCCGCCCGCCGCGGCGAGTTGGACGGCGCTGATGATCCGGTCCTCGGCCAGGTCGAGCGGGAAGCAGCCGCTGGCCCCGGCCAGCAGCATCCGGCTGGCCTCCGCGGTCGACTCGGCCCGGCGCAGCAGCAGCACCCGGGCGTCGGGCGCCGCGTCCGGGCCGCGCAGCGCCACCACGACGGCGAGGTCGGCCTCCAGGCTCGCGCCGCGGCCGAGCAGGATGACGTCGGGGGCGACCCGGCGCACGGCGGCCACCGCGCGCAGCGGGTCGCCGGTGGACCCGACCACGGCCAGTCCGGGCACGGTCGTCAGCACGCTGCGCAGCCCGGCGCTGGCCACCGAGTGCCGCTCGACCAGGAACACCCGGGCATCGGCCGTGCGGTCGCGGTCCTCCTCCACGCACATCGGATGGCCGCACCCGCAACCGCTGGCGGTCGGCCCCACCGGGGGTGGCGGCGTCACCGTCTCCGCCAGCAGCTGGTGACCGGCGATCAGGTCGAGCGGGTTGTCGATCTCGGCCTGCGCCGGTGGTGCGGCGCGCACCGGCGGCGCGCCCGCGGCGGGGGCGTCCACCAGGGTGGCGCCGCCGCAGGCGCCGCGTCGGGCGGGAAGCCGGCGGCCGCGCGGGCCGGCCGGAACGGCGAGCTTGCTCACTGCGGCCATCGCGCACCCCCGGGGGCGGAGGCAGGGCGTCTGAGGTACGGCATGGCGATACGGTCCCCTTGCTGGTGGCGGGCCGGCCCGGTGGGCACGGGTGCTGCGGCGAGGATCCGTCGAGGACGCGCACGGGCGTCGGCTGCGGAATCCGGGACTGGGGAGGGGCGCCGACCGCAGCGACTGGGAACGGGGCGGTCAGCGCGCAGCGCGCGGGCGACAGAGCTCGTCGAAACACCGTCGGTGCCACGAGCCGCCGATCCCGACCAGGGTGATGTCGGTCCGCCGAATAGCCATGCGGGGAACCCTAGGTCCGGTTCCTTGTGCAGGTCAAGGACGGAACCGGGGCTCAGCGCCCTGGGCAGTGGCGGTCCTGACACTCCGGATGCTGTGACCAGGAGTAACAGCATCAAGTGCTGACTGGCTGTCCGGGCCACCGGTCCGCAACGCTCCTTCAAGCGGCCGCAGCTGCCGGAGCGGCACCGACGTCCCACGTCCCACGGACCGCCCGACCCGTGCTCCGGCACCCGATCCCGCCCGGACGCGGCATCCGCCCCCGGCGAACGGCCCGTCCCACGGCCCCGGTCCGGCGCTCCAGCCCCCGGGACGCCGCCGGTGACTGCCGGTTACCGCTGGTGACCGTCCCGACCCGCTCCCGAACCGCCCCTCCCGGAAGGACCACCAGCCCCATGCCCGCCCCGCCCAACCGGCCCGCCGCCGGCCAGTCCGGCGCCACGCCACGGAGGGCCGGGTGACCCGCTTCCTGCTGCGCCGCCTCCTGCTGGCCGTACCGACCCTGCTCGGCGTCACCGCCGTCGTCTTCGCGACCGTCACGCTCGTCCCCGGCGATCCGGTGGCCCTCTTCCTCGGGCCGGGCGCACCGCCCGAGGCCCGCCGCGAGCTCTCCGAACGGCTCGGCCTGGACCAGCCGTTGCCCGTCCGCTACGCCTCCTGGCTCTGGCACGCGCTGACCGGCGACCTCGGCACCTCCGTCTCCGGTCAGCGCCCGGTCGCCGACCTGCTGCTCCCGGCGCTCGGCCAGACGCTGACCCTGACCGCGGCCGCCTTCCTGCTGGTGCTGGTCGGCGGAGTGGCGCTCGGCGCCGTCGGCGCGCTGCGCCCGCGCGGCCCCGGCGGGCGGATCTCCGGCGCGCTGTCCGCCCTCGCGGTCTCCGCCCCGCAGTACTCGGTGGCCCTGCTGCTGATCGCCGTCTTCGCCGTGGGCCTGCGCTGGCTGCCGGCCGGGGGCACCCACGACGTGTTCGGCTCCGGCGGCCTGCCCGACCTGGCCCGCCACCTGGTCCTGCCGGCCGTGGCCGCCGCGCTCGTCCCGCTCGGGCTCACCGCCCGGGTGTTCCGGGCCGCGCTGGGGGGCGTGCTGGCCGGCGAGCTGGCCGACTCGCTGCGCGCCCGCGGCCTGCGCCCGGCCACCGTGCTGCGGCACTGCGTGCACAACGCCTCGCCGGCACTGCTGACCATCGGCGGCCTGCAACTCGCCTACCTCCTGGAAGGGGTGATCTTCGTGGAGACCCTGTTCGCCTGGCCCGGCGTCGGCCGGCTGCTGTACGACGCGCTCACCTCCCGCGACCTGCCCCTGGTGCAGGGCGGGGTGCTGGTGGTGGCGGTCGCGTTCGTCGGCGTCAACATCCTCGTGGACGCGGCGCACGCGGCGATCGACCCGCGAGTAAGGAACTGATGTGACGTCACGTGTCCTCGCCCGAGCGAACCTCGGCCTGACCGTCCCCGCCGCCCTGGCCGCGCTGCTGGTCCTGCTCGCGCTCGCCGCGCCGCTGGTCGCCCCGTACGACCCGGCCGCCGGGCGGCTGGCGGACCGGCTGCTCGACCCGGGCAGCCCCGGCCACCCGCTCGGCACCGACGGCCAGGGCCGCGACCTGCTCAGCCGGCTGATCTGGGCCGGGCGCGCCTCGCTCACCGGCGGGCTCGTCCCCGTCGCGGTCGCCGCCGTCGTCGGCACCCTGCTCGGCGTCGTGGCCGGGCTCGGCGGCCGGGTCACCGAACAGGCCCTGCTGCGCCTGCTGGACGTGCTCTACGCCTTCCCCGGGGTGCTGCTGGCGATCGCCATCGCCTCGCTGCTCACACCCGGCCTGGGCGCGACCGTGCTCGCGCTGTCGGTGGTGCTCACCCCCGCGGTGGCGCGGGTCGCGTTCACCGAGACCCGGCGCGTCCGGGCCGCCGAGTACCTGGTGGCCGCCCGGGTCAGCGGCGCCGGCTGGGGGTCGCTGGTCCTGCGCCAGGTCGCCCCGGTGGTGGCGCCGGTGGTCCTGGTGTACGCGTCCTCGCTGGTCGGGCTGGCCATCATGTACGCCGCCGGGCTGTCCTTCCTCGGGCTCGGGGTCGCCCCGCCGACCGCCGAGTGGGGCGCGATGCTGGAGGAGCTGCGGCCCTCGCTGCTCACCCACCCCTGGGTGGCGGTCCTGCCGGCCCTGGTCATCCTCGCCGTCTCGGTCGTCTTCAACACCCTCGGCGAGACGCTGCGCACCCGCGTCGGCGACACCGCCGCCCTGCTGGCGCACGCCGCCCCCGCCGCCGCGAGCCGGTCCGCCGACCGCTCCACCGACCGCTCCACCGACGGCTCCACCGACGGCTCGGCCGACGGCTCGGCCCGGCCGCGGGCCGCGAAGCGGGTGGGCGCATGAACGCGCTGCTGGAGATCGACGGCCTGACCGTCGAGTACCCCGGCGGGGTCCGGGCCGTCGACGACGTCTCCCTCGCCCTGCCCGCCGGCCGCTCCCTGGTGCTGCTCGGCGAATCCGGCAGCGGCAAGACCACCGTCGCCCGCACCGTGCTCGGGCTGCCGGGGCACGGCGCCGCCGTCACCGGAGGCGTCCGGCTCGCCGGGACCGACCTGCGGGCGCTCGGCGAACGCGAGCTGGCCGACGTCCGCGGCCGGCGCATCGGCTACGTGCCGCAGGACCCGACCGCCTCGCTCGACCCGCTGCGCCGGATCGGCCCGCAGCTCGCCGAGGTGCTGCGGCGGCACGGGATCGCCGCCGACCGCCGGGCCGCCCGCGCGGCCGTCCCGAAGCTGCTCGCCACCGCCGGCATCCCGGACCCGGAACGCGTCGCCCGGGCCTACCCGCACGAGCTCTCCGGCGGCCTGCGCCAGCGCGCCGCCATCGCCGTCGCGATCTGCTGCGGCCCGGAACTGCTGATCGCCGACGAGCCGACCACCGCGCTCGACGCGCTGATCCGCGGGCGGATCCTCGACCTGTTCACCACCCTGCGCGCCGACTGCGGCATCGCCCTGCTGCTGGTCACCCACGACCTCGCGGCGGCCCGCCGGATCGGCGGCACCGTGGCGGTCATGCGGGCCGGCCGGATCGTCGAGCTCGGGCCCGCCGAACGGGTGCTGGGCGACCCGGAACACGCCTTCACCGCCGCCCTGGTGGCCGCCGAACCGGGAGCCCGCCGATGAACACCGTCGACCACGCCCGGCCGGACGCCGTCCACGCCCCGCCGGGCCCGGTCCTGGTCGTCGACGCCGTCACCAAGCGCTACGGCGACCGGACCGCCCTGGACGCCGTCAGCCTCACCGTCGCGCCGGGCGAGACCGTCGGCCTGGTCGGCGAATCCGGCTCGGGGAAGTCCACCCTGGCCCGGCTCGCCCTCGGGGTGCTGGCCCCCGACGCCGGCAGCGTCCGCTTCGCCGGCCGCGATCCGTACCGGCTGCGCGGCCGCGCCGACCGGGCGCTGCGGGGCCGGCTCCAGTTCGTCCCGCAGGACCCGCGCGGATCGCTCAACCCCAGCCTGCGCGCCGGGGAGGCGGTCGCCTTCGCGCTGCGCCTGCACGGCACGCCGCGCGCCGAACGCGCCGCGGCCGTCGCCCGGCTCTTCACCCAGGTCGGCCTGGAGCCCGCGCTCGCCGACCGCTACCCCCGGGAGCTGTCCGGCGGGCAGCTCCAACGGGTGGCCGTCGCCCGGGCCCTGGCCACCGGGCCGGACCTGGTCGTCTGCGACGAACCGACCTCCGCCCTCGACCGCAGCGTGCAGGCCCGCCTGCTCGACCTGCTGACCGACCTCCAGGAACGCACCGGCCTGGCCTACCTGTTCATCTCCCACGACCTCGCCGTCGTCCGGCACCTCGCCCACCGGGTGCTGGTGCTGCGGCACGGCCGGGTGGTCGAGGAGGGCCCCGCCGGTCTGCTCTGGGACTCCCCCGCGCACCCGTACACCCGGGCGCTGCTGGAGGCCGCCACCGGCGTCGCGTGAGCCGCCGCCGAAGCCCCGTGCCGACACACCGCTGAACCTCCGTACCCCCGCACCCCCGCACCACCGACCCCCCGCACCACCGAACCGACGAGGAATCCCCATGACGCGCACCAGCCGTATCCGCTCCAGAGCCGTCGCCCTGCCGGCCGCCGCCGTTCTGCTCGCGGCGGCGGCCGGCTGCGCCGGCTCCGACGGCGGCGGCTCCGCGGGGGCGGGCGGCGGTGACGGCCGCGGCGGCACCCTGGTCATCGGCGCCACCGGCAAACTCCCCAACCCCGACACCGTGATCGGCGGCGCCGGCTTCGAGGGCAAGCGGCTGGTCTCCTTCCAGCTCTACGAGGGCCTCACCCGGTACGAACTGCTCAAGGACACCGACAAGCCGCCGGCCGTCACCGGCGCCCTGGCCACCGACTGGCAGGTCGCCGCCGACGCCAGGACGTGGACCTTCACCCTCCGCAAGGGCGTCACGTTCCAGGACGGCACCCCGTTCGACGCCGACGCCGTGGTCTTCAACCTGGCCCGCTACCTCGACAAGAAGAGCCCCGAGTACACCGACGCCCTCGGCGCCGCCGCCGCCGAGTACGCGGGCGACATCGTCTCGTACCGCAAGACCGACGCCGACCACGTCGAGCTGGTCACCAAGGAGCCCAACGGCCACTTCCCCGAGGACCTCGCGCACGTCCTGATAGCGAGCCCCACCGCCGTCCGCAAGTCCGGCTCGGCGGACTTCGCCCAGCACCCGGTCGGCACCGGCCCCTTCTCGTTCGTCTCGCAGACCGAGGGCCAGCAGATCGAGCTGGCCGCCAACAAGAGCTACTGGCGCGGCGCCCCCAAGCTCGACCGGCTCGTGATCAAGGCGCTGCCGGACGCCGCGGCCCGCACCGCCGCCCTGCGCTCCGGCGGCGTGAACTGGATCGAGTACCCGAACCCGGACGACATCGACAGCCTCAAGGCCGACGGCGTCCAGATCGCCACGAACAGCTACGACCACCTCTGGTACTGGATCCTGGACACCTCGAAGGCACCCTGGGACAACCCGCTGGTCCGCAGGGCCGCCAACTTCGCGATCGACCGCAAGGCCATCGCCGAGAAGCTGCTGCACGGCACCGCCGACCCCGCCTACCAGACCGCACCGCGCGCCACCGCCGCCTACGACCCCGCCGGCGACGTCTACTCCTACGACCCCTCCAAGGCCCGGCAGTTGCTCGCCGAGGCCGGCGTCCCGAACGGCTTCAGCACCTCCGTCACCGTGCCCACCGGCGGCAGCGGCAACCTGCTGCCGGTGCCGATCGCCGAGGCCCTCCAGCGGGATCTCGCCGCCGTCGGCATCAAGGTCGAGCTGCGCACCACCGACTGGACCACGCTGATCGGCGCCGAGGCCAAAGGTCAGGTGGCGCTCGGCTCGGACGCCGTCGCCCAGTCCACAACGCTGTTCCAGTCCGAGGCGCTGCTCCCGCTGTTCATCGGCTCCAAGAGCCCGTTCTGGACCGGCCACTACGCCAACCCGCAGGTCGACGAGCTGCTCGCGTCGTCGGCCGCCAATGCCGACCAGACCGCCCGGCAGGCCGGGTACCGCAAGGCGCTCGCCCTGGTCACCCAGGACGCGCCCTGGCTGTTCGTGGTCAACGACCGCAATCCGCGGGCCCTTTCGCCGAAGGTCCAGGGGCTCGTGCAGCCGCAGTCCTGGTTCCTCGACCTGACCACCGTATGGGTCCGCTGACCCGCGGACACCGCCTCTCCCCCGGCTCCGAAGAGCACCGCGCACCACAGGAAGGACGGCCATCCCGATGACCGACCCGCACCGACCGCACCACCACGCCGGGACCGTCCCGCCCGGCTCCGCGCACGGCCCCGTGCCCGCCGCACCGCCCAAGTGGGGCATCACCCTCCCGCTGCCCGGCCTGACCATCGACCGGCACCGCTTCCTGGTCGAGCGGCTGCCCGACCTCGGCTACACCGACGTGTGGAGCGCCGAGGGCGGCGGCACCGACGCCTTCACCCCGCTGGCCGCCACGGCGGCCTGGTCCCCCTCCCTGCGGATCGGCACCGGCATCGTCCCGGTGCACACCCGCGGCCCGGCCGTGCTCGCCCAGACCGCCGCGACGCTCGCCCAACTCGCGCCGGGCCGACTGCTGCTGGGCATCGGCGCCTCGGTGCCCGCCCACGTCACCGACATCAACGGCATCCCGTTCGACGAGCCGTTCAAGCGGACCAGGGACGTCCTGCGCTTCGTCACCCGGGCGCTGCGCGGCGAGTACGTCACCGGCGGGTTCGACACCTTCGACATCACCGGCTACCGGCTGCCTCACCCGCCGACCGAGCCGGTCAAGGTCATCCTGGGCGCGCTGCGGCCCAACATGCTCCGGCTCGGCTTCAACGAGGGCGACGGCGCCATCACCAACCTGCTGTTCCCGCACGACGTGCCGAAGATCCTGGACGCCGTCGGCCCGCAGCCGCCCGGCAAGGAACTGGTCGTCAAGGTCTTCGTCTGCCCCACCGAGGACACCGACTACGCCCACCGCGCCAGCCGCCCGTTCCTCGCCTGGATCCTCAACCGCGAGCCGTACCGCAAGTTCCACGAGTGGCTGGGCCACGGCGAACTCCTCGCCGAGACCCACCGCCTCTGGGCGGCCGGCGACCCGGAGGGCGCCCAGAAGGCGCTGCCCGACGAGGTCGTCGACGGGCTGTTCATCAGCGGCTCGCCGGAGGAGTGCCGGGAGCGCATCCTCGCCTACCACCGCCCCGGCGTCACCACCATCCAGCTGTACGTGTCGCTGCCGCCCGAGGTGTTCGTCAGCCGCGCCAAGCTGCTCGACACCCTGGCCCGGCTCGGGCCGGCCGCCCTCTGACCGTCGCGCCCCACCCGTCCCCATCCCCTGCCACCCTCACGACGCTCACGACCGGAGGAGAGCCGTGCCACTCGAAATCCGCGGCGGGGTCCGCGCCGCACCCGTTCCCGGCCACACCGCGCAGGAACGCCAGGCCCTGCGCTGGGCCCCCGACGGCCGCGACCGCACCGCCGACCCCGCGTACGTCGCCCGCACCGCGCGGGAGAACGAGGAGGACGGGCTGGACAGCGCCCTGGTGGTGCAGTCCAGTTCGTGGCCCGACCCGTGGCTGGTGGCCTCCTGGGCCCTGGCCGCCACCACACGGCTGCGCATCGCGGTCGCCCACCGGGTCGGCACCACCGCGCCGACCGTCGCCGCCCGCTCCCTCGCGACCCTGGACCGCCTCTCCGGCGGGCGGGCGGCGGCCCACGTCATCATCGGCTCCAGCGACCACGACACGGCCCGCGACGGCGACCTCCTGGACAAGCAGGAGCGCTACCGCAGGGCCGACGAGTACCTCGACCTGTTCACCCGCTACCTCGCCGCCGACCAGGACATCGACCACAAGGGCGAGTTCTACACCGTGTCCGCCGCCCGGCCCGGCCTGCACCCCAGACCCGGCGGCGAGCTGCTCTCCTTCGGCGGCTCGTCACCGCAGGGCCTCGACCTGGCGGCCCGCTACGCGGAGGTCTACGCCGTCAGCCCGCTGCCGCTGCCGGACACCCGTCGGCGGATAGCCCAGGTCCGCACCGCCGCCGCCGCGCACGGCCGGACCCTGCGAATCTGGCGGCACGTCACCGTCGTCCTCGCCGACACCGACGAGGCGGCCCGCGACCGCGTCCGCCGGCTGCGCCGCGACGCCCTCCGCCTCACCTCCGGCGGCGGCGGGCCCTGGACGGAAGCCGTCCAGCTCGACCGCGACCGCGAGCGCGGCCGCTCCGACCCGTCCCGGGGAGACGAGCAGGTCGCCGCCTACATCCGCCGCTCGCTCACCGCCGCCTACGCCGGCTCCCCCGCCACCGTCGCCGCCCGCATCGGCCTGCTCCGCTCGGCCGGCGTGGACATCGTCCAGCTCGACCTCCCCGTCGAGACCGACCAGGACCGCGAGCTGCGGCGCAGCCTCGTCCGCCACCTCCGCACCGGCCTGGGCACCCCCGCCGACCGCCGCGTCTGGTGACCGGCGCCCCCGTTCGGCCGGGGCCGAGGCGATCACCGCCTCGACCCCGGCCACGCCGGTCCCCGGACAGGGCCCAGATGTCTAGATGTTGGGGTTGATCGGACGGTCGCTGTCGGAGTGGTGCCAGTCGAACTCCTGGGTCTGCCCCATGCTCGCGTTCCGCCCCAGCGTCCAGAGTCCGTAGGAGTTCCGCGGGCCCTGGTTGCCGACGTAGGTCAGGCAGGCACCGACGGCGTTGCACACGCCGCGGTCGGTGCCGAACGTCCAACGCTGCTTCGGGTCACCCCCGTTGCACCCCACCGCCGTGGCGCCCGGGCTGTCGGACGGGCCGCTCGGGACGTGGCCCGACAGACAGCGGCCGTCGTTGGTGCTGTGGATGAGGCCGTCCTCCGAGACGAACCAGAACTGGTTCCAGGAGCCGTCGCACGGGCGCAGGACGACCGGCCTGCCGTCGCCGTTGGTCTGCCGGTACTCGTCCATGCAGTAGTAGGTGCCGTTGGGGCCGCCGCTGGCCGGGCGGGCGAGCGCGGCGAGGTAACCGTAGGCGTAGGGCTGCGGATTGGCGGGGTCGGCCTGCGCGGCGGCGACGGGCAACGAGACGCTCAGGCCGATCGCGAGTGCCAGGGCTGAGACGATCTTTCGGGCGGACTTCATGAGGTCCGACACCTCCCTCTCTGACGTCGTGTCACTGCGGAATGCGGCCATCCTGGCAGCGGAGTTGAGGGCCTGGTCAGCTTTCCGAACGATCCCGAACAAACGGGAGTGTATGGATTTCGCCATTTGATTCACCTCAGTTGACAGGAACCCCCGGCGCGAAGAGGCTGTTCACGCAGGCCCGGCGGGGGGAGGACAGAGCGTTGACCTGGTCACCTATGCGCACCACGGCGGCCCCGTGCTCCTGCCGGGCCGCCGAGGTCAACTCCGCTGCGACGCTGGCCCGTTCGCACTCCTTGGACGCGCTCGCCGAGTCCCTCACCCTGCTCAGGCAGGAGGCCGGCAGCCCCTCCTACTCGACCATCGTCCGGCGGATCAGCTCCGTCCGGGCAGCCCGCGGCGTCCCGGCCGGGGAACGCACACCCGGGCGGATCACCGTCTACGACTGCTTCCGCAGCGGACGCCAACGCCTGGACGTCGAACTGCTCTCCGACATCGTCCAGGCCCTCGGCGCGGACCCGGGCCCCTGGCGCCGCGCCTACCGCGCCGCCTCCCGGTGACCGCCGGCTATCCGCGGTCCGGACGCGGAGCGGCCGGTCCGGACGGGGTCGCCTCGGGCTTCGCGTGGAGGATCTCGCGGGCCTGCTCCGCCGCGCGGACGATGCTCTCGGAGACGAAGTCGACGAAACGGGCGATGTTCTCCAGGCGGGTGGCGGCCGGGGTCTGCGGGCCGAGGACGCCGACGCCCTGCCGCGCGACCTCGACGAGGTGGGCGGTGGCGCGGGCGCTGGCCATCATCGACTGGTACCAGACGTCGTCGTCGACGACGTAGCGCTCGCGGCGGCGCTCGTCGCGCTCCCGGCGGACGAGGCCCTGGCCGTCGAGGAACGCGATCGCCTTGGAGATCGACGGCGGGCTGACCTGGAGGTGCCGGGCGAGTTCGGACGCGGTGAGGCTGCCGCTGTCGGTGAGGGTGAGGCAGGCCAGCACCCGGGCCGTCATCTTGGGCATGCCGGAGGCCATCAGGACGGTGGTGTACGTCTCCTGGTACTCGCGCACGGCCTCGGCGTCGCGCCCGTGGGCCTGTGGGGGCGCCTCCGGCCCCCGGGGCGCGGCCGGCCTGCGCCGCTGGGCGCGGCGGCGTTCGGCGGCCCGGTGGGCCAGGTCGGCACGGTAGGCGGTGGGGCCGCCGTTGCGCATCACCTCGCGCGTGACCGTCGAGGTGGGGCGGTCGAGGCGCCTGGCGATCTCCGCGTAGGCGAGGCCGTCGGCCATCCCCAGCGCGATCTGCTGGCGTTCCTGCTGAGTGAGCCTGCCTCCCGGCACCGCGATTCTCCCTTCACGCTTCCCCGAATGCCCTCACCATAGCGTTCACTCCCATTCCAGTGCAACGAACACGGTGGCTGACGTTGCGTTAAATTCAAGGCCACCGCAACGATAATCGCGTTTTTACCTGCACTAATGCTGATTACGAGCAACGAACTGGTTGCCGTCATCCGTGAAGGCAACGTAGCGTTTCCATCATCAGAAACAACGAGCCGCAGCAGAGCGGCCCGCGGCAGCCCGCCACCCCCGCACCCGCACCCGCACCCGGAAGAAGGCACACCATGACCATCGAGCAGCCCGCCTGGACCGGCATGGTCTCCGTCGACGACACCGCCCTGGCCGTGACCGACACCGGCGGGCCCGGCCGTCCCGTGGTCTACCTCAACGGCTCCTACGCCGACCAGTCGCACTGGCGGCGCGTCATCGCCGACCTCGGCGACGACTACCGGCACATCACCTTCGACGAGCGCGCCCGTGGCAAGTCGAAGCGCTCGGCGGACTACTCGTTCGAAGCGTGCCTGCGCGACGTCGACGCCGTCCTCGCCGCGAGGGGCGTGGACCGTCCGATCCTGGTGGGCTGGTCCTACGGCGCGATGCTCGCGATGCACTGGGCCGCCCGGCACCCGGACCGCGTCCTCGGGGCGGTGTCCGTGGACGGCGCGTTCCCGCACGAGTGGCTCGACGACGCCACCCGGGAGCAGGTCCGCAAGCTGTTCCGCCGGCTGAGCCCGCTGTTCCCGATCGCCCGCCGACTCGGCATGGCCGCGCGGATGAGCGCCGAGCAGCACGCCGAGATCAACCTCGAAATCAACGAGCTCTGCGCGCCCGCCGCCCTCGACCCGGTCTTCGACCGGGTGACCGCACCGGTCCGGTACGTGGTCGCCTCGGGCGGCAACCTGGGCGGTGAGGCGAAGCTGATGGAACAGATCCGCACCAACCTCGACCCGGTGCTCGCCCGCAACCCGAACATCCGGGTCAGCACGAAGGTCGCGAGCAACCACTCCAAGATCCTGCGCAAGGACTTCCACGCCATCGCCGACACGGTCCGCGACCTCGCCGCCACCGCCGCGAGCGCGACCGGCTGAGCCCCGCACCGCCCCTGCGGGGTCACCGCGACGCGCTCGCACGGCGGGGCGGCCGTTCGGGCGAACTTCCCTCGGAATTACCGCATTCGGGTGACTCGCGGCCGGCCGCGCCCGCCGGGGTCGTTAGCGTGACTGACCGTCATCGGCCGTCCGGTCGGACAGAGCTGCGCGCAGCTCGGGGGTTTCAGGGAAAGCCGGGGGTCGAAGGCCTCCGTGGGACTTCCCACGCGCCGCTCACCGTCCGGGGCCGATCCCGACACCGTGCTCCACCAGCTGGGAGGTTCTCCGCCATGCCCGTGTCGAGTCGGTACCTGAACGCCTGGGAGGGCTTCTGGCGCGACGCACCGGCGGAGGCCGGCGCGGTGATCTGGGACGCGGAGCCGGCGCTCACCGCGAGCGTGCACCTCGCGCTGTTCGAC
The DNA here is from genome assembly GCF_044744605.1 of Kitasatospora sp. NPDC087271. Taxonomy (NCBI): domain Bacteria; kingdom Bacillati; phylum Actinomycetota; class Actinomycetes; order Kitasatosporales; family Streptomycetaceae; genus Kitasatospora; species Kitasatospora sp. NPDC087271. Next base: position 167,635 of record NZ_JBIUYQ010000005.1, read on the forward strand.
CCCTACCTCGCCGACCCGGCGCTGCCCGTCGTCGACGTCGGCTGCGGCAACGGCACCCAGACCCGCTTCCTCGCCGAGCGCTTCGGCCGCGTCCTCGGGTTCGACCTGTCCACCGCCGCCGTGGGGCTCGCCCGCACCCAGCATCCGGACGGGCGGGCCGAGTTCGCCCAGCTCGATGCCACCGACGGGCCGGGCGTCCGGGAGCTGCACGCCCGGCTCGGCGATGCCAACGTGTATGTGCGCGGACTGATCCACCAGTCCGAGCCGGCCGACCGCCAGCCGGTCGCCGACGCCATCGCCACCCTGGTCGGGGATCGCGGCCGGGCGTTCGTCGTCGAGCTGTCCGCGTCGGCGAAGGCCGTCCTGGCCGGCCTCGCCCAGAGCCCGCAGGGCCCTCCCCCGAAGCTGCGCCCCGTCTTCGAGCACGGCCTCGCCCCCGCCGAGGTCGTCGACTCGGCCTTCGGCGAGCTGTTCCGCACCGCCGGGCTCACCGTCCTCGCCTCCGGCGAACTGCCCTTGTTCCTCACCGAGTTCGCGCCCGACGGCAGCCGGATCGACCTTCCGTCCCACTGGCTGGTGGTGGGCGCGGACGGCGCCGCACCCCAAAGGTGACCTGGTGGGGGCGGTCGGTGGAGTTCCACGACCGCCCCCACCAGGCGGTGTCAGCCGGCGATCCGGGCGCTTTCGGCCGCCTTGTACAGCGGCTTCGTGATCGCGGAGGTGAACTGCGGCCCGACCAGGTACCGGGTGCAGGAGGTGTCGCCGAAGTCGCAGACCCGGCCCGAGGAGTCGAAGGACGGGCCCTGGGTGTTGTCGCCCACCACGGTGCCGATCCCCGAGGACGGGTCGAAGTCGGCGATCCGGGGGCCGCCGCTGGAACCGCCGCCCATCACGCAGGGGGCGCCCCACTCACCCGGGGGCACCGGGTGGCCAGGGAAGCCGGGGTGCTCGCGGGTCTGCCCCGCGCAGTAGGCGAGCCGGGCCCCGGTGTACTCGGGCAGGCCCTGGCGCGCGGGATCGCCCGACGCCGCACGCGGGTAGCCGAACTGGTGGACCTTCGCGCTGCCCGGCCGGTCGAAGCCGATGCGCTGCGCGGCGCCGACGGCGTCCTGGACCCGTTTGCCCTCGGCGTTGCCGTTCAGGACCAGGAACGCCTGGTCGTAGGCGGAGTACTTGCCGTCCTGCTGGTCGTTGAGGAGCCAGGTGGCGTGGACGACCCCGGTGCGGGCGACGAACGTGCCGTACGGGGCGGTGCCGTCGTGGTAGCCGGGGACGAACATCGAGTTCGTCAGCCACTCGTTGTTCTCACCGAGCAGGTCGGTGTTGTTGACGCAGTGCGCCGCCGTGACGACGGTGCTGCGGTTGGCGCTGTCGACGACGGTCGCGGTGCAGCTCCCGTCCTCGCCGTGGTCGGTGAAGAAGAGCCGGCCCACCGTCTTGCTCAGGGTGGCGGAGCCGGTCCACGGAGCCCCGTCGGGGCCGCTCTTGGGCGGGTTGCCGGAGGACGGCTGGGTCAGGGCGGCCATCCGCTCCGGGGTCCAGTAGTCCAGGACGGCCTGCTGCTGCGCGGGCGTGACCGCCTCCGGGTGGACGGCCACCTGGCTGGTGGCGGCCCCGTCCTGCGGCGCGGCCCCTGCGGGCGCCGCCAGCGCGAGGCCGGCGGCCACCACGAGGGCGGTCAGGAGGACTCGGCCGCGCGCTCGACCGCGGGCCCGGTCGTGGTTCCGGTTGTGCTGACTGCTGGTCTGGCCATAGGTAGGTGGCATGCGTCGCACGGTAGGAGCGGGATGTCAGGTTCCTGTCGAGGAGGCGTTTCATCCGTCCATCGGTCACGTCAGGTTCCCGTGTGGAGCGCGTCTCATCCGTGTATCGGTCATGAGGATCGCAGGCCCCGTCACCGCTGAGCAGGGTGGAATCATCGCTGGGCCCGGCGGAAGTCGCCCGGGGTGCGGCCGGTCTCGCGGGCGAAGAACTTGCCGAAGTTGGTGGCCTCGGTGAAACCGAGCGCGCGGCCGATCACGGCCACGGGCAGGTCGGTGTGGGCGAGCAGCCGCTGTGCCTGTAGGGCGACGCGGGCGTCGGCGAGTTGCTTGGCGCTGCGGCCGGTGGCGGCCAGGCAGGCGCGGGTCAGGGTGCGCGGGGAGTAGCCGAGCCGCGCGGCGTAGTCCTCGACGGAGCGGGTGGCGGCGAAGGAGCGTTCCAGTTCGCGGCGGAAGGCGGGGTAGACCCCGGCACCGGGCGGGGAGAGGGCGGGGCGTCCGGCCGGGTCCGGGAGGCGCGCCATGCGGATGAGCAGCGCGCCGAGGAGCTGGCGCAGCAGCACTCCGGTCAGCTCGGCATCGACATCAGCACCGGCACCGGCACCGGCACCGGCATCGGCATCGGCATCGACATCGACGGGCGCTGTCGGGCCGGGGGCCTGCCCGTCCCGCAGCCTCCGGTACTCCGTGTCCAGTTCCGTCACGGCGCGGTCGAAGGCGTCGAGCTCGGCCGGCGGCAGGAGCCGTGCGACGGGGCCGAACCCGTCGAGCATCTGCTGCGTCGCGGGCAGCGGCGGCGGGAAGTCGGCGGTGAACAGCAGCAGGACGGCGTCAAGGTCCGCGGGGCGGCCGTTCGCGTCCGAGGGCAGGCGCTGTACCTGGCCGGGCCGCAGGTGCAGCAGTGTGCCGCGGGTGCACGGGTAGGTGACGAAATCGACCATGGCGGTGCCCTCGCCGCCGCGCACCAGGATGAGCTGGTGGAAGTCCAGGCGGCTCGGCCGGCGGGCGACCGCGCTCTTCAGGCGCGGTTTCAGTGCGTCGAAGGTCAGCACCTCGATACCGGTCCGCAAGCGGTCGGGGTTGTCGTAGGCGATGTCGACGACGTCGCGCTGTCCACTTTCGACCATGTCGAGTCCCGACTCTACCTCGCCCGAGGGGTGGCTGCGGCGGCATCGTGGAGTCACGGCCGAACGGCGGGCACCGCAGCGAACACCGCAGCGAGCGCCGCACCGGGCGCCACGCCCGGCAGCACAGCGAGCACCACACCGGGCGCCGCGCCGAAGGGCCGTCACCACCACCCGTTCCCGACCTGAGGACCCCTCACCATGCTCCCTGTCATCACCGACCCCACGCAGCTGCCGACCGTGTTCCAGGACGCGCTGAACGCCGGCGACGTCGACCACGTGCTGGCCCTGTTCGCCGAAGGTGCCACCATGCGCACGGTGGCCGGCGAGCTCCTCACCGGCGTCGAGGCACTGCGTGCGGAGATCGGCGGAACCGTCGCCGCCCGCGGCAGGCTGACGAACGTCCCGCGGCACAAGGTCATCGGCGCGGACACGGCCCTCCTGGTCACCGACTGGACCCTGGAGATCGACGGCCCCGACGGCGAGCGGATCGCCCCCACCGGCACCACCGCCAACATCGCCCGCCGCGACGCCGACGGCGGCTGGCGCTTCACCGTCCTCAACCCGCGCGGCATCGCCTGAGCCCTGCCGCCCCGCAACCTGGCGGCCCCCGGCGCCGGCTGAGCACTTCGGGGGGCGGCAGGCCCGTCACCCCCCGACCTGTGGGTGCGTCAGTTCCGTGGTGGGGCGGTCTGCCAGACTCCGGGAATGAGACATCAGCGAATCCTGGACCAGTTCGCGGCCCGGGGCCCCGTCCGAGGGCAGGCAGGATGACCGGCGCCGGACCGGACCTGCCCGCGGGTGCGCGCCGGGTCCCCTACCGCGATCCCGGGGTGCCGGACCACCGGAGTCCGCTGCGCTTCCTCTGGTGGCTGGTGCGCAGGCAGCGCGGCCGCGTACTGCTCGGCGCGACCTGGGGCAGCCTGTGGATGTGCGCCCTGATGCTGCCGCCCTACCTGATGTCCAGGACGATCGACGAGGGCCTCCGGGCCCGCGACAGCGGCGCGCTGGTCCTCTGGGTGTCGGCCGTCCTCGCGGTCGGCGCGCTCATCGCCGTCCTCGGGATCCTGCGGCACCGCACCATGACCTTCATCCGGGTGGACGCCGCGTACCGCACCGTCCAGGTCATCGCCCGGCACGTCAACCGGCTGGGGACGACGCTGCCGCGCCAGGTGTCGGCCGGCGAGCTGACCCACCTCCAGGCCGGCGACATCGGCCGGATCGCGCAGACACTGACCATCACCGGGCCCGGCGTCGGCGCGGTCATCGCCTACCTCGCCACCGCCGTCCTGCTGGTCCGGATCTCCGTCCTGCTCGCGGCGGTGATCCTCCTCGGGGTGCCGCTGCTGGCCCTGACCGTCGGCCCGTTGCTGGGGAAGCTGCACGGCGCCGAGGGAAGCTACCGCGAGCAGCAGGGGGCGCTGACGGCCCTGGCCGGCGACCTGGTCGCCGGGCTGGGCGTGCTGAACGGCATCGGCGGCAAGCCGATGTTCGCCCGGCGCTACCGGGAGCGCTCGCAGGCCCTCGTGCCGCTCGGCTACCGGGTGGCCTCGTTCACCAGTTGGGTGCAGGCGCTCGGCGCCTGCCTGCCGGTGGTCTTCCTGGCCGTGGTGACCTGGCTCAGCGCCCGGATGGCGGCCGCCGGTTCGATCACGGTCGGTGAACTCGTCTCCGTCTACGGCTACGTGGCGGCCCTGCTGGTGCCCGTCTCCGCCTTCATCGAGGGCGCGGACGACCTGCCGCGCGGGCTGGTCTCCGCCCGCCGGGTCACCGACATCCTGGCACTGCGGCCGGATTCGACGCGCAGCCGGACACTGACGGACCCGCCGGAAGCGCCGGCGGTGCTGAGCGACCCCGACTCCGGCCTGCTGCTGCGGCCCGGGCGGCTCACCGCGCTGGCCGCCGCCCGGCCCGAGGAGGCCCGGGCCGTCGTCGAACGGCTGGCCGGCTACACCGACTCGGACGCCACCTGGGGCGACACCAGGCTGTCCGACTGGGTGCCCGCCGAGCTGCGGCGCCACGTCCTGGTGTCGGACGACGACGCGTACCTGTTCGGCGGCACGCTCCGTTCCGCGGTGTCGATCCGCGGCGACCGCATCGAGGAGGAACTGCGGCGCGCCCTGCACGCCGCCGCGGCCGAGGACATCGTCGACGCCCTGCCGGGCGGCCTGGACGCACCGCTCGACGACCGCGCCGGCAACGTCTCGGGCGGGCAGCGCCAACGGCTGCGGCTGGCCCGCGCGCTGCTGGCCGATCCCGAGGTGCTGCTGCTGGTCGAGCCCACCTCGGCGCTGGACGCGCTCACCGAGGCGGCCGTGGCGGCCCGGATCGGCGCCGTGCGCGGCGGCCGGACCACCCTGGTCGTCAGCACCTCCCCCCTGGTGCTCGGCCGCGCCGACGAGGTGGTCCACCTGGTGGACGGCAAGGTCCGGGCCACCGGCACCCACGGCGAGCTGCTCGCCCGCGACCCCGGCTACGCGGCGCTGGTGTTCCGCGGCAGCACCGGCGCCCGCCCGGCGGGCGCCGCGGCCGACGAGCGCCCGCGGACCATCCCGGCAGGCGCCGACCGCCCCGCGAGCGTCACGACCGACGACCGCCCGCGGAGCGTCGCCGCGGACACCGAGGAAGGACTGGCCCGATGAGCGACCCCAACGACCCCAACGACCCCGACGGCCCCGACGACCGCCACGCCCCCCACCGCCTCCCGGTCGCCGACACCGCGACGGTGCGCCGGGCCAGTTGGCGCCTGCTGGCGGACGACGGCCGGGCGATGGGCGCGATCGTCGCCCTCACCTGCCTCGCCGCCCTCGCGGGCGTCGCCGGGCCGTGGCTGCTGGGCCGCATCGTCACCCGGGTCGAGAACGGCGAGCTGACGGTCGGCCAGGTGGACGGCTTCGCCGCGGCGGTCCTGGGGTTCGCCCTCGCCCAGCTGGTGCTCACCCGCTACGCCCGCCGCCTCTCCCACCGGTTCGGCGAACGCGCCCTGGCCCGGCTCCGCGAGGAGGTCGTCGAGCGGACGCTCGCGCTGCCCGGGCGGTACGCGGAACGGGTCGGCGCCGGCGACCTGGTGACCCGCTCCTCGCTGGACGTGGGCACCGTGGCCGCCACCCTGCGCAACGCGGCCCCGGACGTCTTCATCGCCGTCGTCCAGGTGCTGGTCATCCTCACCGCGACGTTCCTGCTCGACCCGCTGATCGGGCTCTGCGCCCTGGTGGGCCTGCCGATCGTCTGGGCGGTGAGCCGCTGGTACCTGTCCCGGGCCCGGGAGGCCTACCTCGCCGAGGGGGCCGCGGCGGGCGGGGTCACCGAGGTCCTCAACTCCACCGCCCACGGCGCCCGGACCATCGAGGCGTACGGGGTCGGGGCGCGCCAGGACGGCGTGGTCGACCGGGCCGTCGACACCGCCTACCGGGCCCGGGTGCGCACCCTGTTCCTGCGGACCGTGCTGTTCCCGGTCACCGAGTTCGCGCACGCGCTGCCGACGGCCCTCATCCTGCTGGTGGGCGGCCTCGGCTACCTCCACGGCTCGGTGACGCTGGGCGCGGTGGTGGCGGGCGGCCTCTACATGTGGCAGCTCGTCGACCCGCTGGACCGGGCGCTCAACTGGGTCGAGCAACTGCAGAGCAGCGGTGCGTCGTTCGCCCGCATCAAGGGCGTCGGCCTGGTGTCGCAGGAGCCGCCGGCCACCGGCCCGCGTCCCGCCGACGACCGGATCGAGGCCGTCGGCGTGCGGTACTCCTACACCGGCTCGCACGACGTGCTGACGGACGTCGACCTGGTGGTCCGGCCGGGCGAGCGGCTGGCCGTGGTCGGCCCGTCCGGCGCCGGCAAGTCGACCCTCGGCAAGCTGCTCGCCGGCGTCGACGCCCCGGACGCGGGGCGGATCCTGGTCGGCGGCGTGCCGGTCGCGGACCTCGCCGCGGCGGGCGAGCTGGGCAACCGCGTCGTCCTCATCACCCAGCAGCACCACGTCTTCATGGGAACGCTCCGGGAGAACATGACGCTGGCCGCCCCGGACGCCGAGGACGCGGCGGTCCTGGCCGCGCTCGCCCTGGTGGAGGCGGACTGGGTGCGCGACCTCCCGGACGGGCTGGACTCGCTCCTGGGCACCGGCGGGACCGAACTCGGCGCCGCGCAGGCCCAGCAGCTCACCCTGGCCCGGGTCCAGCTGGCCGATCCGCACACCCTGATCCTGGACGAGGCGACCTCCCTGCTCGACCCGACCACGGCCCGGCAGGCGGAGCGGGCGATGGCGGCCGTGCGCTCCGACCGCACGGTCATCTCCATCGCCCACCGGCTCCAGACCGCGCACGACGCGGACCGGGTCGCCGTCATGGAGGCGGGCCGCATCGTCGAGCTGGGCACCCACGACGAGCTGGTCGCCGCCGGCGGGCGGTACGCGGCGCTCTGGCGGTCGTGGAGCGGGGAGTCCTGACCGGCCCGGCGGCGGTGCCACCGGGCCGCGCCCGCGGTCAGGGGGTGTCGGTGCGCTTTTCGAGCCGGGTGCCGTGGCGCAGGGTGAGCGACATCAGGTCGCTGGGGCCGTCGAGTTCGAGGCGGTGCCAGCGGCCCCGGGGGACGACCACGGCGCTGCCGGCGGGCAGCGGCACCATCTCGTCGGCGCCTTCCCCCGCGCCGCCCCCGTCCCCGTCCGCGGGGCGGAGGTGGAGCCGCGCGCCGCCGGTGAGGCAGCACACCGCCTCGTCGGCCTCCGGGTGCATCTCCCAGTGGTCGGCGTGGACGTCGGCGTCGGTCTCCACGTGGAAGGCGCCGAGGTGCCAGGTGCCCGGCGCGCCGCCGGCCATCTGCCGCCCGGCGGCTCGGACTTCGCCGTCGGGGTGGAAGTGCAGGGCCGAGGCGAACAGGTCGACGACGGTGGGCGTCATGGCGGTGTTCCTTCCGGTCAGCAATTTCTATACGCGTAAGAAAACTAACCCCGCACGACCGCCGCTGTCGACCCCTGGGGAATGATGGACCCATGCCGACCGCACCGCGCAGGACCTCGGGCCGACCGCCCCGCATCTCCCGTGAGCAGGTCGTCGAGGCGGCCCGCCGGATCGTGACCGAGGAGGGCGTGGACCGGCTGACCATGCGCCGCCTCGCCTCCGAGGTCGGCAGTACGCCGATGGCGCTCTACCACCACGTGCGCGACAAGGAGGAACTGCTCGTCCTGCTGCTGGACGACTACGCGGCGCGGACACTGCGCCGGCCCGAGCTGCCCGCCGACCCGCGCGACCGCGTCGTCGGGTCAGCCGCCGCGATCCACGAGGCGCTGGCCGGCTGCCCCTGGATCGTCGAGGTGCTGACCGCCGACGACCTGATGTCCGCGTCCGCGCTGTGGTTCGTCGAGCAGATCGTCGACGGCCTCACCGCGTGCGGCCTCACACCGGAACGCGCCGTACAGGGGTACCGCACGATCTGGTACTACACCGCCGGCGAGCTGGTGGTCCGGGCGGCGGCGGCCCGGCGGCGCGCGGACGACGAGCGCGCCACCTACCGGGAGCAGGTGTTCGGCGGCCTCGACCCGGACGAACTCCCCCGCCTCGCACAGGTCGCGGACCGCTGGGCCGCGCTGACCACCGACGACACCTACCTGGACGGCCTGCGGGCCCTGGTGGACGGCCTCGTCGCCGCCCGTTGACGCCCCGGCCCGCAGGCCCCGGCGCGCCTCAGGTCCGTTCCGGGAAGCGGGGCTTGGACTTGCCGTCGCCGAACGGGCCGGTCGAGTGCTGGAGCGAGTGCAGGATGGCGAGGCCCTGGCTGACGATGCCCGCCGCCATCTGGTTGACCCCGTCGCTGCCGTTGAGGACGGTGAGCTCCGCTCCCGACATGCCTCGGGCCGCCGCGTCGGCGAGGGCCGGCAGGTTCTCCACGATCCGGTTGGCCGCGATGAGCTCCTGGTTGCCGCCGCGCAGGGAGTCGGCCCGGGCGGTGTTGGCGTCCGCCTGCGCCTGGGCGAGCGCCCGCTCGCTGTAGGCGCTGCCGTCCGCCTCGAACTTCACCCGGTCGCGCGCGGCCTCGGCCAGTGTCCGCTGCCGGTAGGCCTCGGCGTCCGCCGGGCGCCGCACCTCGGCCTCCAGTTGCTGGGCGGCCAGCGCGGCCCGGCGCTGGGCGAGCGAGGTCTGCTCCTCGATGACGTCCTGGGAGGCCCGGGCCTCGGCGAGCGGCCCGGCCTGGGCGGCCCGGGCCCTGGACTGCTCGGTCTCGGCGAGGAACCCGGCCCGTTTGATCGCGGTGTTCCGCTCGTACTCGGCCTTCAGTGCGGCCGCCTGCTGCTCCCGCTCGGTGGCCTCCTGGTCCGCCTTGGCCTGGGCGATCCGGGCCTGGCTGGCGACCGCCGCCGCGTGCGGCGCGGCCAGGTTGTCGATGTACCCGGTCGAGTCCTCGATCTCCTGGATCTGCAGCGCGTCGACCACGATGCCGAGCTTCTCCATCTCGCCGTGGCTGCCCGCCATCACCTCCTGGGCGACCCGGCTGCGCTCCCGGATGATCTGCTCGACGGTCAGCCCGCCGATGATCGAGCGCAGGTGACCGGCGAAGATCCGGCCGACGAGCTCCTCCATCTGGTCCTGTTCCGAGAGGAAGCGGCGGGCCGCGTTGGCGATCGACACGGCGTCGTCCCCGACCTTGAACACGCAGACCGCGCGCACGGTCAGCCGGATCCCCTGCTGGGTCACGCAGTCCTCGGCGATCTCCGCCTCCCGCAGGGCCAGGGAGAGCATGCGGACCTTCTGCTTGACCGGCAGGACGAGGCTGCCGTGCCCGGTGACGATGCGGAACTGGGTGTCCTGCGCCTGGTGCTTGGACCCGGAGATGAGCATCGCCTCGTTGGGTGCGGGAACGTGCCAGAAGAACATGACCGACCACCTGACCAGCTGGGATCCGAAACCGCGGTTAGGGCGGCAACAGCTCGACGATCACCGAGCGGGCCGAGATCGCGTCCACCACGACCACCCGGACGTCCCGGCCGACCGGCTCCGAGCACCAGGCCGCGAACACCTCCGAACCACCCCGGAGGGCGACCAGGACCTCGCCCGGGCCGCCCGCCGGAATGGGCACCGTCACCTTGCCGACGGCTCCGACCGGGCTCTGCCGGGAGTCGTCGACCGCGGGCATGCTCTCTCGCGCCACCGGCGCCTCCGGTCCCCGCGTCGCACCACGTCGCACCACGTCCGCCGCACCTGCACCGTGGACGGTCACCGGCCACCACCGCCTCCGAAAGGCCCGGGCCGCCGGGCTCGCCACGGGTCGAGGACACCTGCGGCAACCGCCGGCGGCGGCGGTGCCTCGACCCCTCCCACGGTACTCCGGCAACCGGTCCGCCACCGGCCGACGCCGGAGCGGGCCGGACCGCCGCCGAAGCGGGCCGGACCGCCGCCGGTCAGGGCACGGCCAGGGCGACCGCGAAGCCGTGGTCCGGAATGTCGAGGAAGCGCCGGTTGAACCGGACGAAGGGCTCGATGAGCAGGTCCACGAAGACCAGGAAGGCCACCGTGCCGATGCCCACCGGGCCTCCCAGCAGCCAGCCGCAGAGCAGTAGCACCCCTTCGATCAGTCCCTTCGCGCACCAGAACGGCCAGGTCCAGCGGTGCCGGATGGTGATCGCCAGCAGGTCGATGGCCCGGATGCCGAAACCGCTCATGATGATCAGCGCCGAGGCGTAGGCGCACAGCAGCGCGCCGAGCAGCATCAGCGGGTAGCTGCTCAGCCCCAACCAGGCGGCAGGCCGCAGCCATTGGAAGAGGTCGATCAGGCTGCCGCACAGGAAGAAGGTCACGAAGGGCGAGACCACCGGGCGCTTGCGGTTCCACGCCGCCCACGCGCCGATGCACACCACCGCGACGGCCGCCTGGCACAGGCCGATGGTGAGCGGCAGGTGCTTGAGCACGCCCAGCGAGAAGACGTCGAGCGGGTCGGTGCCCAGATCGGACTGGATGAAGAAGTGGGCGCCCGTCGAGAAGACCACGCAGCCGGCCAGGTACACCAGCGCCCTGGGCAGTAACTCCCCCAGCCGCCAGGGCTTTCCGTTCGGATCGACGCCAGGGGGACGGTGGGACGCCATCGGTTCCTCCAGGGGGACGGGCGTCCGGCCCGCTGCCGTCCCCGGGGCGCGGAGGCGGGCGGCGGCGCGGACACCGGGCTGTTCGGAAGCCGGGGCCCGCCACCGAACTCCCGCCACACAGCTGGGAGTTCGGCGAAGGGCCTCGGTCAGCCGCCGCCCGACGCCGTCACCGCGGCCGGTTCAGGCGAGCGACTGGTAGGCCAGGAAGCCGCCGAAGAGGATGACCCCGATCCCGGCGACCAGGTCGACGCCCTTCAGCAGCCGGGCGCTGAAGCGCCGGCGGAACACCAGCACGCCCGTGCTCAGCAGGGTGAACCACAGGAGCGTGCCGCAGCCGACGCCGACCAGCATGGACACCGAGGCGGGCAGCGTCCCGGTGACGTTCGCCGCCGTGGCCGCGGCGAAGGCGGCGGCCCAGTAGCCGATCGTCGCCGGGTTGGAGGCGGTGGCCGCCAGCGCCGTGCGGAACGCCGCCAGCGGGCGGACCAGTTCGGGGTTCCGCTCGTCCTCGGTGGCCGCCCGGACCCGGAAGGCGGAGCGCAGCGAGCGCGCGCCGATGTACACCAGCACGGCGGCCCCGGCCAGCCCCAGGGCCGTGCGCAGCGCGGGGACGTCCAGCAGCCTGCCGACCCCGGCGAGGCCCAGGCCGGCGTAGGCGATGTCCACCAGGGCCGCGCCCAGGCCGATCGCCCAGCCGGTCGGGAAGCCGTCGCGCAGGACGCTGCGCACGCACAGCAGGCCGATGGGGCCGAGGGGCAGGGCGACCAGGAAGCCGAGGCTGAGCCCGGCGAACCACGCGGGGAGGATATTCACCGCGGTCCCCCGCAGGTCACCGCGATCATTCCGGTCCGGTGGAAGTCCGGGCGGAAGTCCCCACGGGAGTCCCCACGAAAGCCCCGGTGGAAGTCCCGGCTCAAGGCCCGGCGGAAGGCCTGGTGCGAGCACGTGCGCGACAATTCGCTCTGCCCCTCGTCACAACACCCGCCGATCAGGTCACTCGACGAGCTCCGATATGCCGAACCGTACCTCATCCCCTTCGGCGGGACTGAGATCTTCCGGCGCGTAGAACAGCTCGTACACATTGGTCGACAACAACTGACCGAGCCTGGTCAGCGCATACACGTCCGTGCCCCGTTCCTCCAGCCATCCCTTGTCGACGAGCTGCTCGATCTCCGCCCCGAAGACGGCCTCCATGGTGACGCCGAACCGGTCGTGGAAGTCCGGCCGGTTGACCTCGCACATCTTGAGGCCGCGGATCATGACGCGGCGCATTTCCTGTTCCTTGGTGAGGTACGTGGCGAAATCCAGCGGGATTTGACCACTTCCGACCATCTCGTAGTACTTCTTGAGCGGCTTGACGTTGACGAACAGCCGGTCGTGGATCACGCTCTTCGACGAGACGCCGAATCCGATCATCGGCCAGGTCCGCCAGTAGTACTCCAGGAAGCGCGAGTAGTCGGCGCAGCGGTCGGGGTGGTAGTACCCGGTCGAGCTGCGCCGGGCGAAGCCCGCCGCCTCCAGCGCGTCGATGGCGTACTCGTACATCCGGCGCTCGTCCTGCGCCGAGGGGAGCGCCATCTTCCCGGACGTGATGAGCGAGTGGAACGCCGTCTTGGGCCAGATCTCCAGGCCGTAGGCCGTGATGCAGGCCGGTTCGAGTTCGATGGCCCGGTCGACGCTGCGCTTCCAGTCGTCCACGGACTGGCCGGGCAGCGGGAAGATCAGGTCGATGTTGGTGTGCGTGAAACCGCCGTCGACGACGGTGCGGAAGGCGCGTTCGGCGGTGGCGAGGTCGTGCGAGCGGTTGCAGATCTCCAGCAGCCGGTCGTCGAAGGCCTGGACGCCGACGCTGAGCCGGGTGAATCCGGCCTCCCGCATGCGCGCGATCTTGGCCTCGTCGACCGTCGAGGGGTCGAATTCCAGGCCGATCTCCGCGCCCTCGTTGAATTCGAACGATTCCCGGCAGGCGTCCAGCAGCCGGGCCGTCTGGTCGCCGGTGAGGATGCCCGGCGTACCGCCGCCGAAATACACCGCGTCGACCCGGAACGCGGGGAAGGCCCGATTGGCGGCGAAGGCACGGATCTCGCGTTCGAGCACGTCGACGTACTGGGCGAAGTGCTGCTCGTTCCGGTTGATGTAGACGGTGTAGTCGCAGAATCCGCACTTGGTGATGCAGAACGGGACGTGCAGGTAGAGCACCGCGTTCTCGGGGCGGAAGTACTCGTCGTACTCGTGGTGCCGGTATTTGAACGGGTACGTGTGGATGTTCCGTCGGATGATCTTCTCGGCCATCTGCTGTCGCTCCTTCGTCGGGGCCGGCCTGGCGTGGTGGTGGACGGGTCCGGGGGCGGAGGCCGTCAGCAGAGGACCTGGAACGGACGGACGTCGGCGTCCGCGTCGAGGTCCGGCCGGTCGTTGGGGACCACCGGGCGCCCGCACGAGACGAAGAGGTCGTCGTAGCGCGCCCGCGACCGCTCGCGGTAGTCGGCGGCGGAGCGGGCCAGCATCTTGACGACCTCCTCCGCGAGCATCAACTGGTACTGGCAGGACTCGGTGTTGAGGACGTTCACGTCGCCCGAGGCCACGTGGTTCTCCTGCCGGCAGCCCCCGCCGCACAGGTAGCGGGCCCAGCAGGACCCGCACACCCGGTGCTCGTCGACGGTGCGCCGCCACTCGGGGTGGTCCCGGGTGAGGCCCTCGGCCCCGGTGCCCACGTCGAAGCCCTGGTCGCCGACCAGGCGGTGGCAGGGGCTGACGCTGCCGTCCGGGGAGTGCGTGTAGTACGTCCGGCCGCCCGAGCAGAACGCCAGCGCCGCCGCGCCCTCGGTGACCATCTGCACGGCCCGCTCGTACTCCAGGACGCCCTTGAACCGGTTGTCGGGGGCGAACAGCCGCGGGTAGTGGACCAGGAAGTCCTTGAACTGCTCGACGATGCCGGGCTGGAGGAAGTGGTTGATGTACTGGATGCCCTTCGGCTCGGACAGCTTCCGGTCCCCCAGCGTGAGGGCGATCGGCACCGTCGTGCCCTGCTCCACCGGGTAGACGCCCGGATAGATCTGGAAGTAGTCGAAGAGGTCGAGCCCCCACAGGTCGAGCACGCTCTCGGTGAGGCTGGGCTGCGCCGTCGCGATGGTCATCCGGGCCACCAGGGTGACGTCGTCGCCGCACGCCTCGCGCAGCCGGAACAGGTTGCGGATGATCCGGTCGTAGGAGCCCTTCCCGTTCTTGGACGGGCGGTTGGCGTCCTGGACGTCGCGGCCGCCGTCGATCGAGACCGAGACGATGAACCGGTGGTCGCGGAACAGTTCCTCGACGCCCTGGGGCATCAGGGTGAGGTTGGTCGAGATCCGGTGGACGAACTCGGTGCCCGAGCGCCCGGCGAGGTCGCGGGCGCGTTCGCAGATCTTGCGGATCACCGTGAAGTTCGCCAGCGGCTCCCCGCCGAAGAACTCGAAGCGGACCCGCTGCCCGGGCGCGGCGTAACGGTGGATGAAGTCGAAGATCCAGGCGATCGAGTGCTCGCCCATCGCCTCGGTGATCCGGCCGTAGTCCCCGCCCTCGGCGAAGCAGTACGTGCAGGCGAGGTTGCACACGTTCGTCAGGTTGACGTTGACCGCGAAGTCGGCGCCGTCGGACAGCGCGCTCTCCCGGAGCCGGATGCGGTTGGCCTCCCGGCCGGTGGCGGCGCCGGCCTGCAACCGCTCCCACGCCCGCCGCTCGTCCAGCCGCAGGTGGTCGACGCCGGAGGCCAGCCGCTCGGCGGTGTCCGCCGGGGCGAGCAGCAGCCGGTGGCTCCCGGTGATGAGGACGGCCGACAGGTCGTCGCTGAACGGCAGGACGCGGTAGTCGGTCCCGTGCCGCATCGGACCCGCCTGCTCCGTCGCGCTCGCGGGCCCGGTCATGACCTGGCGCGGGGCTGGAAGAGCGGCAGCGGCGAGACGTCCTCGTTCAGCGTTCCGGCGGAGGCCTCCACGGTCGGGAAGTGCGCGCGGTCGAAGACCTGGTGGAGGCTGGAGGTGCACTGCGGCGGTACGGCCACCTGGACGCCGACCTCGCCCGCCGTGCTCTTGGCCGCGATGTACCGGAAGCTCTCCTGCGGGGCCAGGTCGATGACCTGCCAGCCCTGGTCCGCGGCCGGGTCGCCGTAGCGGCGGTGGTAGGCCCGCACCGGCGCGGCGGAGGTGTTGCGCACCTGGACGTGCAGGGCGCGGACGTCGCCGTGCCAGTCGAAGCGGGCCAGGTCCAGGCCCTCGGCGGCGGGGAGTTCCGGCACCCGGGCGCGCGGGCGGGCGTCGGGCAGCAGGACGATCGGCGAGCGGGCCCCGCAGCCGGCGCAGGCGCCGGCCGCGTCCAGGCCGACCAGGTCGGCGTTCAGGCCGTAGCGGGTGATCTGGAGCTGCCCGCACCGGTGGCACCAGGTGTTGGTCGACTCCGTGTCGTACACGTTCCCCAGGTAGACGTGGTTGAGCCCCATGTCCATGGCGACCTTGCGGGCCCGTTCCAGCCGGTCGACGGGGGTGCGGATGGTGTTGGTCATCTTGTAGTCCGGGTGGAAGCGCACGAAGTGCGTGGGCACGTCCGGGCTGAGCCGCTCGCCGACGAACCTCGCCATGTCCCGGGCGGTCGCCTCGTCGTCGCTGAGGTCGGTGACCATCAGCGTGGAGACCTCGACGTGCTTCCCGGCCCGGAACACCTGCTCGGTGCCCTCCAGGACCGGCTCCAGCCAGCCCTTGGTGATCTTCCGGTAGTACTTCGGGTCCAGGGACTTGATCGACACCGAGAAGATGTCGATCACCGGGATCAGTTCCTCGATCGCCTCGCCGCTGATGAAGAACGCGGACTTGTAGAGGTTGACGATTCCCGCCGCCTTGGCGAGGGCGGCCGTCTCCACCACGAACTCGTGCCACACCACCGGGTCGTTGTAGGTCCAGGAGATCACCTTCACGCCGTGCCGGACGGCGATGTCCACGACCTCCTCGGGCGTGTAGTGGTAGACGTCCTTGTCCTCCACGTGGCGCGCCTGCGACGTCTTCCAGTTGTGGCAGTAGTCGCAGTTGAGCATGCAGCCGACGTTCCCCATCGAGAGGATCCGGGCGCCGGGCGCGTAGTGGAACACCGCCTCGGTCTCGATGGTCTCCTCGGTGGCGTGGACCGAGCGCCCGTAGTTCAGGGTCACCAGGCGGCCGTCCCGGTTGGCCCGGACCATGCAGAATCCGTGCTGGCCGGGGCGGATCCGGCAGTTCCGGGGGCTGAGATGACATCGGACCACGCCGTCGTCCAGGCGTTCCTCCAGCCTGGCGGGGCGCGGTTCCTTGTCCCAGGTGTTCTGCGACATGGCTGTTCCTTCCGTGCGGTGGTACGGACACGGTGGTACGGAGGCGGTGGTGCGGCGGTGGTGGTACGGCGGCGACGGGTCGGGGCCGGACGGGTAGGTCCCGGACGGGCAGGGGCGGGCGGCCCGGCGCGGTCGTCCGCACCGGGCGGGGCCCTCCGGATCAGGCCGTCGCCGGAGGAGGTGCGGTCACGTGCGCGGGGCACGCCGGGACGGGGCGCGCCGGGACGGCGCGGTCGGGAAACCCGAATTCCCGCACTGTGGTGTGGAATTCGACATCGGCCCGCCCGTACATCCGCCCGTGGTCCGGAACGCCACTGTCCCGGTGTCTCGCTTTCACCGGGCGGGCCGGTTCCGCACGGGTTCCCGCGGTCACGAACGTCAAGCGGATCTCACTTTCCCTCATGACGAAGCCACTGCTGAGAAAAACGCCTCGTGAAGAGGCCGAAGCGGAGCGGGAGTTCGGTGAGAAATTCGCCAACTGCGATGAGCTTCGGCGTACGGGCTCCCGCCTGTCAAGAAGTCCGCGTGCCGCCCGATCCGGCCAACACCCCGAAGCGGACAGCGCCCTCCGGTCGCGGCGGGGAGCAGGTTAGGCAAGCCTCACAAACGGTGATCTCGCGCCTGCCCAGCGGGTTCCCGGGCCGGGGAACGGCGGGGGCCCATCCGGCGGGGCGGCGCGGCCGGGATCGCCCGGTGCGGGAGGAGGGCCGAAAATCGCCGCCGGTCGGTGGAATACCTGCCGCCACAGGGCCGATCGGCCGCCCCACCCGCCGCTCGCCGAGCACCGGTAAAGGCGGTCCCGAGGGGGGGCGTGTGGAGCGGCCGGGGCAACGAGGGGTGGCTGCCGGGAATTCAGGGGGCGGTGGGGCCGGACGGGGAGAGGATCCGGGAGAGGCCGAACTCGAAGCGCTCGGTGAAGGCGGCGTCCTCCAGGTGCGGGGCGACCCGGGCGAGCGCCGGGTAGTCGCCGCCGGCGAGGGCCGGGCCGAGGGTGTGCACGCCGTCCTGGGCGGCCAGGGCCTGCTCCTCCTGGGCCAGGCCGAGGGTCAGGTACTGGATGGTCCAGAACACCCAGGACGCGTGGCGCTCGTCCAGTCCGCCGTCGAGGAGCGCGGCGATCATGGCGTCGGTGAAGCGCAGGGTGCCGGGCTCGGCGGCGTAGGTGCCGGCGACGATGACCGCGCCGTCACGGTGGGCCAGCAGGCACCGGCGGTAGCGGTGGGCGAGCTCGCGGGCCCGTTCGCACCAGGGCGCGGGCAGGTCGTCGAGCGGGATCTCACCGACGATCGCGTCCGCCATGAGTTCCAGCAGGCGGCCCTTGGTCTTGGCGTGCCAGAGCACGGTGTTCATCCGGACGCCGAGCCGTTCGGCGACGCCGCGCACAGAGACGGCGGCGGCGCCCTTGTCGTCCAGCAGGTCGAGGGCGGCGCGGACCACCGTGTCGGAGTCGAGTCGGGTCCGGGGGGCGTCCGGGGCTTGCTTCTTGGTCACTGACCTAGTCTACTGGAGTCAAGTCATTGGTCACTGACCAAGAGAGGGATGAGTCATGGAACAGGTCGTCATCGCCGGCGGGGGCCCGGTCGGGCTCTGGCTCGCCGCCGAACTCCGGCTGCAGGGCATCGAGGTCACCGTGCTGGAGAGCCGCACCGAACCCGACCCGCACTCGCGGGCCACCACCGTGCACCCGCGCACCCTGGAACTGCTGGCCTGCCGCGGCCTGGTGGAGCCCTTCCTCGCCGAGGGCGTCCGGATCCCCGGCGGGCACTTCGCCGCACTGCCGCCCCGGTTGGACTTCAGCCGGCTGGACACGCCGTACCCGTTCACGCTCGCACTCCCCCAGGTGCGCACCGAGGCACTGCTGGCCGAACACCTCCGCTCGACCGGCGCCCGGCTGCTGCGCGGACACCGCGTCACCGGACTGGACCAAGGCGACGACGCGGTCACCGTCCACGTCCACGGCCCGGACGGCCCCCACCGGCTGCGCACCGCCTACCTGGTCGGCTGCGACGGCACCCGCAGCACCGTGCGCGAGGCGGCGGGCATCGGCTTCCCCGGCACCCCGGCCACCGCCTGGGCCTGGATGGCGGACGCCGTGCTCGACGCGCCACCGCGCTGGCGCTCCGTCTCCAACGAGCAGGGCACCGTGATGGTCTTCCCGCTGCCCGGCGGGGTGCACCGGGTGGTCGGCAACGACACGGCGACCGTCCACACCAAGCCCGGCCCGCTGACCTTCGAGCAGCTGCGCGCCAAGGTCCGCGGGATCACCGGGACGGACTTCGGGATGCGCGAGGCCGGCTGGATCTCCACCTTCGGCAACGCCTCCCGCCAGGCCGACCGGTACCGGCACGGGCGGGTCCTGGTGGCGGGCGACGCCGCGCACTCGCACTTCCCGGCCGGCGGGCCCGGACTCAACGTCGGCATGCAGGACGCCGCCAACCTCGGCTGGAAACTCGCCCGCACCATCACCGGCGCCGCCCCCGACGGCCTGCTCGACAGCTACCACGCCGAGCGCCACCCGGTCGGCGTGGAGCTGCTGCGCTCCACCCACGCCCAGTCCGGGCTGATGACCGACCACTCGCGGACGACACTGGCCCTGCGCGGCCTGCTCGCCGAACTCATCACCGGCGTCGACGAGTTCTCGGACGAACTGGCCGGCCGCGCGGCCGGCCTCGCGACCGCCTACCCGGCCGACCCCGCCGACGGGGCGCACCCGCTGACCGGCTCCCGGGCGCCCGACCTGAGGCTCGCCGGGCCCGCGGACGGCACCGGCCTGTTCACGCTGCTGCGCCCGGGCCGCCACGTCCTGCTCGACCTCACCGACCGGGCCGGCGCCGAGTTCGCCGCCCTCGCCCACGCCACCAGCCCGGGCGTGACGGTGCACAGCGCGCCGCTCGCCGCGTCGCGGCCCGCCTGGCGCGGCGTCACCGCCGCCCTGGTCCGGCCCGACGGGCACCTGGCCTGGCTCACCGAGGAGCAGCACCTCCCCGCACTGGTCACGGCCGCGCACGCGGCCGTGACGGCGACGACCGCCCACCCTTCCGCCGCGATCCCTCTACGCTGAGGACCGGTCGGCCCACGGGCGCCCCCTCCGGAGCCCCGAGGGCCGGCGGCAGCCGCTCGGGCAGGTCCGCGGCGCCCCGCCGGCCGCCGACCTGATACCGCTCACCACCACCCCGGCCACCCGCCGAGCCCGCACCGGAGCCGCCCGATGACCACCCTCCACCTCGGCGTCGACGCCGGCGGCAGCCGCACCCGCGCCGTCCTCCTGGACGCCGCGGGCGCCGTCCGGGGCCGCGGCGAGAGCCCCGGCGCCAACCCCGCCGGAGAGGGCCCGGAGCCGGCGCTCGACCGGCTGGCGGCGGCCGTCACGGCCGCCCTCGACGCCCGCGCCCCGGGCCGCATCGCCGCCTGCCTGATCGGCCTCGCCGGGTACCGCTCCCTACCGGACCCGGACGCGTTCGCCGAGCGCTGCCGGGCCGCCCTCGGCCTGCGCCACCCGGTGCGACTCGTCCCCGACACCGTCCCGGCCCTGGCCTCCGGCGGCGTCACCGACGGCCACGGCACCGTCCTGATCGCGGGCACGGGCGCGGTCTGCGTCCGGCTCGCCGGTGCCCGCACGCTCGCGCGCACCGGCGGGCTCGGCTGGCTGCTCGGCGACGAGGGCGGCGGCTTCTGGCTCGGCCGCGAGGCCCTGCGCCACGCCCACGCCGACCCGGCCGGCCCGCTCGGCACCGCCGTCCGCGCCCGCTGCGCCGCCGACTCCCCCGACGCCCTGCTCCGCTGGGCCTACGCCGGCCCGCCCCGCCGGCTCGCCACCCTCGCCCCGCTGGTCTCCCGGCTCGCCGCGCAGGGCGACCCGGCCGCCCGCGCCATCGCCGACACCGCCGCCGACCACCTGGCCGCCCTCGCCCGCGCCACCGCCGCCCCCACCGAACCCCTGGTCCTCACCGGCTCGGTGGCCACCGCCCCCGGCCCGATCCGCGAGCGCCTCCACCACCTCCTCGCCGACCTCCACCCCCGCCTCCCCCGCACCGACCCCGCCACCGCCGCCGCCCACCTCGCCACCCGCCTCGCCGCCGGGCGGTAGACGGCCAGACGGATCACCAACCCGGCCGCGCCCCACCGGAAATGGCATGCACGCCACTAGCCAACCGGTCAGTAACGCCCCTACCGTCGAGCTCCCGTGGCTTCGACGGAGGAGCTCCCCTTGCGCCTACGCCCCCACCCCCTGCGCTTCCCGGCCGCCGCCGTCGCGTCGGCCCTGCTCGTCACCGCCGCCCTGACCACCACCCCCACCGCCGCCGCCCCCGCCGCCCCGACCGCCACCGCGGCCGACTACTGCGGCGGCCACTGCCGGGACATCCTGCCGCCCGGCGAGAACGGCAACGCCACGCTCGCCGAGATCCTGCTCAACCGGATGTTCGGCAGCCGCCCCGCCCACACCGACGACCAGCTCGGCCCGTACGCCGCCCTCGCCTCCGGCTACCCGGGCCTGACCGAGGCCAAGCTGCGCGACTTCTTCAACGACGCCTCCTTCGGTGTCCCCGCCGACCAGGTGGCCAGCACCATCAGCCCGCGCGCCGACGTCACCATCGTCCGCGACAAGGCCACCGGCGTCCCGCACATCACCGGCACCACCCGCTACGGCACCGAGTACGGCGCGGGCTACGCCGCCGCCCAGGACCGGCTGTGGGTGATGGACCTGTTCCGGCACGTGGGCCGCGGCCAGCTGTCCGGCTTCGCCGGCGGCGCCGCCGCCAACCGCCAGCTGGAGCAGAGCTTCTGGCAGGCCGCGCCGTACACCGAGGCGGAACTGCAACAGCAGATCGACGCCCTGGCGGCCCGCGGCGGCCGGGCCGCCCAGGCCCTCACCGACGCGAACGCCTACCTCGACGGCATCAACCAGTATGCCAAGGAGTCCTACAACGCCCGCACCTTCCCCGGCGAGTACGACCTGACCGGGCACATCGACCCGATCACCAACGCCGGGTCGATCGAGCCGTTCAAGCTGACCGACCTGGTCGCCCTGGCCTCCGTGGTCGGCGCCCTGTTCGGCTCCGGCGGCGGCGGTGAACTCGCCTCCGCCCAGGTCAAGTCGGCCGCCGAGGCCCGCTACGGCAAGGACGCCGGGGACGCGGTCTGGAAGTCGCTGCGCGAGGCCGACGACCCGGAGGCCGTCCAGACCCTGCACGACGGCCAGCGCTTCCCCTACGCCCCCGTCCCCGACGCCCCGCAGGGCGAGGCACTGCCCGACCCCGGCTCGGTGGTGCCCGAGCGGATGATCTACGATGCCACCGGCACGGGCGCCGGCGCCGCGAGGACGGCCGCCCCGGGCGTGCTGCCCGGCAACCTGCTCACCGCCAAGCACGGCATGTCCAACGCCCTGCTGGTCTCCGGCGCCCACACCGACGACGGCCACCCGGTCGCCGTGTTCGGCCCGCAGACCGGCTACTTCGCCCCGCAGCTGCTGATGCTGGAGGAGATCCAGGGCCCCGGCATCAGCGCGCGCGGCGCGGCCTTCGCCGGCCTGAGCTTCTACGTGCAGCTCGGCCGCGGCCAGGACTACGCCTGGAGCGCCACCTCCGCCGGGCAGGACATCACCGACACCTACGCCGTCCCGCTCTGCACCACCGACGGCTCCCCGGCCACCACCGCCGCCGACTCCTACCTCTGGCACGGCCAGTGCGTCCCCTTCGACCGGCTGGAACGCAAGAACACCTGGAACCCGACCACCGCCGACTCCACCGCCGCCGGCTCCTACACCCTGGTCATGTACCGCAGCAGGTACGGCCTGGTGACCGCCCGCGGCACGGTCGGCGGCGCCCCCGTGGCCTTCACCTCGCTGCGCTCCACCTACCGGCACGAGGCGGACTCCATCATCGGTTTCCAGGAGCTCAACGACCCGGGCGCGGTGCACGACGCGGCGAGCTTCCAGCAGGCGGCGCAGGACATCAACTACACCTTCAACTGGTTCTACGCCGACTCCCGCGACATCGCGTACTACAACTCCGGCAGCAACCCGGTGCGCGCCCCCGGGGTCGACGCCGGCCTGCCGCTGCGCGCCGAACCGGCGTACGAGTGGGCCGACTTCGACCCCGCGACCAACACCGCCCGGTACACCCCGGCGGCCGAGCACCCGCAGTCCGTCAACCAGGACTACTACATCTCCTGGAACAACAAGCAGGCCGACGGCTTCACCTCGGCCGGGTTCGGCAACGGCTCGGTGCACCGCGTCAACCTGCTCGACGACCGGGTCAAGGCGCTGCTGCGCAACGGCGGCAAGGCGAGCCGGGTCTCGCTCACCCAGGCCATGGCGAGCGCCGCCCTGGCCGACCTGCGCGCCGAGGACGTCCTGCCGGACCTGATCCGGGTGCTGCGCAGCGCCCCCGTCACCGATCCGGCCGCCGCCACCGCGCTCCAGCAGTTGGAGGCCTGGCTGGCGGGCGGCGCCCAGCGGAAGGAGACGTCGCCCGGCAGCCACGGCTACGCGGACGCCGCCGCGATCCGCGTCCTGGACGCCTGGTGGCCGCTGGTCGCGGAGGGCGTCATGCGGCCCGGCCTCGGGGACCAGCTGTTCACGGCCCTGACCGGCGCCCTGCAGATCAACGAGTCGCCCTCCGGCGGCCAGACCGGTCCCGGCAGCGGCGGCCCGGTGAGCGCCAACGAGGCGATCCCGCACAAGGGTTCGGCCTTCCAGTACGGCTGGTGGAGCTACCTGGACAAGGACCTGCGGTCCGTCCTGGGAGACCAGGTGGCCGGCCCGCTGGCCCGCCCGTACTGCGGCGGGGGCGATCTGGCGGCCTGCCGGGGCGTGCTGCTGGACACCCTGAAGCGGGCGGCCGCACAGACCCCGGCCCAGGTCTACCCGGGCGACGCGGACTGCTCCGCCGGCGACCAGTGGTGCGCCGACACGATCATCCAGCGCCCGCTCGGCGGTGTCACGGACGACAAGACCACCTGGCAGAACCGTCCGACCTACCAGCAGGTGGTGCAGTTCCCGAGCCACCGCTGAGCCCGTGCCCTGAAACGGCCGCGGGTGCCCCCGTCCACCCGGGCGGGGGCACCCGCGTGGAAGACAGCGGCCCGGGCCCGACGGGCGGGGACGGGGCGCAGCACCTAGCGTGGTCCGGGGCCGACCCAGGCGTCAGCGGCCCCCTAGGACCCCCGCGATTCCCCGGAGAGGCCCCACACCCGCCCAGGAGGTAAGCCGACCATGACCGTCTCCCTGTCCGAGCTCACCGGGGACTACGTCCTCGACCCCGCCCACACCCGGATCGGCTTCGTGGCGCGCCACGCCATGGTGACCAAGGTCCGCGGCTCCTTCACCGCCTTCGAGGGCAGCGCCCACCTGGACGGCGCCGACCCGGGCCGTTCCACCGCCCGGGTGACGATCCGGACGGAGAGCATCGACACCGGCGTCGAGCAGCGCGACCAGCACCTGCGCACCAACGACTTCCTGGACGTGCCGAACTTCCCGACCATCGCCTTCGCCACGACGGCGGTCGAGCCGCGCGGGGACGGCGAGTTCCGGGTGACGGGCGACCTCACCGTCAAGGACGTCACCCGCCCGGTCACCATCGACGTCGAGTACACGGGCAACGCCGTCGACCCCTACGGCAACCTGCGGGTGGGCCTGGAGGGTTCGGTGACGATCAGCCGCAAGGACTTCGGGGTGACCTGGAACGCGGCCCTGGAGGGCGGCGGCGTCCTGGTCGGCGACAAGGTCGTCCTGGAGTTCGACGTCTCGGCCGTCCGACAGGCCCAGTAGCGGCCGCAGGAGCCAGGAGCGGCCCACCGGGCCCCGGAATCCGCCGGACCGGGCGGCGCAGGCCCGGTTAGGCTCCTGACATGGCGACAGACGGCTCCCTCGCAACCGGCCAGCGCTCCCTCGGCGATCCCACCCTCGACTACCCGTTGTGGCCCCCGCTCACCGCGGGCTGTCCCCGCACCGGCACCGAGGACGTCTCCTACCCCGTCGAGGTCGACTACGCCTACCGCGAGGCCGACGCGGCCGCCCTGTTCGCCCCGGGCGCGGACGCCGGGGCGCCGCGCGGCGGGCTGGAGCGGTGGGCCCCCCTGCTGCCGCCGCTGCTCGCGCCGGGCCTGGGCGAGGGTGGCACGCCGCTGGTCGAGCTCGAACCCGGGGTGTACGTCAAGGACGAGGCCCGCAACCCGACCTGGAGCCACAAGGACCGGCTGAACCGCTGCACCACCAGCGCCGCCGTGGGCGTCGGCGCGCCCGGGATCGCGGTGGCCTCCTCCGGCAACCACGGCGCGTCCGCCGCCGCCTACGCCGCCCGGGCCGGGCTGCGCTGCGTGGTGATCACCGGGCCCGACCTGCCGCCGGCCGTCGACGCGTTCCTCAACGCCTACGGCGCCGTCGTGCTGCCGGTGCCGTGGGAGGCCCGCTGGCCACTGCTGCGGCAGGTCGTGGACCGGCTGGGCCTGCACCCGGTCAGCAACCTCACCACCACCCACACCGGCCACGCGTACGGCCCCGAGGGCTACAAGACCGTCGCGTACGAGATCTTCCGGGACATCGGCGTGCCCGCCTCGGTGTTCGTGCCCACCGGCTACGGGGAGCTGCTCTTCGGCGTCTGGAAGGGCTTCAGCGAACTGCACCGGCTCGGCCTGGCCGACCGGGTGCCGCGCATCGTCGCCTGCGAGTCCGCGTCCGGCGCGCCGCTCGCCCTGGCCGTCCGCCAGGGCCTGCCGGCGGCCCGGGTGACGGTGGGGCCGAGCGAGGCGTACTCGATCGCCTCCCCGGTCTGCGGCTACCGGGGCGTGGTCGCGGTCCGCGAGAGCGGCGGCCGGGTGCTGACCCTGGACGACGGCCAACTCGCGGCCGCCCAGGCCGAACTGGCCCGCTCCGGGCTCTGGACGGAGCTGTCCGCGGCGGCCGGGCTCGCCGGGCTGCGCAGCCTCGGCGGCGTCGAGGGCCTCGGGGAGGCCGAGGGGTCGGTGGTGTGCGTGTCGACGTCCAGCGGTTTCAAGGACCGGGGCGTCGGCGCGCGGTCGACCGCGCCGGTCACCCCGGAGTGGGAGGAGGTCCGCCGCCGGCTGCACGCGGCCGGAATCCGCGGCTAACGGGGCTCCCCCGACTCACGCCCGGCGTTGGAGGCCTGCTGTTCGCCGTCCGGTTCTCCGGCGTAGGGTTGGCGTTCGCCGCGGCCGCCCAGGCTGGTCCGGATCCGCACCGCCCCCGCTCCTCTCCGTGCGTCGAAGGGCTGTCACCGTGTCCCGTTCCCCCCGCCGTCTGCTCCCGCTGGCCGTCGCCGTCGCGGCGGTGCCCGTGCTCGCCCTGCCGGTGGTCCCGGCCGCCGCGGCCTCGTACGGCACTCCGACGATCACCTTCTCGGCCGGCTACCTGTCCGGCGCGGTCGGCGCCACCGGCGATCCGACGGTGTCCGTGGCGGTGGCGCAGAGCGGGGCCGCGGCCTCGGCGCTGACCGTCGCCGCCTCGGCGAGCACCCGCAGTGCCGTCGCGCGGACCGGCGACGTGGCGGTGACGGGCACCGGCGGCACCCGCACCCTGGCGGTCGCCGCGCAGGGCGTCGGCTACACCGACCTCACCATCAAGGTGACCGGCCTGGGCGGCAAGACCGCGACCCGCACCCTGCACTACGCGGCCTCCCCCGCCGTCCGGTTCCCGGCCGCCAGCCGCTACCTGACCGGTTCCAGCGACGCCTCCGCCGCGGTGGACGCGGGCGGCGGCTACATCCTGGTCGGCGACGACGAGTCCAACGTGCTGCGGCTGTACGACCGCAACGCCTCCGGCGCGCCGGTCCGCACCTGGGACTTCAGCTCCGCGCTCGGCGTCTCCAAGGAGATCGACATCGAGGCCGCGGCCCGGGTCGGCGACACGATCTACTGGACGGGCTCGCTCGGCAACAACAAGGACGGCAAGGTCAAGCCGGACCGGCACACCGTGTTCACCACGAAGGTCACCGGCTCGGGCGCCGACACCCAGCTCTCGCTGGCCGGTTCGTACCACGGCCTGCGCGACGACCTGATCGCCTGGGACGGCGCCCACGGCGACCGCTACGGCTTCGCGGCGGGCGCGGCGGACGGGCAGGCGCCCAAGCAGATCGACGGATTCAACGTCGAGGGGCTGGAGTTCGCCCCGGGCAGCACCACCACCGCGTACATCGGCTTCCGCGCGCCGCTGACCCCGGCGGTCACCGGCGGCCGCGCGCTGCTCGTCCCGGTCACCAACCTCCCGTCGCTGCTGTCCGGTTCGGCCTCGCACGCGACCTTCGGCGAGCCGGTCGAGCTGGACCTCGGCGGGCTCTCCATCCGCGACCTGCGCCGCAACGACCTCGGCCAGTACCTGATCGTGGCCGGCTCCTGGTCCGCCGAGGACAACTCCGCCCCGTACGCCCTCTACCGCTGGAACGGGCAGCCGGGCTCCCAGCCGGTCAAGCTGGTCGACCTGCCGACCAGCGACGCCGGCGCCTGGGAGGCCGTCCCGGACGTGCCGAACCTGGACGCCCCCGGCGCCCGGGCCCAGCTGATCACCGACGACGGCTCCGCCGACCTGTACGGCGACGGCACCGCCGCCAAGGACCTCGCCCAGCCGGAGTGGAAGAAGTCCCGCTCCACCTGGTTCACCCTGAACTGACCTGTGCCCGGCCGGGGCGGGCACACGAACCGCCCGCCCCGGCCGGGCCCCGCCGACCGCCCGGCTCAGAGTTCGACGAGCACCTTGCCCCGGCTCGCGGAGCGGTCCACGTACAGGCTGCGGTAGGCGGCCGGGATGTTGTCGAAGCCCCGGTGGACGGTCTGCTGGTAGCCGAGGTCCCCCCTGCGGACCAGGGCGCCCAGCTCCTGCCGCAGCGCCGACCAGTTCTCCTCGGTGAACCACTCCAGCGAGAAGATGCCGCGGATGGTGGTGCGCGGGAACATGATCATCGGCAGCAGCCGCGGGCCCGCCCAGTCGCCGCCGACCTGGCTGCCCCACTGCCAGCAGACCGCGACCCGGCTGTCCACGGCGAGCAGGGAGAAGACCGCGTCGGTGAGCGCTCCGCCGAGGCTGTCGAAGTAGCGGTCGATGCCGGCCGGGGCGAGCTTGGCGAGTTCCTCCCGCAGCCGTTCGGGGTCGTCGCCGTCGCGGTAGAGCAGGACCGCGTCGAAGCCCAGCTCACGCAGCCGGGCGGCCTTGGCCGGGGTGGCCGTGGTGCCGATGACCCGGGCCCCCCGGTGCCGGGCCAGCTGTCCGACCACCGAGCCGACCGCCCCGGACGCCCCGCTGACCAGCACGGTGTCCCCCGGCCGGACCTCCAGGAACTTCTCGACCGTGCCCCAGGCGGTCATCCCCGGGCCACCGAGGACACCGAGGGCGGTGGAGATCGGCAGGGCGTCGTCGTAGTCGCTCCGGTCCAGCCGCCGGTAGGCGGGGAAGACCATCGGGAAGGTGCCGGTCTGCCAGAACGCCGGGGCGCCGTTGCTGATCACGTGGGTGCGCCAGCCGCCGAAGCCCTGCACGAGGTCGCCGACGGCGAAGGCGGCGTCCGGCCCGGCCTCCACCACCTCCATGATGGAGTCCGCGCCCATGTGGTCGCCGATCGGGGTGTCCAGGGCGATCCCCTGGAGGTACGGGTCGACCGAGACGTACCTGGTCCGCAGCAGCATCTCGTCCGCGGCGAGGCGGACGTCCACCTCCTCGACCACCTTCCGGTACATCCGCTCGACGTCCGGCACGCCGTCCACGTGCTCGCGGACGACCCACTTCTCGACCCTCATGAGGTGACTCCAAACCGCCGGTCGGCGGGCCCGACCGGTTCGATGACCAGGGTGGGCGGCGGCGCGCTGTCGTCCACGGCGGCGGTGAACGGCCGACCGTCGTCGCGGCAGATGAACTGGACGACGTGCCGGCCGGCGGCGGCCGCCCGGATCAGTCCCCCCGTGGTCGCCCACACGCCGGAGAGGTAGAAGTTCGCCAGGCCGGGCAGCCCGGGCCCGTTGCGCTTGATCTCGTCCTCCAGGGTCTCGCCGCTCTCCACGAACGGCTGCCAGCCGAGCACCGTGCCGTCGTAGTTGCCGGTGTAGCGGACCTGGGTGAGCGGGGTGGACACGTCCTTGACGGCGACGGCGTCCCTCAGACCGGGGTGGTGCCCGTCCAGGAACTCCACGATGGCGTCCCGCACCCGGCGCTTCTCGCGCTGGTACTCGCGCCCGCGCCCCACCGGCAGGGTGTGCAGTTCCTCGCCCCGCCGCAACCGTGGCGCCTGCTCCGGGCCGGTGCTCAACTCCCGCCAGGGGGCGATGTCGCAGAAGTAGCTGGCGTAGACGACGGTCGTCGCGGCGGGCGACAGCTCGGGGTAGTGGCGGCTGCGGAACTGGACGTTGATGCTGGGGTGGCGGATGCCGGTGAGCCGGTCGGCGACCTCGTCCTCCAGCAGGTAGGTGGTGCACGGGTCCCCGGCCGGGAAGGGGCGGCGCAGGCCGAGGAAGACGGTGAGGTAGCCGGGGAAGACCATGCCGGGCTCGGTGATGGTCCGGGTGTACAACCGGCGGTAGGTGTCGTTCAGGTAGCGGCCCTTGAGCAGGTCCAGCATGGTGGTGCGTCCGTCGCAGGCGGCGACCACGATGTCCGCCCGGATCTCCCGGCCGTCGCTCAGCCGCACCCCGACGGCCCGGTCCTGCTCGACCAGGATCTCGGCCACCTTGGTGTTGTAGCTGATCTCACCGCCGAGCCGCCGGTAGCGCTGCTCGATCGAGCGGGCCAGCCCGAGCGAACCGCCCTCCGGCACCCCGGCCGACTGCCCTGCGTGCGAGGCGAGTTGGAAGTAGGTGGGCAGCACCGGGAAGTTGGGGTGCTTCTCGTAGAGCACGAAGTTGAACGCCTCGCGCAGCAGCGGGCTCCGGAAGCGCGCCGAGTAGTCGCTCATCAGCACCGTGATCGAGCGCCGGATGACGTTGAAGTACGGCAGGAACGAGGCGAGCATCCGCCAGCGCTCGGCCCGGCCCATCAGTCCGACCGGCTTGAGGAAGGGGTAACGGACCAGGGCGCGGCGGAACTTGCGCAGTCCTTCGCAGAACTGCCGGATCCGCCGGGCGTCCTCCGGGGCGAGGTCGAGCAGGTGCGCTTCCAGGCGGTCGGGGTCGGAGTAGAAGTAGACGGCGCGCCCGTCCCGGGTGCGCACCACGTTGAAGACGTCGAAGTTGCGCATCACCTTGCCCTGCAACGCGCCGAGTTCGAGCCAGATCTGGTGCATCTCGTTGCCGGGGCCGCTGCCGAGCAGCCAGCTCACGCAGCAGTCGAAGGTGAACTCGCCGCGGTCCCAGGCCGTGCAGCAGCCGCCGGGGAGTTCGTGCATCTCCAGGACGGTGGTGCGGTAGCCGTTCATCTGTGCGTAGCAGCCGGTCGACAGGCCGCCCAGCCCGCCCCCGACGATCACCATGGTCTGCCTGCTGGTGCTCATTCCGGTCATTCCGGCACTCCCACGGTGGCCCGGTCGAGTTGCGGCAGTTTGCCCAACTTGCCCGCATGCCAAGGTTCCTGGTTGTCACTGGGCCAGGCCCGGAACGGCCGGCCGAGCTCCCGGCAGAGGTACTGCGCGGAGTACCGGCCGCTGGTGGCGGCGCGGATCAGACCGCCGAGGCCGGCCCACTGCCCGGCCATCGAGAAGCCGCGCAGACCGGGCAGCCGCATCCGGTCCCGGTTGACCAGCCGGTTGGCGGCGTCCTCGGCCTCGGAGAAGGCCTGCCAGGCGAGGATGCTGCCGTAGGTGTTGCCGGTGAACCGTTCGGTGGTCACCGGGGAGGCGACGTCCACGACTTCGATCCGGCGACCCAGCCCCGGGTACGTCCGTTCCAGGAACTCCCGGACGAACTCGGCGACTTCCTGCTTGCGCGCCCGGTAGGCGCGGCGGTCGCGGACCCGCAGGTCCTTCCAGGAGCGGTAGTCGCTGAAGTAGGTGCAGTGCAGCACCGACTTGCCGGGCGGCGCGAAGCCCTCCGCGTAGTCCGAGCGCAGTTGGACGACCAGGCTGTGCTGGAGCGAGCCGGGCAGCCGGGTGCCCTGCTCGGGCGACAGCAGGTAGGTGGTGCTGTGCGGTTCGCCCTCGGGCAGCGGGCCGTCCACGCCGACGAAGGCCGAGACCACGGCCGGGTACAGGTTGCCGGGTTTGTCCAGCAGCTCGCCGTACAGCCGGTCGGTGGCGGGGCTGGACCAGCGGCCTTCGAGCAGCCGGTCGAGCACCGTCGGCCCGTCGCAGGCGGCCACCACGTGGTCGGCGAAGTGCCGGGAGCCGTCCCGGAGTTGGACGCCTACGGCGCGGTCCCCCTCGACCAGGATCCGCTCCACCCGGCAGCGGTAGCCGACCACCCCGCCGAGCGAGGTGTAGCGCTCCTCCACCGAGCGGGCCAGCCCGAGCGAACCGCCCTGCGGGAAGCCAGTGTTGCCGTTGTGCGCGGCGGCCAGGGTGTACAGGTACGGCAGCAGCGGGAAGCCGGCCGGCTCCTGGAGGAACATGTTGGGCAGCGCCCGCCGCAGCAGAGGGTCCTGGAAGCGCTCGGCGAAGCCGCTCATCGGGGTCGTCGCGGTCCGCCAGAAGAGCCGGAACGCGGGCAGCACGGTGCGCAGGGTGCGCAGCCGCTCGGCCGGGCCGCGCAGCGGCGGCGGGGTGAGGTCCCAGGGCAGGTCGATGGCGGCGAAGCGGCGCAGGTCCCGGCAGAAGGCGCGGATCGGCTTGGCGTCGCCGGGGGCGGTGGCCAGCAGGTGCTGTTCCAGCCGGTCCGGGTCCCCGTAGAAGGTGACGGCGCGGCCGTGTTCGTCGACGACGCGGTTGAAGACGTCGAAACGGGTGATCGACTTGCCGTCGAGGGCGCCGAGTTCGCGCCACACCTGGTTCGCCCCGGTGCCCTCGGCGGTGCCGATCAGCCAGTCGATGCAGTAGTCGAACAGGTAGCCGTGCCGGGACCACGCGGTGCAGCAGCCGCCCGGCAGCACGTGCTTCTCGAAGATCCGGGTCTCCAGCCCGCTCATCTGCGCGTAGCAGCCGGTGGAGAGCCCGCCGATGCCCGCGCCGATCACGATGACCCGGGGCGGGCCGCCGGGGGCCCGCTCCCGGCTCGACCAGTCCGGCCCGCGCTCAGGCCCGGCCATCGGCGGTGCCTCCGGCCAGGATGGCGCCCGCCAGTTCGGCGTTGCGGGCGGCGAACTCGGCGTCCAGCATCTCGGCGTGGCTGCCGTGCCCGGCGTGGACGGCCGTTCCGGCGCTGGAGGCGCCGTGCCAGGAGCCGTGCTCGCCGCCCGCGTGCAGCGCCAGCCGGTCCCGTTCGCACACCACGTTGAGCGGGGCCTTCAGGACGCCCAGATTGGGGGTCCTGCTGCAGAACGCCAGGTAGTCCCGGGCCTGTTCGAGGGTCTCCTGGGCGACGATCCGGGAGCCGGTGTGCCGGTGCAGGTGCTCGTGGAGTTCGCGTTCGAAGACGGCCAGGTGTTCCTCGCCGAGCTCGAAGGGCTCGGGGATCCGGTAGGAGTCCACCACCAGGACGGAACCGACCGTACGGCCTCGGCGTTCGAGCTCCCGGGCCACCTCGAAGGCGAGGTTGCCGCCGAGCGAGTAGCCGAGCAGGACGTACGGCCCCGCCTCCTCCAGGTCCTCGACCAGGTCGGCGTAGCGGGCGGTCTTGTCGTCGCCGGTGAGGTAGTTGAAGGCGGCGAGCCGGTGGTCGGGCAGGTGGGCGGCGAGCTGGCGGTAGACCAGGCCGTGGCCGCCGGCCGGCGGGAAGCAGAACACCGTCCGCCCCTCGGGCGCCCCGGGGTTGAACCAGAGGTACGGCTGGCCGCCGGCGACCTCGCCGGTGATGATCTGCTCCAGCGTGCGGGCCATCCCGTGCAGGGTGGTGACCTTGAACAGCAGGCCGACCGGGATGCTGATGTTGAACTCGGTCTGCAGGTGGTGGATCAGCTCGATCAGCCGGATGGAGCTGCCGCCGAGCTCGAAGAAGTCGTGCTGGAGGCCGACCTCCGCCACGCCGAGCAGGTTGCTCCAGTGCTCGGCGGTGCGGATCTCGTAGAGGGTGACGGGCGGTTCGTGCTGCGCGCCGCCGGTGTCGATCCGGGGCTCGGGCAGGGCGGCCAGGTCGACCTTGCCGTTGGGGGTGAGCGGCAGGGCGGGCAGTTCGGTGAGGTGGGAGGGGATCATCACGGTGGGCAGGTGCTCGGCCAGGTGGCGGCGCAGTTCCCGGCGGTCCAGGGTGGTCCCCTCGGCGGGGACCAGGTAGGCGGCCAGCACGGCTTCGCCGGTGGAATCCTCACGGGCCGTCACACAGGCCTGGGCGAGTTCGGGCCGGGCGGTGAGGTGGGCCTCGATCTCGCCGATCTCGATCCGGTGGCCGCGCACCTTGACCTGGTTGTCGATCCGCCCGAGCAGGTGGGCGGTGCCGTGGGCGTCCCAGTGGCCGAGGTCGCCGGTGCGGTAGAGCCGGACGGGCGGGCCGTCGAGTTCCAGGGTGGTGAAGCGCCGGGTGGTCTGCTCGGGGTCGTTCGGGTAGCCGGCGGCGACACCGGCGCCGCCGATCCACAGCTCGCCGGGCACGCCGGGCGGTACCGGCTCGCCGTAGTGGTCGAGGATGTACAGCGCGCTGTTGGGGAAGGGCCGGCCGATCGGCACCATCCGGCCGGGCTCCAGGGCGTCCGCGCCGCCCTCGTAGTAGCTGGTGTCGATGGTGGCCTCGGTCAGGCCGTAGGAGTTGACCAGCCGGGTGTCCGGCCCGCACAGGTCGCGCAGCCGCCGGTGCTCGGCGGCCTTCCAGGAGTCGGAGCCGACGACCAGCAGCCGCAGGAAGTCCAGCCGCAGGCCCTCGCGTTCGCAGTGGGCCAGCAGGCCGCGGGCGACGGCGGGCACGAACTCGCCGCAGTCGACGGCTTCCTCGCGCATGGTGCGGTACAGCCGGGCGGTGTCGAACAGCAGGTCGCGGTCGACCAGGACGAGGGTGCCGCCGGTGCTCAGCGCCCGGGCGAGGTCGCCGGAGAACACGTCGAAGGCGGTCCCGGCCATCTGGAGGTGCACCCGGGCCTCGGTGTCGAGGCGGTACTCGGCGCGCCAGCCCGCGGTGACGGCGGCGAGGTTGCGGTGGTCGACCCGCACGGCCTTCGGGCGGCCGGTGGAGCCGGAGGTGTGGATGACGTAGGCGGGGCGGTCCGGGTCGGCGGCGGGCAGCGGGCCGCTCTCGGCGGCGGGCCGGTCGAGCTCGTCCAGGGTGACGGGGCGGACGGGCGGTTCGGTGCCGAACGGGTTCCGCTCCGCGACCACGACGAGGGCCGCTCCGGCGTCGGTCACCTGGTAGGCGAGCCGGTCGGCCGGGTGTCCGGGGTCGAGCGGCAGGTAGGCGGCGCCGGCCCGCCAGATCGCCAGCAGGACGACGATCAGCTCGGGTGACTTGTCCAGGCAGACCGCGACCACCGAGCCTTCGCCGACGCCCAGTTCGCGCAGCCGCAGGGCCGTCCGCTGGGCCCGCCGGTCGAGTTCGCCGTAGGTGAGGCGGCGGGCGCCGTCCGGGCGGGGGGCCGTGACGGCGACGGCCTCGGGGTGTTCGGCGGCGGCCTTGGCGACGAGTTCGGGCACCGGGGTGTCGTGGTCCGCCCGCCGGTCGGCGCCGCTGAAGCCGGTGAGGATGCGGCGGCGTTCGGCCTCGTCGAGCATCCGCAGCCGGCCGACCGGGCGGTCGGCACCGGCGCTGGTCATGGCGTCCAGCAGGTTGCGGTAGTGCGCGGCCAGCCGCTCGACGGTGGCGGCGTCGAAGAGGTCGGAGTTGTACTTGAACACGCAGTGGAAGCAGCCGTCCGCGCGGTCCTCGTAGGCGGACAGCGTCAGGTCGAACTGTCCCTCCTCCTCGGGGAGTTCGATGTACTCCAGGCGGTATCCGAAGCGTTCCACGGCGACCTTGTGGGTGAGCAGGATGAACATCGCCTGGAACACCGCCGAGCGGCTGGGGTCGTGCTGGAGCCCCAACTGCTCGACCAGCAGCGGGAACGGGTACTCCTGGTTGTCCAGGCCGCCGAGCACGCTCTCCCGCACCCGGGCCAGCAGCTCGGACACGGTCGGCTCCCCGGCCAGGCTGACGTGCAGCGGCAGCGGGTTGACGAAGTAGCCGTAGACGGAGGCGAACTCCTCCTGGGTGCGGCCGGTGACGGGGCTGCCGACCACGATGTCCTGCTGGCCCGACCAGCGGTGCAGCAGCAGGTAGTAGGCGCTGAGCAGCACCATGAACGGGGTGGCGTGGTGCGCGCGGGCCAGCTCGTGGACGCGGGCGGTCAGGTCGGCGTCGAGCCGGAAGAACGCCGAGGCGCCGTTGTGGGTCTGCACGGCCGGCCGGGGCCGGTCGGTGGGCAGGGCGAGGACGGGCATCTCGGCCGGCAGGTGGCCGCGCCAGTAGTCGAGCATCCGCCGGGCGTCGGGGCCGGCCAGGAAGCGGTTCTGGTGGTTGAGGAAGTCGAGGTAGCGGGCGGCCACGGCGGGGAGTTCGGGGGTGCGGCCGTGCCGCAGCGCCTCGTAGACCTCGAACAGCTCCTCGATGAAGGTGAAGGTGGAGATCGCGTCCGAGACGATGTGGTGGACGGCCTTCATCAGGACCCAGCGGTCCGGTCCGCGCCGGAACAGTCGCAGCCTGACCAGCGGGTCGTTCGCGAGGTCGTACGGCCGCCGGTACTCGGCGACGATCAGCGCGTGGATCTCCTCCCAGGGGCGGCCCTCGACGTCGAACAGTCCGGTGTCGGCCAGCGCCTCCGGGCGGATCCGCTGGACCGGTCGGCCCTCCTCGGCGGTGAAGGCGGCCCGCAGCCCGGGGTGCCGGGCGACCAGCGCGCGGAAGGCGGCGAAGACCAGCTCGGGGTCGAGCTCGGCGCGCACCTCCACCGCACCGCCGATGTTGTAGGCGAAGCCGTCCGGGTGCAGCTGGCGCAGGAACCACAGCGCCTGCTGGTTGTGGGTGAGCGGGTAGCGGGCCTCGTCGGTGTGCAGCTCGACCTCGGCCTGCTCGGGGCCGCCCTCGGCGTCGAGCCGCTCGGCCAGGCCGGCGACGAGCAGGTCGACCAGGTCACCGACGGTGCCGTTGCTGAGCAGCGCCACCACCGGCAGGGCGACGCCCAGTTCGCCGTGCACCCGGGCGCGCAGCTCCATCGCGAGCAGCGAGTCCAGGCCGTGCGCGCCGAGCCTGGTGTCCGGGGCGATCCGCTCGGCGCCGATCCGCAGCACGGCCGCGGCGGCGGCGGTGAACCGCTCGGTGACCAGCCGGTGCCGGGTCGGCGGATCCGCCGTGCGGTAGGCGTCCAGGAAGCCGCCGGTCTCGGCCGGGGCCTGCTCGGCGGCGCCGGCGGCCAGGTCGGCGACCAGCGGCGGCGGCGCGGGGTACCAGGCGAGGAAGGTCGGCCAGTCGACCACGGTGGCGACCAGCAGCTGGGCGCGGTCCTGGCCGAGGACGCGTTCCAGCACGGCCGTGCCGGCGTCCGGCGGGAGCGAGCTCATGCCGCGGGCGTCGCGGTAGTGGGCGACCAGGCCCAGTTCCTCGATCATGCCGGTGGCCCAGGGGCCCCAGTCGAGGCTGAGCGCGGGCAGGCCGGCGGCCCGACGGTGGTGGGCGAGGGCGTCCAGGAAGGCGTTGCCGGCCGCGTAGTTGGTCTGCCCGGCGGTGGTGAGCAGCGAGGCGACGGAGGCGAACAGCACGAAGTGGTCGAGCGGTTCGTCGCGCAGCAGCCGGTGCAGCAGGTGGCCGCCGACCACCTTGGGGGCGTATCCGGCGTCGAAGGCGGCCCGGTCCATCTGCGGCACCAGTACGTCCTTGACCTGTCCGGCGAGGTGGAACACCCCGCGGATGGGCGGGCGTTGGCGTTGCCGGTAGTCGGCGAGCCAGGCGGCGAGGGCGGTCTCGTCGGTGACGTCGACGGGGGCGAGCAGCGGTTCGGCGCCGAGCGCCTGGAGTTCGCGCAGGAAGGCGATCCGCTCCCCGGCCGGGCTGGCGGGGTCGGTCCGGTACCACTGGTCGCGCTCGGGCAGCGCGGTACGGCCGACCAGGATCAGCCGCCGGGCGCCGCGCCGGACCAGGGTGCGGCAGAGCAGCCGGCCGAGCGCGCCGAACGCGCCGGTGACCAGGTAGCTGCCGTCGGGGCGCAGGACCGGCGGCAGCGGGCGGGTGAGGCCCTCGGCCCGGCGGAGCCGGCTGGTGCGGCGGTGGCCGGCCCGCAGGGCGATCTCCTGCTCGTCCCGGGAGGCGAGTTCGGCGAGCAGCGCCTCGGCCTGGTCGAGCGGCTCGGCGGCGGGGTCGAGGTCGATCAGGGTGCCGCGCTGGGCGACGAGTTCCTGCTGCCAGAGCACCCGTCCGATGCCCCAGGCGGGTGCGCCGAGCGGTTCGACCCGGTCGTCGGGGGCGGCGGCCTGGGTGCCCCGGGTGACGATGTGCAGCCGGGCGTCCGGGAGGGCGGCGGGCAGGGCCTGGGCGAGGGCGATCAGCGCGTAGCCGCCGAGGGTGGCGAGCTGGTCGAGCCGGTCGGCCGTGGTGGTGTCGAGGGCGGGCTGGTCGAGGTTCCACAGCTGGACGACGGTGCGGTAGCCGGGGCCGAGGTCGGTGAGGAGCCGGGTGAGGTCCTCGGCGGAGTCCGGGCGGACGGTCGAGCGCCCGTCGCCGGGCCGGTAGTCGGTGCCGGGCCGGACCAGGTGGCAGCGGGCGCCGCGTTCGGCGGCCAGCGCGGCGAGGCGTTCGGCGAGGCCGCCGGCGTCGGCGAACAGCAGCAGGTCGCCGAGGTCCTGGTCGGCGGGCGCGGCCGGGGCGTCCGTCCAGGCGAGTTCGGTGAGCCAGCCGTCGATGGTGGCGAGGCCGACCGAGGCGGGGGCCTGCGCGACGTCGGCGACCCGGAAGCCGGTGATCCGGCCGACCGGGGTGCCGTCCTCGGTGTACAGGGCGAGGTCGCCGACGAGTTCGCCGCCGCCCTCGCGGGTGACGGTGGCGTGCGCCCACAGCGGCCGGTCGCCGGCCTGGTCGAGCCGGACCTCCTCGATGGACACCGGCAGCCGGACGCCGCCGTCCTCGGGTGTGAGCAGCCGGGTGGCCAGCAGGGTCTGGAAGCAGGCGTCGAGCAGCACCGGGTGCAGCTGGTGGTCGGCCGCCTCGGGGCCGAGCCGGTCGGTCGGGCTGATCCGGGCCAGTGCCTCGCCGGGGCTCGTCCACACCTCCTGGACGGCCTGGAAGGCGGGCCCGTAGTCGTAGCCGCGGGCGGCCAGGAGCCGGTAGCAGTCGGGGCCGTCGAAGCGCTGTCCGCGGGAGCGGATCGCCTCGGCGTCCAGCGCCGGCCCGTGGGCGCGGCGCTGGCCGGTGCGGACCCGGCCGCCGGCGTGCACCACCGGTTCGCCGCCGGCCGGGGTGGAGGCGATGGTGAAGCGGGCGTCCTCCGGGGCGTAGCCGAGCTGGACGGGGGTGGGCTCGGTGTCGGAGAGGAACAGGGCCCGGTTCAGCTCGATCTCGGCGAGCACCACCTCGGTGCCGCCGGTGAGGGCGCGGACGGCCTGGGCGGCCATCTCCAGGTACCCGGCCGCCGGGAAGACCATCTGGCCCTCGATCCGGTGGTCGGCCAGGTAGGGCAGCCGCTCGGGGTCGAGTGCGGTGGTCCAGGCGGGTTGGGCACTCGCGGTGCGGCGGCCGAGCAACGGGTGGTCGACCTCGCCGAGCCGGACCTGCCGGACGGCGCTCGGCTCGACCCAGTACCGGTCGCGCCGCCACGGGTAGCCGGGCAGCGGCACCGGACGGCCCGCCGGGTGCAGTGCGCGCCAGTCCAGTTCGACGCCCAGGGTGTGCAGTTCGGCGAGCGACCGGATGAAGCAGGCGGGCTCGTCGGCGTGCCGGCGGATGGACGGCAGGGCCTGCGCGCCGTCGACGCACTCGCGGATCGCGTGGCCGAGCACCGGGTGCGGGCCGATTTCCAGGAACAGGCCGTGCCCGTCCTGGGCCATCCGTTCGACGGCGGCGCGGAAGCGCACCGGGTTGCGGACGTTGTGCCACCAGTACCCGGCGTCGAGTTCGGGGCCGCGGGCGAGGCCCTCGCGGGCGGTGAGGTAGAGCGGCAGCCGGGCCTCGTTGGGCTTGAGCGCGGCGAGCGCGGCGGTCAGCTCGT
This sequence comes from Kitasatospora sp. NPDC087271, assembly GCF_044744605.1. Lineage (NCBI taxonomy): Bacteria > Bacillati > Actinomycetota > Actinomycetes > Kitasatosporales > Streptomycetaceae > Kitasatospora > Kitasatospora sp. NPDC087271. The sequence goes on from NZ_JBIUYQ010000005.1 coordinate 206,027, forward strand.
CCCTGATCGGGTCCATCCGCACGCTGTGGTACGGGACTTCGACCTCCAGGAAGCGGGTGAACACCTCCTGCCCGCGCAGTTCCTCGGCGAGTTCGCGCAGCGCGTCGGTGTCGCCGGCCAGGGTCACGGTGGAGGGGCTGTTGACGGCCGCCAGCGAGACCCGGGCGCGGTACGGGCGGATCCGGCGCTCCGCCTCGGCCTCCGGGAGGCCGACGGCGAGCATGGTGCCGGTGCCGGCCAGCCGCTGCTGGAGGCGGCTGCGGGCCAGCACCACCCGGACGGCGTCGGCCAGGTCGTACACCCCGGCCTCGTAGAACGCGGCGACTTCGCCGGTGCTGTGCCCGACCACCGCGTCGGGGCGCAGGCCGTGGCTGCGCCAGAGCGCGGACAGGCCCAGCTGGACGGCGAAGTTGGCGGGCTGGGCGAGCCAGGTCTCGGCCATCCGGGAGTCGGCCTCGTCGCGGTGCAGTTCGTCGAGCAGGGACCAGCCGGCCTGCTCCCGGATCTCCCGGTCGCAGGCCTGGACGGCCGCCCGGTAGACCGGTTCGTTCTCGTACAGGCCCCGGCCCATGCCCCACCACTGCGGGCCCATGCCGGTGAACACCCAGGCGAGGCGGCGCTGTTGGCGTTCCCGGGCGCGGCCCTGGAGCACCCGGGGGTGCGCCTCGCCGCGCTCGTGGGCGGCCAGCGCCTCGTCCAGGTCGTCCCGAGTGGAGTAGGCCACCGCGAGCCGCTCGGGCAGGTGCTGGCGCCGGTGCGCCAGGGTGTGGCCGAGGTCGTCGAGCGGCACCCCGGCGGCGAGCTCCCGACGGATTCCGGCGGCGAGTTCGGGCAGCCCGGCGGCGTCCTTGGCGCTCAGCGGCAGCACGGTGCGGGCCGGCTGCGGGGCCTGGGCGGCGGGCCCGGTGCTCGGCGGCTCCTCCAGCAGGACGTGCGCGTTGGTGCCGCCGAAGCCGAAGGAGTTGACGCCGGCCCGGGCCGGTCCTTCGTGCTCGGGCCAGTCGATCGGGGCGGTCGGGATGTCGAAGGGCAGCGCGGCCAGGTCGATGCCGGGGTTGGGCCGTTCCAGGTTGAGGTGCGGCGGGATCCGCCGGTGCTTGAGGGCCAGGGCGGTCTTGATCAGCCCGGCGACGCCGGCGGCGGCCTCGGTGTGCCCGATGTTGGTCTTGACCGAGCCGACGTAGCAGCGGTCGCCCGGGCGGCGGCCGTTGCCCAGCACCCGGCCGAGCGCGGCCGCCTCGATCGGGTCGCCGACCGGGGTGGAGGTTCCGTGCGCCTCGACGTACTGGAGGCTGCCGGGCAGCACCCCGGCCTCGGCGCAGACCCGTTCGATCAGGGTGACCTGGGCGTCCGCGCTGGGGACGGTGATGCCGTTGGTGCGCCCGTCCTGGTTGACGCCGCTGCCGAGGATGACGGCGTGCACCGGGTCGCCGTCGCGCAGCGCGTCCGACAGCCGCTTGAGGACGACCACGCCGACCCCCTCGGCCCGGACGTAGCCGTCGGCGGAGGCGTCGAAGGCCCGTGAGCGGCCGTCGGCGGACAGGAAGCCGCCCTTGGTCTCGGCGATCGTGTACTGCGGCGCCATGTGCAGCAACGCACCGCCCGCCAGGGCGAGTTCGGTCTCGCCGCGGAGCAGGCTCTGGCAGGCGAGGTGCACCGCGACCAGGGAGGAGCTGCAGGCGGTGTCGATCGAGACGCTGGGGCCGCGGAAGTCGAAGCAGTGCGAGATCCGGTTGGACACCATCGTCATCATGGTGCCGGTGGCGGTGTGCGCGGCGAGCGTGCGGAAGTCGAGGTCGGCGAACTGGAGGATCTTGTAGTCGAGGGTGAAGGCCCCCATGTAGACGCCGACGTCGCGGCCGGCCAGCTCGCCGGGGCGCAGGCCGCCGTCCTCCAGGGCCTCCCAGCTGACCTCCAGGAGCTTGCGCTGCTGCGGGTCCATGTGCTCGGCCTCGCGCGGGCTGATGCCGAAGAAGTCCGGGTCGAAGGTGTCGAAGCCGTCGATGTAGCCGCCCCGGCCGCCGACCAGGCGGCCCGGTTTGGACCGGTCCCGGCTGCCGAGCGTGCCGGTGTCGTAGCGGTCGGCGGGTGTCGCGGTGAGGCAGTCCCGACCCTCGACGAGGTTGCGCCAGTAGGTCCGGTGGTCGTTGGCGTGTCCCGGCAGGCGGCAGCCGATGCCGGTGATCGCGATCCGGTCGCAGGGCACGGCGAAGGGCGAGGTGTTCATGATCCAATCCGAGGGTGATGGCGTGGCGGCGCGGACACGGGCGGAGGAGGAGCGGCCTCGCGGGCAGGGTCAGACGGACGGCTCGGTGGTCTTCACCTGGCGCCAGGGGTGCAACAGGGTGGCACCCACTTCGCCGGTGGCCGGGAAGGCGGCCGGATCGGCGAGGCCGACGGCGGTGGGCACCCGGCCGGGGCGCCAGGTGAAGCTGCCGAACACGTGGTCCCACAGCGAGAGGTCGGAGGCGTAGTGCCCGGCCTCAGCGAGGTCGGTGCTGTGGTGCAGTCGGTGGAGCTCGGGGCCGGCCAGCAGGTGGCCGAGGAACCCGAGGCGGACGTCGATGTTCGCGTGAACGAAATACCCCTGCGCAAGAATGAATATTCCGACCACGAACACGGATTCCGCCGAGAAGCCGATCAGCGACAGCAGGAGTTGCACCACGGACTGCGCGACGAACACGTCGAGAATATGGTTCACACCGTTGTTCGCGACATTCACCTTGTCCGGCACGTGGTGGACGCCGTGCAGGCGCCAGAGCCACCGGTTGTGGTGGGACCAGCGGTGGACGAGGTAGTCGCCGAGCGAGCCGACCAGCAGCGCGAGCGGGATCTCCAGGGCGAACGGGAGCACCGGATGGGCCGCCCCGAGCTCCTGCACCAGCGCCGTCACCAGCCCCTGGGCGAGCGCACCGCCGACCATGCTCAGCACGAAGTACACGGTGTACCAGCGCAGTTCACGCCCACTCGGGTGCCAGTCGGTCCGGTACGGGATCACCCGCTCCAGTACCGCCAGGTACCCGAGGACGCCGACCAGCACGAGGGGGGAGACCCGGTCGGGCTCCCAGTGGAAGTGCAGTGTGGCGACGGCCGTGCACAGCACCCCCAGGAGCAGAAGCGGATGAGCGAGCCGGCGTGCAATGGCGGACAGCACGCGCCCCCTTGGTTATTCGCGAACTAATGACTGGAAACGTCAGAGACTCTAGCGGGAGAGGTCAGCTACGGCAGTCATTCGACGTGTTAACGCCATAAATAACCCGATCGGAGGAAGATCTGCGCACGAAGTTGACACCAGACCGGCGTGAAAGGGGCGCGTTTGTTCGCAGGCGCTGGAGAAACCGGAGCGCAGCGGGGTCGGGCCCACGCCGGGCGAGGTCGCACGCCCCCTGACACAGGGGGCGGTCCGGACCCGGATCCGGCCCCCCGGTCCAGCGAGGGCGGCGCGGGTGGCACCGGGCGAGCGCGAGCCGGGCGCGAGGGCGCGGGCCGTGCGGGTGGCGCCGCCCGTCAGGATCCCGCCAGCTCCGCCAGCCGCCACGCCGCCTCCGGCCGGTACGCCGCGAGGCGGTCGCGCAGGCCGCGCAGCTCGTACCCGACCAGGGCCGGCAGGGCCGCCGCCGGGGCGGTCTCCAGGGCGGGCCCGAGCAGCTGGACGGCCGTCTGCGGGTCGTGCGCGCAGGCGTGGCAGTCCGCCACCCGGACGGTGAAGAGGAGACGGCTGGAGGGGAGCTGGGCCGGGCCGAGCAGGCCGAGCGCGGTCTCGGCCGCGGTCAGCGCCCGGCGGGCCAGCCGGGGGTCGCCGACGACCGCGGCGAGGTCGCGCAGCGCGGCGGCCGCGCCGGACTCCACCCGCAGCCGCATCGAGGCGATGGAGAGCCAGGGCGCGTCGTCCTCGTCCCGGGCGCCGATGTGGTCCAGGTGCAGCCGGGCGCGGCCGAGGTGGCGAATGGTGGCCCGGACGTCGCCGGTGAGAGCGTGCGCACGGGCCTGGCCGATCTGGCCCATCGCGCCGGCCCAGTGCCGGCCGGGGGCGGCGCGGCCGGTCTCCCGGGCGTAGCCGAGGGCGGCGGCCGGGTCGCCGTCCATCCGGGCGAGGGTGCTCATGTCGCTCAGCGCGGCCACCTGGGTGGCCTGGTCCCCGGCGAGCTCCGCCCAGGCGAGCGCGCGGTCGAAGCAGGCCATCGCGGTGGCGTTGCGGCCGTCCTGCATCCGCAGCGCGCCCGCGGCGTGCGCGTGCTCGGCGGCCAGTCGGGCGAGCGGACGGCGCTGCGCGGCGGGGGCGGCGGCGAGCCGGGCGAGCACGGCCTGCAAGGTGCGTTCGACGGCGGCGGCCAGGCCGGGCAGGCCGCCGGCCTCGCCGGAGCGCAGGTGGGCGGCGAGCAGCCCGGTGAGGGCGTGTGCGGTGGCGGCGTCCAGGGGTGGCGCGCCGGCCGGGTTCGCGGCACAGAACTCGGCGTGCAGCGCGGCGAGTTCGACCGGGTCGGGGACGTCGCAGCCGTCGGCGCCGTGCAGCGGGCAGAGCAGGCCGTAGTCGGGCAGCCGGGGCGGCGGCTGGGCGGGGGCGCTCCAGCGGGCCGGGCCGCCGGGCACGTTCGCGGCCGCGGTGGGCAGCGGGGGCCGCAGCAGGGCGGGCGCGAGGGGCGCCAGGGAGGGCAGTTCGGCGGTCTCGGCCCGCTGGCAGGCGGCCCGCAACTCACCTTCCGCGCCGAGGAGTTCGTCGATCCGGTCGGCTATCCGAGGGGTGACCCGGCGGGCGCCGTGCTCGATCTTGCTCACCGCGGTGTGGTCGTAGCCGATTCCGGCGCCGAGTTGGGCCTGGGTGAGGCCGGCCCGGCGCCGCCAGTGGCGCAGCCGGGCACCGAAGTCCCGCCAGGCGCCCAACTCCTGGGCGGGCGGGGCGACGGGTGGGGACGGAGGCGCGGACGCCGGTGCCACGGCCACGCGGTTCCGGTGCACGGCTGCCTCCTCCGGTCGCTTCCCCCGGGCCCCTCGCCAACCTTCCGACCATCAGGACGGTACTCGATGACACCCGGTCCGTACATGAGGTGGTCTCAACCACTCGGGCAAAAGCCCAGCTTGACGGAATTTGCCAACCCTATGCATCGCGTGCACCAGCCATTGACCAGAGCATGACGCCGTGTGAGGGTTCCGGCACCCGAGCGCGGACGGCCCGCACGGCCGTCCCCCAGACACGGCCCTGCGGTGGGCCACCAGCCCTGCCGTCCGCGGTCGAGGACCCCCACATGCGAGGAGCCTCGATGCAACGCAGAGTTTCCACAGGACGGTTGCTGACCACGGCGACCACCCTGACCGTGCTGGCCGGCATGATCGCCGCCACGGCCGGGCCGGCCACCGCCGCGCCCACCCCCTCTCCCGCACCACCCAGCGCCCTCGCGGCAGCCGTCAACGCCGCCGACGCGGCTGCGGCCGCCGGCCTGGACGCACTGGCCAAGGGCCCCGGAGAGACCTACGAGCGCCGGGCCGTCACCCCCTGGCTCGGCGGCCTCTACTCCGTCGCGTACGACCGCAGCTACCGCGGCCTGCCGGTGGTCGGTGGCGACGCCGTGGTGCTCGCCGACGGCCAGGGCAAGGTCCGCGGCCTCCAGTCGGCCGCCACCGGGCCGGTCGGCGGCTCGATAACCCCGCAGGTCAGCGCGGCGAACGCGGAGAAGACCGCGCGCACCAAGCTGGCCGCGGTGGACTCGGTGGCCGAGCGCCGCCTGGTCGTCCGGGTCAAGGACGGTGCGAGCCGGCTCGCCTGGGAGACCGTCCTCAAGGGCCGTACCGAGAGCGCGCCGAGCACGTTGCACGTCTTCGTGGACGCCGCCAGCGGCGAGGTGATCGACAGCTACGACGATGTCCGCGCCGGCACCATCAACAGCAAGTGGAACGGCCCCGGCCCGCTGACCATCAGCACCACCAACTCCGGCGGCTCGTACTCGCTGCGCGACCCGAACCGGCCCGGCCTGACCTGTTCCGACTACAGCAGCGGCCAGGTGTTCAGCAAGTCCTCCGACTCCTGGGGCACCGGCAACCCCTCCAGCAAGGAGACCGGTTGCGCCGACGCCATGTGGGCGGCCCAGAAGGAATGGGACATGCTCCGCGACTGGCTCGGTCGCAACGGCCACAACGGCAACGGCGGCAGCTGGCCGGTCAAGGTCGGCCTCAACGACGTCAACGCCTACTGGGACGGCAGCTCCATCTCCATCGGCCACAACCAGAACAACGAGTGGATCGCCGCCCAGGACGTCGTCGGCCACGAGTTCGGCCACGGCATCGACCAGTACACCCCCGGCGGCGCCAACAACGAGAACGGCCTGGGCGAGGGCACCGGCGACATCTTCGGCGCGCTCACCAAGGAATACGCCAACCAGCCCGCGCCCTACGACTACCCCGACTACCAGGTCGGCCGGCAGGTCAACCTGGTCGGCCAGGGGCCGATCCGCAACCTCTACCAGCCCTCACTGGTCAACAACGACCCGAACTGCTACTCCTCCTCCATCCCCAGCACCGAGGTGCACGCGGCGGCCGGCCCGCTGAACCACTGGTTCTACCTCCTGTCGATGGGCTCCAACCCGGGCGGCGGCAAGCCGTCCAGCCCCACCTGCAACAACTCCTCGGTCACCGGCATCGGCGTCAAGCAGGCCGGCCAGGTCTTCTACGGCGGCATGCTGCTCAAGACCAGCGGCATGACCTACAAGCGGTACCGCACCACCACCCTGACCGCCGCCAAGAACCTCGACCCGACCTGCAACTACTTCAACCGGACCAAGGCCGCCTGGGACGCGATCAGCGTGCCCGCGCAGAGCGGCGACCCGACCTGCACCCCGTCCGGCAACAACGACTTCTCGCTCGCGCTCGGCCCGGCCTCCGGCTCGGTCCAGCCCGGCGCCTCGACCACGGCTACGGTCTCCACCGCCGTCACCTCGGGCACCGCGCAGACCGTCAACCTGACCGCCTCGGGCGCCCCGACCGGGGTCACCGCGACGCTCAACCCCTCCTCCGTGCAAACGGGTTCGTCCGCGACGCTGACCCTGTCGGCCTCCTCGGGCGCCCCGGCCGGGACGTACGTGATCACCGTCACCGGCACCGCCGGCGCGGCCACCCACACCGCCCAGTACACCCTGACCGTCGGCGGCGGGGGCACCCCCGGCGGGCCCGCGCCCGACATCGACGTCGCCAAGGTCCAGGCCCACCTGACCCAGCTGAACACCATCGCCAGCCAGAACGGCGGCAACCGCCGGGCCGGCAGCGCCGGGCACAGCCAGTCCGTGGCGTACATCAAGGGCAAGCTGCAGGCCGCCGGCTACACCGTGACCGAGCAGACCTGCACCTCCTGCACCTACCAGTCCAACAACCTGATCGCCGACTGGCCCGGCGGCCCCGCCGACCAGGTCACCATGTTCGGCGCCCACCTGGACAGCGTCTCGGCCGGCCCCGGCATCAACGACAACGGCTCCGGCTCGGCCACCCTGCTGGAGAACGCCCTCGTCCTCGCCCAGCAGAACCCCACCCTGACCCGGCACGTCCGGTTCGCCTGGTGGACCGGTGAGGAGCAGGGCCTCCAGGGCTCGCAGTCCTACGTCGGCCAGCTCAGCTCCACCCAGCGCTCCGCGATCAAGTCCTACTACAACTTCGACATGGTCGGATCGCCCAACGCCGGCTACTTCATCAACAACATCACCTCCGCCGCCGCCGCGCCGATGAAGGCCTACTGGGACTCCCTCAACCTCCAGCCGGAGGAGAACGTCGAGGGCCAGGGCCGCTCGGACGACTACTCCTTCCAGCAGGCCGGCATCCCCACCTCCGGCTACGCGGCCGGCGCCGACGCCGTCAAGACCTCCGGCCAGGCGACCAAGTGGGGCGGCAGCGCGGGCCGTTCGTACGACTCCTGCTACCACCAGTCCTGCGACACCACCAGCAACATCGACCCGACCGCGCTGAACCGCAGCGCCGACGGCGTGGCCTACACCATCTGGAAGACCTCCGTCGGCGGCACCACCCCCGCCAACGACTTCTCCCTCGCGGTGAACCCGGCCACCGCCACCGTCAACCCCGGCGACTCGGCCACCGCGACGGTCTCCACCGCCACCACCTCCGGCTCCGCCCAGACGGTCAACCTGACCGCCTCCGGCGCCCCGGCGGGCGTCACGGTCTCCTTCAGCCCGTCCTCGGTGCAGTCCGGCGCCTCGGCCTCGCTGACCATCGCGACCGCCGCGAACACGGCGGCCGGCACCTACAGCATCACGCTCACCGGCACCGGCTCCGCCACCCACAGCACCAGCTTCTCGCTGGTCGTGGGCAACGGCCCGACCAACCCCGGCGGCACCTGGACGCCCGGCACCACCTACCAGGCGGGCGACGTCGTGACCTACAACGGGGTCAGCTACCGCTGCCTCCAGGGTCACACCGCCCAGGTCGGCTGGGAGCCGCCGATCGTCCCCGCCCTGTGGCAGGCCGTGTGACCCGTAGGGCACCCGCCTGACACCCCGTAAGCCGCTGCGCCGCGGTCCGTCGAGGGGGACGGATCGCGGCGCAGCCGTGTGCCGGGCGCACCCCCGGGTCACCGGGCGTAACCGGACCGCCACTCGGCTGACGTACAGTCGGCTGCGGGGCGGGCCGCCCGCCCACGACGGCCGACCCCCGAGGAGACTCCTGGTGACCACCGACACCCGCCCCGTACCGGAGCTGGCCGCCGAGGCCGTCGAGCAGTGGCGCAGCGAGGAGGCCGACCTCGTCGACCTGCTCGCCCGGGCGCAGCGGGGCATCGGCGGCATCGCCGCCTTCCGGCTCGGCCCCACGCCCACCGTGCTGGTCACCGACCCGGCCGCCGTGCAGCACGTGCTCGGCCGCCACCCCGACCGCTACGTCAAGCGCTCGCACCGCGCGCGGATGCTGGTCGGCGACGGCGTGCTCTCCGCCACCGGGGACGCCTGGAAGCGCCAACGGCGGCTGCTGCAGTCCCAGTTCACCGGCACCGGGATGCGCCGCTACGAGCAGCGGATCGCCGCCGCCGCCCGCCGGACGGCCGACCGCTGGGAGGGGTACGCGCGCAGCGGCGAGACCTTCGACCTCGGCGAGGAGATGCGCGGATTCGCCCTCGACACCGTCTGGCGGGCCCTCACCGGGCTGCCGCTGGACGACCGCACCGACCATGAACTCCGCTCCGTGGAAAGGGTGGTGGCGTCCATGCCGACCCTGCCCACGGACGCCGGGGACGCCCGGGACGCCGTCGCCGCCGACCTCGCCCGGATCGACGCCGTCGCGCTGGCCGCCATCGACGCGGCGCGCTCGGCGACCGACGCCGAGGAGCCCGGCGTGCTGCGGGCCCTGCTCGACGCCGCGGCCCAACACCCCGAGTACACCGACCGGTTGATCCGCGACGAACTCGTCACCCTGCTCGTCGCCGGGCACGAGACCACCGCCACCACCCTGACCTGGCTCTTCCTCCTCCTCGACCGCCACCCCGAGGCGCGCGGCGCGGACCCGCAGGCCCTGGTCAGCGAGGCCCTGCGGCTCTACCCCCCGGCCTGGCTGCTCCCCCGGCACGCCGTCGAGGACGACGTGATCGACGGCCACCGCATCGCCGCCGGCACCGACGTCCTGGTCTGCCCCTACCTCACCCACCGCGACCCGGCCCTGTGGCCCGACCCCGAACGCTTCGACCCCGCCCGCTTCACCGCCACCGGCGCCCGCCCCGCCCAGCTCGGCGCGTACCTCCCCTTCGGCCTCGGTGCCCGCGCCTGCCTCGGCACCCAGTTCGCCGTCCGCGAGACCACCGCGCTGCTCGAACTCCTGCTGCCCGCCCACACCGTGCGGTTCCGCTCCGTCCCGACCGGCTCCGCCTACAGCATCACCGTGCGACCCGACGGGCCGACGCCGGCGGTGCTGGGCTGACCGATCGCGGTCCCGGTCGCCGGCGGGAGGAAGTCGTCGGTCAGTTCCTCGCCGGCGAGGGCGGCGTCGACGCGGGCGTCGATGTGCGCGTGGGTGACCGGGCAGTCCAGCGGGCGGTCGCGGTGGCAGTCGAGCATGTGGGTCAGGACGGCCGCGGCGCGCTCCAGACGGCGGGCGCGGGCCGTCATCTCGTCCCGCTGCGCCGCCAGCAGTGCCTTCCGCTCCGCCGCCTGCTCGCTGGCCATCACGGCGGCCGTCCCGGCGAGCGGGATCATGCCGTCCACGTGCCAGAGCTGGACCAGGGCGAGGCGTTCCAGGGCCGCCCGGTCGTACTGGCGCACCCGGCCGCGGCGGGCGGCGGGGGTGATCAGGCCGCAGTCCTCGTAGTAGCGCAGGGCGGGGACGGAGAGGCCGAAGGCCTTCGCGACCTCGGTGATCGAGTAGAGCTGCTCCACGCGTCGTCTCCTTCACGGCCGGCGGGTTGCACTCAAGCGCACTTGAGCGTGAAAGCTCAGGCAAGCCTAACTTCCTGCCGCAGCGAAGGGTTCGCCACTCATGCCGCTCAGCACCGCCTCCGCCCCCAGCCGGACCTCACCCGGCCGTGCCGCCCCCGCCTCCGGCGCGCTGCTCGTCGTCGGCTTCGTCCTGCTCAGCCTCAACACCCGGGTCGCGTTCGGACAGGTCGGACCGCTCGCGCCGGTCGCCGGCTGGGGCCAGGGCACCGTCACCGTGCTCGGGCTGCTGCCCCCGCTGTGCATGGGCCTGTTCGCGCCGCTCGGCGCCCTCGCCCGGCGGCGGATCGGCGAGGAGCGCGGGCTGTTCTGGGCGAGCGTGCTGCTCGTCGCCGGGGCGCTGCTGCGCACGGCGGGCCTGCCCGGGCTCTACGCGGGGACGGTGCTGGTGGGCATCGCGGTGGCGGTCGTCAACGTGCTGATCCCGGTGTTCGTCCGGGCCCGCTTCGCGCCCCGGCGGATCGGCACCATGATGGGCGTCTACGCCCTCGCGATGGGCGCCGGGTCGGCCGTGGTCGCCGCCCTGGTCGCGCCGGTCGCCGACGCGTGGTCCTGGCGGGCCGCGATCGGCCTCGCCGTCCTCCCGGCCGTCCTCGCGGCGGCGGGCATGGCGCCGCAGCTGCGGGTGGAACGGCGGATACCGGCCGCCGCCGCGCCGGTGCACCGCCGGCCCGTCGGCCGCACCGCGCTCGCCTGGAGCCTGACCGCCTTCTTCGGCATCCAGACCCTGGTCTTCTACGCCACCCTCGCCTGGCTGCCCTCGATCCTGGTCGACGCGGGCCTCAGCCGCACCGCCGCCGGCACCGACCAGGCCGTCCTCATCCTCGGCCTCGCCGTCGGCGGCTTCCTCGCGCCCGTCCTCGCCGCCGCCCGCGCCGACCAGCGGCCGCACCTGCTCGCCGTGGTGGCCGTCTGCATCCTCGGCCTGCTCGGCGTCGTGCTCGCCCCCGCCACCGGCGCTCCGCTCTGGGCCGGCATCCTCGGCATCGGCATGGGCGGCGGCCAGGCCCTGGCCGCCGTGCTCTTCGCCCGCCGGGGCACCGACCACGACCACGTCGCCGCGCTCTCCACCATGGCCCAGACCTGCGGCTACCTCCTCGCCGCCACCGGCCCCGCCCTCACCGCCGCCCTCCACACCGCCACCGGCTCCTGGACGGCCCCGCTGCTGACCCTGGTCGGCCTGCTCCTGGCCGGCTCCGTCCTCAGCCTGCGCGCCGGCCACGACGCCCGGCCGTGACCGGCGTGCCTCCGCACCGGCGACCGCGCCGCCCCTCGATACTCCGGTAAGCCCCGTACGAGAGGACACCGATGGAATTCCTGGTCGACATGGTGACCACCGTCCCGGACGGAACCACCGAGGACGCGGTCGCCGACATCCGGGCCCGCGAGGCCCGGCGGTCGCGCGAACTCGCATCCCAGGGCACCCTGTTGCGGCTCTGGCGCCCGCCGCTCGCGCCCGGCGAATGGCGCACCTGGGGCCTCTTCAGCGCCCCCGACGAGACCCGGCTGGAACAGGCGCTCGCGTCCATGCCCCTGCGGGTATGGCGCCAGGACACCGTCACCCCGCTCTCCCCGCACCCCAACGACCCCGGCACGGGAGGCGCCCGATGAGCGACGAAGCCGTGCTGCGCGGCGTCCTCAACCGTTGGAAGGCCGCCGTCGACGCCCACCAACCCGAGCAGGCAGCCGACTGCTTCACCGAGGACGCGATCTTCCAGGGCCTCCACCCGTACACCGTCGGGCGGGCCGGCATCAGTGCCTACTACGCCTCCCAGCCCCCCGGCATGACGGCCGACTACCGCATCCTGGAGTCCCGGCGGCTCACCCCGACCCTCCTCCTCGGCTACCACAGCGTCGACTTCGCCTTCCCCGACCGCCCCACCCTCACCGTCAACCTCGGCGTCCTGCTGCGGCGCTCCGACGACGGCTGGTCCATCGCCCACTACCAGGTCTCGCTGCTGCCCTGAGCTGCGCCGACACATCCCATCGCCGCGATCCGTCGCACACCACGTCGTGAACCCGGCCCGCCGAGCACCCAGCTCGGCGGGCTGACGGGGGAGGTGGCCCCGGGGGACATCGGACGTTGCCCTGGCGTACCTTCCGCCGGAGGTACGGGGTCGAACAGACTGGGAGGGACTGTCGCCGATCCCTCGAAGGGGCCTTTCCTGTGCGTGCCCATGACTCCGGTAGTGCGTTTGCCGCCGACCGACGACCGGGCCGTAGCAGTCGGCCGATGACTCCTGTGCGGCGCCCGTCCGGTGCCGGGGTCGTGACGCCGGCGGCACTCACCGCCATGCAGCGGGCCGTGGGTAACGCCACGGTGAGCCGGATGCTGGAGCAGCACGACGAAGTCGCGGCCGACGTGCAGCGCTCGGCCGTCCACGAGGTGCTGCGGAGCCCCGGCACGCCGATGGCCGACGGGATCCGGGCCGAGATGGAGACCCGGCTCGGCGCGGACTTCTCCGATGTCCGGCTGCACACGGGTGCGACCGCCCGGGAGTCGGCCGCCGGGATCGGCGCCCGCGCGTACACCTCGGGCAGCCACATCGTGCTCGGCGCCGGAGGGGGCGACAAGCACACGCTCGCGCACGAGTTGACCCACCTCATCCAGCAGCGCAGCGGCCCCGTCGCGGGCACCGACAACGGGAGCGGGCTACGGGTCAGCGACCCCTCGGACCGCTTCGAGCGCGAGGCCGAGGCGAACGCCTCCCGGGTGCTGTCCCGGCCGCTCGCCCGGGAGTCCGAAGCGGAACACGCGGCCCACGCGCACGGCACGCAGGCCGGCGAGCCCTCGGTGCAGCGGCGCCCCACGGCGAAGCCCGCCGAGGAGGAGGGCGACCACACCCACGTCGACGCCGACTATCCGGGCTTGCGGCTCATCCTGGACCAGAAGCTGACCGACGAGCACTACGAGAAGATCTACCAGCTCGCGGGCACCGAGGAACGCGTGATCTTCGACGAGGACGGCAGCTACGGGTACATCAAGGCCGACGACGACCTGGAGACCTACTACAAGCTCGTCAACATGGAGATCGGCCCCGAGCAGGCCCAGGCGGACCTGAGCGGCCACGTCAACCGGCAGCGGGACTCCAGCTACCACGTCCGGGCCGGCGCCGGGACCTTCCAGGGCGCGCAGATCGACCAGTTGCAGGACTTCGCCGCGCAGGGCGTGCGTACCGGCCAACTGGTCGAAGTGAGCGTCGCGTTGCTGCGGCAGGCCAGCGGTCGTGCGCAGACGGTGGCGGGCGGGCTCGACGAGAAGCGACTCAGCGCCGCCGTCACCGGCATGAAGAACAGCGCCGCGCTCGAACCGATCAAGATCCGGGTCGACGGGGGCGGCATCAGCATCCAGGACGGGAACCACCGCCTGGGCGCGGCCGTTCAGCTGGGCGCCGCGTACGCGCCCTGCAAGATCGTCTGACCGCCCGTCCCGCTGCCGACCTCGCTGGTGATCCCGGCGAGGTCGGCAGCGGTGGCGTCTCAGTGGCGGTGGTGGTTGTCGGGTTGGGCCGGGTCGCCGGGGTGTTCCAATCCCTCGACGAGGGTGAGGCGTCGGGCGCGCTCGTGGTCGAGCCAGCGGACGAAGGCGGCGCGGCGGGCGGCCTCGGTGAGGTCGGCGGTGGGGTCGTGCTCCTCGGTGACGGTGTGCACGGAGCGGAGTGCGGCCCTCCAGGGGCCGGCGGTGACCCAGGTGCCGGGCGGAGCCTCGCGGAGGGCTTCGGCGAGGGCGGCCGGGAGGGTGTCGGGGTCGGCGTCGAGTTCGCCGTCGGACAGGGCCAGGTGCCAGACGGCCGACGGCGCGCGGGTGGTCAGGGTGCGGTAGTGGGCGACGTCGGCGGCGGAGGGTTCGACGTCGGCGGTGACCGCCGCGTAGACGGCCCGGACGGCTGGGCTGCCCTCGTAGGCGGCGGCGGTGATGGAGCCGAGTTCGACGGCGGCCTGCTGATCCAGGCGGGCCGGGCCGGTGGACCGTACGGGCAGGGCGCGCTCGGTGGCGACCGCCTCGCACAGCGCCTCGGTCAGCAGCACCTGGGCGACCCAGCGGCTGAGCTGGCGGTCCTCCGAACTGCCGGGCTGGGGCAGGGCGGTGGAGCGCGGGCCGGTGCGGAGGGCGGCGAGGCGGTGGTCGAGGGCGGCGCGCGGGAGGGGCTTTCCGTCGAGCAGACCGAGGGTCATGCCTCCACCTCCAGGGCGACGGTCGGGGCGTACTGGCAGCGGCCGAACCACATGACCTTGGCCAGCGCCCAGTACGCGCCGGGGTCGGTGGATTCGGGGGCGGCGATCTCGAAGGCCACGGTCGAGGACGATCCGGCCGGGACGGTGAAGCCGCGGACCGGGTCGGCGATGGCGTCCCAGGTGCCCCAGGGGGAGACGAGTTGGAGTTCGCCGCGGATCTCGCCGCGGGTGCGGTTGGTGAGGGTGAGGCCGAGGGTGGTGCGGCCGCCCGCGGTGACGCGCAGGGCCTCCTCGGAGACGGCGACGTCCAGGCCGGTGTCGCGGCCGGTGGTGGCCTTGGTGCCCTGGGCGATCGTCCAGTCCTCGGGGGTGTCGCCGGGGACGGGCAGCAGGTTGGGGAGGTCGCCGACGGCGATGGTCACGACGTCCTCGATCTCCTGGCCGTCGTGCACGATCCGGACGGCGGCGAAGTGCAGGCCGGGCAGGACTTCGGCGGGCGGGGTGAGGGTGACCGGGAAGCGCAGGTGGCCGCCGGGCTCCAGCCGGTAGGGGCGGCTGCCGAGGCTGGTCTGCCAGCCCTCGGGCGGCAGGACGACGGCCGTGCCCTCGACCGCCGCGTCGCGCAGTTGCGAGGACAGGGCAACGGAGAGTTCGACCGCCTCGCCGTCCGTCCGCAGCAGGCCGGGCGAGGCGCCGACGGAGACCGGCAGGTAGCCGAGCGGCGCCGGGCCCCGGTTGTGCAGCCAGTAGCGGGCGTGGACGGGCTGCGCGGGTTCGGCGACCGGGCCGAGGACCGGGCCGCCGGGCTCGGCGGCGACGCCCGGGGCGGCGAGCAGGGTGGCGATCTGCGAACCGGCGAGGTCGACGCGTTCGACGGCCTCGCCGAGGGGGCGTTCCAGCAGGTCGGCGGGTCGCAGGTGGCTCAGCCCGAGTGCGCCGCCGAGTTCCGCCGTGCGTCCGAGGCCGGTCGACTCGACCAGCCGGACGGCGAGTTCGCGCCCGACGGCCGCCGCCGAGCCGTGCGCGATGGGGTTGCCGGCGGGCTTGAGCGCGCCGAGCAGGACTTCGCGCTGCGGCTCGATCCGCAGCCAGGAGAGGGTGGCCGGCAGCGGGCCGTCCTGCGGCGGCGCGATCCGGGCGTAGAGCGGGTGGTTGAACTCCTGGCCCTGGGCGGGCAGGGTCTGGCTCCGCCAGTCGCCCGGGCCGCCGACCAGTGCGTAACTGAACTCGTGGGTCCAGTGCTGGAGTTGGAAGGAGGCGCCGTCGGGCAGGGTGCGCCGGGGCGGGTCGATCCAGACGCCGGAGGGCCAGCCGGTGCAGGAGCGCATCAGGGAGAGGTGCAGGGCTCCGGTGGTGTCGACCGCGAAGCCGGGCAGGCCGAAGCTGAGCAACGCGACGGTGTGGTCGGCGAGTTGGTCCACGACCTCGGACGGGCAGACGGCTCCGATCCGGGCGTCGGCGAGGTCCGCGACGAGCGCGGCGGCGTCCGTGACGACCAGTGCGGGCAGCGCCCGCAGGTCCCGCAGGTCGGCGCCGGGCTGCCAGACCTCGGCGAGCGGGGTGAGTGCGGGCACCCACACCGCGCCGTGCGTCTTGAGGACGCTCGCGTACTCCTCGCCGGCCCGCTCGATCAACTCCCGGGCGGCGTCGTTCTCTTCCGGACCGCCGAGGACGATCCGGAAGTCGGGCAGGTTGGAGTCGACGTCCAGCCAGCCGTACCGGGCCCAGTCGGCGCCGGAGGTGGTGGCGGTGACGCCGACCCGGGCGAGGGCGACCACCAGCGAGCGGGCGTCGGCGGCGTCGTCCAGGCTCGGCACGACCACCTCGGCGACGCCCAACGCCCGCTCCCCCAGCGGCGATCCGGCCGGATCGGACAGCACGGCGCGCGCGGTGGCGCCGAGGCCGAACCAGGTGTTGGCCGGGTTGTCCAAGGTCCACGGCGCCTCGGCGGAGTCGACGTCGGGCAGGGCGAAGCCGCGCCCGACGACGGCGCCGGCGACCTCACTGACCGGCAGCGCACCGGGCAGGTCGACGGGGAAGCGCAGCCGCAGCAGCCGGTCGGCGCCGGAGTAGTCGACGACCCGGGTGCGGCAGTCGACCCGGTCGAGGCCGCGCCACAGGGTGACGGTCTGCTCGTAGCGGATCCCGTCGACGGTGCCGCCGATCACCAGCCGCTCGCCGAGCGGGCCGGTCTCGCGGCGCACGTCGGCCGGGGCCGTGCCGGAGCCGCGCACCGGTCCGCTGGGCACCAGGTGCCAGGGTCCCTCTCCGAAGTCGGGGTGCTGCGGGTACTCCTCGTAGACCCGCAGTTCGTTGCCGATCCGGCCGCCCTGGATCAACTCCCGGTCGTGCAGGAGGTCGTGGACGGAGGACAGGCCGCCGCCACGGACGGGGTCGGCGCTCACCCGGTAGCGGTCGTTGGTGATCACCACCCCCTCGGCCGCCGTCCAGGGCTCCGCCGCCGGGCCCTCCACCAGCCGCCAGGTGCGCCAGCCGAGCGCGGGAACGTCGGCGGCGAGGAAGCGCAGGGCTCCCCGGTCGACGGTGCTCGGCACGGGCTCGCCCCGGTCGTCGAGCACCCGTACCGCACCGGTCTGCGGGGGGAGTTGGACGACGACCAGGTCGGTCCGGTCGAAGGAGAGCGTGTTGGTGACGACCACGGCCGAACCGGCGGCCACCGCCGACCCGCCGGCCCCCTCCGGACCGACGCCGGCGGTGGAGATCCGCGCGGTCAGCGCGTCCAGCGCCTGGTCCCGGACGGCGGCCGCGAGGTCGTGCGCCTCTCGCCAGCCGCCGAGCAGGTCAAGGTAGACCTGGTCGGACTCGGAGCCGGTGATGGCGTCGTGGTGGGCGCCGTAGGCGAGTTGGCGCCAGACCTTGTCGAGGGCGGCGGAGGGGTACTGCCCCAGGCCGTGGACGGCGGCGAGGGTGGCGAGCTTCTCGGCGTCGGCGGCCGCGACCTCGCCGGCCCGCTGGGCCTGCTTGGTGTCGATGTACGAGACGTCCTTGCCGGTGTAGACCGGGTTCATGTCGCGGGTCTGCGGGCTGGGCCGGCGGCCGGTGGCGGCGAGTTCGGCCCGGACGGCGTCGAGGAAGTCGCGCGGGGTGGCGCAGACGAAGCGCGGCCAGAGGTACTTGGCGGCCCAGGAGCGGTGGATCTCGGTGACCCACTTGTTGGGCGGGGTGTAGTCGGTGCCGACGGGAAGCAGCAGGTTCCTGGTCGCGCCGACGGGCTTGAGCTTGCGGTACAGCTCGTAGACGGCCTGTTCGGCGGTGGCGAGGTCCGGGGAGGAGTCCATCCACCAGCCGGCCGAGTAGTGGTGCGGCATGTAGTGGGTGAGCACGCCCTCGCCGGAGGGGGCGATCCACTCGAACTCGCTCGGGAACTGCATCACCCGGGCGTCGTCCTTGGCCTCGCGGAAGTTCTTCTGGATCGGGCCCCACTGGTGGAAGGGGCCGCGGGCCCAGGCGCTGCCGGTGAGGCCGGCCGCGGCGAGGTGGCCGGGGAACTGCGGGTCGTGCCCGAACACGTCGAGCTGCCAGGCGGTTTGCGGGTCGCCGCCGAGGATGTCGCGCTGGTAGCCGATGCCGTAGACGAGGTTGCGGATGGTGGTCTCGGCGCCGGTCAGGTTGGTGTTGGGCTCGTTGTAGGTGCCGCCGACGAGTTCGACCTGGCCGCGCTCCAGCAGCGTGCGCAGGGTCTCGCGGCGCTCGGGGTGCTGGTCGAAGTACGGCTTGAGGTAGTCGACTTCGGCGAGGACGAACTTGTACACCGGGTCCCGCAGCGCGAGGTCCATGTGCGCGTCGACGAGCGCGAAGCCGTTGCGCTCCCAGAGCGGCCGGGTGGTGGCGTCGGCGGAGAGCAGTTCCCAGGGGGAGGTGTAGGCGGCCTGGGTGTTCCACCAGACCGGGTCGTAGTGGAAGTGCGAGACCAGGAACATCGTCCAGCCGGGTTCGGCGACCTCCACCAGGGCGTCCACGGAGGCGCCCTCCGCCTCGACGGTGACGGGGAGTTCGGTGCCCGGCTCGGGGGCGCCGGTGAGCTCCAACGGGACTTCGACCAGCCCCGTGCCGGTCGCCTCGCCGCGCACGCCCGGACCGCTGACGGTGATCCGGGCGGCCGGGCCGTCGAGGGTGACCCGCAGCAGTTGGCGCGGGGCTTCCTCGGGACCGGTGAAGAGGTCGGTGTTCTCGACGGCGGTGATGGTGACCGGCACGGGGAGGGTCCTTTCGGTGCAGGTGCGGGGGCCGGGCGCGGGGTCGGGTGCCGCGCCCGGCGGGAGGTGCTGACGTGCCCGGTTACTGGCCCCAGGCCTCGAACTCGTAGATGCGGGCGGCCGGGTCGGTGTTCTGGGTGGGCTTGGTGACGACCAGCCGGACGTAGCGGGCGGTGGTGGTCACCGGGTGGGTGGTGGTGCCCGCGGTGTTGCCGGTGACGTCGGCGACCGTCGTCCAGGGGTCGGTGGTGTTCGAGCGGACCTGGATCGAGAAGTCGCGGGTGTTGAAGGCCGCGCTCTCACCGCCCGCGCCCGCGTGCTTGACCACGAACTTCGACAGCTGCTTGGCCGAACCGAGGTCCACCTCAAGCCACTTGGAGCTGTTCAGGCTGCACCACTTGTCGCCGGTGCCGCCGTTGACGCTGCCGTTGACGGCCTTGGCCGGGCCCTCGTTGGCGTTGCACTGGCCGGAGGCGGTGGCCGGGCGGTTCAGCGCCAGGTTGCCGCCGGTCGCGGGCGGCGTGCCCGTCCAGCCGACGGTGGTGGAGGCGGCGGTGGAGCGGCCGTAGGTGGTGGAGACGGCCTCGACGTCGAGGGTGGTGGCGTCCTCGGTGCCGGCCCGGTCGAGCCGCCCGACGTAGTACGCGTCGTTGGGGGTCGCGCCGAGGAAGGTCCGGCTGCCGTCGGCGTTGCGCCGGTACACCTCGTAGTGGTGGACGTCGCCGCCGGGCGCGGCCGTCCAGGAGAGCCGCAGCGACTGGCTGGAACCCGCCGTCACGTCGCTCGCGCCGAGGACGGTGAGGCCGCTGGGCGCCGCCGGGGCACCCACGTCGCCGTCGTGGACGGAGATCTGGCCGATCCGCACGTCGTAGGCGGGGTCGGAGCCGTCGGCCCGGAGGGCGAGCTGGGCGATGGTACGGCCCGCGTACGGGGCGAGGTCGAGGGTGTGCCGCTCCCAGCCGGTACCGGAGTTGGCACCGACGTCGATCGTCGTGAAGCTGTTCGGCGCGTCGGTGAAGGAGACCGCGGCCTTGAGCTTGGTGGGCCCGGCGGCCGGGGTCCTGACCACCAGGTCCAGCTTGGTGTTCGCGGCGACGGGCAGTTTGGTCTCGTACAGCCGCACGGTGTTGGCGGCGTCCAGGGTGCCGGTGAGGCGCAGCGAGGAGCCGCCCTGGTAGGCGTCGGTGAAGTCGACGGACGGGGTGAGCTTGCTGCCGCCGGAGTCGACCATCCACCGGTAGGTCGGCGGGACGTCCTGGAGGGACAGGTTGTTCCAGCCGCCGGTGGCGACCCGGGTGCCGGCGGAGTTGTAGAAGTCCCCCTGCCCGGTGTTGAAGTTGGTGACGAAGGGCTTGGCGGTGATCGGCGAGGACTCGGCGACGTAGCCGGCCAGGCCGGGCCAGTTGTCGGAGGGGTTGGCCTTGGACGGGTCGTTGTCGGCGCCGACCCAGTAGCGGGCGTCCTTGGCGTAGAAGTCGGCCCGGTCGGTGGCGGACTTCCAGGTCCATTCGGGCCGGTAGAGGCCGAGCGAGGTGGTGTGCGGCTGGCCGGTCGGGAAGAGGGACTTCCAGTCGACGCCGGTGTTGTAGCCGTTGGCCTCGGTGTCGATGCCGGAGTAGAGGTCGTACTCGCTGCGGCCGAGTTGCCGGGCCAGCGCGCGGGAGGAGTTCAGGCCGCCGGAGCTCCAGTTGAAGTTCAGGAACATCGAGTCCGAGGTGCGCTTCGAACCCTCCTGGAGGAACGGGGAGTTGGCGGAGGTGAGGGCGTTCTGCCAGTTGACCGAGCCGGAGGTGGTCATGGCGTCGTACCACATGAACTCGGTGCCGCTCTTGGCCTTGCTGTACTGCATGAGGTTGCGCACTTCGGTGGCGAGGGCCGAATCGCCGCCGCCGGTCTCCTGGTTGATGAACCAGCCGTCGAAGCCGTAGTACTGGGCGGCCTGGGCGAGTTTGTCGGCGACGGGGTACGTGTTGCCGGACTTCTGGACGAAGTCGCGGAGCCACTGGAGCTGGCCGCCGTAGGCGGCGGGCGGGAAGAAGACGGTGCCGTAGACCTTGACGCCGTTGCGGTGGGCGGCGTCGATGACGGTCGGGTTGGGGGCGAGGATCAGGCCCTCGCCGGCCGAGCCGCCCCAGAAGACCAGCTTGTCGACGTACTGCCAGTAGCCGAAGGCGTAGTAGTTGGGGTCGGCGGAGCCCTGGGAGGGGTTGTTGGAGGTGGGCCCGAAGGAGACCAGGGAGGCGATCTTCCCTTCACCGGTGCGGGCGTTGGGGTTGGCCTTGAGGGCGGGGTCGCTGGTGCGCGGCTGGAGCGGGACGCGGGAGCGGTTGAAGCGGGCGTCCGGGTCGGTGGCCGGGTCCCAGTTGAGGATGGTGGAGGGGTACCAGTACGAGGCGTAGGGCTGGGTGCCCGGGGTGCCGGCGGCCGGGGTGGTGGGCGCCTGCGGCCCGGCGTGGGCGGCGGGGGCGGCACCCAGCACGGCGGCCGCGAGGGCGGCGCTGAGCAGCAGGGGTATCCGTCGTGACATGCGGTGGCTCCGATCGAGCGGAGGTGGGTGGGGGCGGGCCGTCGGCGTGGACGGGCCGGGTGCATGTGGGCGTGGCGGTGCGCGAGGAGGCGGGGTGACCGTGTCGCGGCTGCGGCCGGCCGCAGCCGCGACGCGGCGGGCCCGCCGGGGGTGCGGGCCTGCGGAGGGTGCGGGCCTGGGTGCGCGCCGGGCGGAGGCCGCTCGGCGCAGCGAACCTAAACCGGTTCAGGAGCGCTGTCAACGACTCGCGCAGCAACCACCCCGTCGGGTGGCTCGGCCCCCGGCGGCGAGGTGGACTCGCGCACGGTCAGCCGCGGTGTGGGCATCTGCAGGTCGCGCCCCGGGCCGGGCTCGTCGAGGGCCGCCAGCAGGCTGCGGGCGACCTGCTCGCCGAGCGCGAAGGTGTCCCGGCTGAGCGCGGTCAGCGGCGGGTGGACGATCCGGGCCAGCACCGAGTCGTCGAAGGAGACGATGGACAGTTCGGCGGGCACCGCGACGCCCATCTCCCCGGCCACGCCGAGCCCGGCGACGGCCATCACGTCGCTGTCGTAGACGATCGCGGTGGGCCGCCGGGGCCGGGAGAGCAGGGTGCGGGTGGCGGCGGCGCCCTCGGCGTCGCTGAAGTCGGTGGGCACCGACACGGCCTCCTCCAGTCCGAGCCGGCGGGAGGCGTCGCGCAGCGCGCGGATCCGCCGCTGGGTGTGCTGGAAGTGCGGCAGCCCGGCCAGGTGGGCGATCCGGCGGTGCCCGATGGCGGCCAGGTAGTCGACGATGGAGAGCATCGCCTCCCGGTCGTCGGCCCAGATCCGCAGCGGGCCGCCGCCCTTGCCGGGCCCGCCCAGGATGACGGCGGGCAGGCCGAGTTCGTCCAGCACCGGCAGCCGCGGGTCGCGGACCTGGAGGTCGACGACGATGAAGCCGTCGACCCGGTGCTCGGAGGCCCAGCGCCGGTAGACCTCGATCTCTGCGGCGGTGTCCTCGACCACCATCAGGTGCAGCGCGACGGAGCTCGCCGAGAGCACCGCCTGGAGGCCGGACAGCAGTTGGCTGAAGAACGGCTCGACGCCGATGGTGCGGGCCGGGCGGGCGATCACCAGCCCGACGGCGTCGGCCCTGGCTCCGCCGAGGGCCCGCGCGGCGCTGTGCGGGCGCCAGTTCATCTCCTCGGCGACCCGCAGGATCCGGGCCCTGGTCGCCTCGCTCACGCCGGGGCGGCCGTTGAGCGCGAAGGAGACCGCGCCCTTGGAGACACCGGCCTGGCGCGCGATGTCGGCGATCGTCGGTCTGGCCACAGAACCCGACTCCTCTCTTGACATCCAAGTTTAGGCGGGAGCATAGTCCCTGGCATAGCTAGACCGGTTTAGTAAGACAGGTTCTGGAACTCGGCACCACCCCCGTGACCCAAAACCACCCCCCGAGCTCGGCACGATCCCCCACCCACCCCCAGGACCGGGAGACCCTCATGCGAAGAATCTGGGCGGCACTGACCACGACGGCGTTCACCGCGGCCGCACTCACCGGCTGCGGACTCGGCTCCGGCGAAAGCAAGAACAGCGACAGCGTGGCGAGTGCGGCCGCCACCGGCGAGGTCAAGGGCAAGGTCTCGATCCAGACCTGGGCGCTCAAGCCGAAGTTCACCGACTACATGCAGGGCGTCCTCGACGGCTTCAAGAAGAAGTACCCCGGCGTCGAGGTCGAGTGGCTCGACCAGCCCGGCGAGGGCTACTCCGACAAGGTGCTCAGCCAGGCCGCGTCCGGCGGCCTGCCCGACGTGGTCAACCTCCCGCCGGACTTCGCCTTCCCGCTGGCCAAGAAGGACCTCCTGCTGGACGTCCTCAAGGCCGACCCGAAGCTCGCCGACGAGTACGTCGCGGGCGGCGTCGAGGCCTACCGCTACACCGGCCTGAACGGCACCTTCGGCTACCCGTGGTACCTCAACACCGATGTGAACTACTGGAATTCGGAACTCCTGACGAAGAACGGGCTGGACCCGAAGAAGCTCCCCGCCAGCCTGGACGACCTGATCGCCCAGTCCCGGGTGATGAAGGAGAAGTCCGGCGGCCAGACCTACCTGATGAGCCGCAAGCCGGGCCTCGGCGACCTCTACAACGCCGGCGTGAAGCTCATGTCCGACGACGGCAAGTCCTTCACCTTCAACACCCCCGAGGCCGCCGCGCTGCTCGACAAGTACCGCGACGCCTTCAAGGAGGGCCTGCTGCCCAAGGACGTGCTGACCAACACCTACGTCGGCAACTCCAAGCTCTTCAACGCGGGCACGGCCGCCTGGACCACCGGCGGCGGCAACTTCATCACCAGCCTCGCCACCGACAACCCGACGATCGCCCCGAAGATGGTCTCCTCCCCCACCATGGGCGTCCCGCCGCTGTACGTGCAGGGCCTGACCATCCCGAAGAACACCAAGAACCCGGCCGCCGCCGTCGCCCTCGCCCGCTGGGTCACCAGCGCCGAGAACCAGGCCGCGTTCTCCCACCTGACCAGCGTCTTCCCGTCCACCAAGGCCTCCGCGAACGACCCGTTCTTCAGCAAGAGCGACGGCACCAACGCCGGCGACGCCAAGGTCGTCGCCTTCGACTCGCTCGCCAAGGCCAAGCTGATCCAGCCCGTCCAGGTCGACGACGCCATGAGCACCATCATCAACCAGCAGATCGCGCTGGCCATCAGCGGCGACGCGAGCTCCAAGCAGGCGCTGGACTCCGCCGTCGAGCAGTGCAACAAGCTGCTCAAGGGCTGACGGCCAGGCGCCACCCCGACCGTACCGGTCAAGCGGCGGGCCACCCCCGCCCGCCGCACCCGGGAATGACCCGCACCACCCCCAGGAAGGCAACGGCATGACCCACCGGCGTTGGTTCACCCCCTGGCTGCTCGCCGGGCCCGCGATACTCTGGCTGGCCGTCTTCAACCTCTGGCCGGCCGTCAACACGGTGATCCTGTCCTTCACCAACGCCAAGCCCCTGGGCGGCGGGCAGTTCACCGGCCTGGAGAACTACGGGCGCCTGCTCGACGACGAACAGCTCGCCGACGCCCTGCTCAACAGCATCGTCTTCATGCTGGTCTGCCTGCCCCTGCTGACCATCCTGCCGCTGCTGCTCGCCCTGCTCGTCCAGCGCAAGATCCCCGGCATCACCTTCTTCCGCACCGCCTTCTACACCCCGGTCATCGCCTCCGCCGTCGTGGTGGCGCTGATCTGGGGCTGGGTGCTGGACGACCGCGGCCTGGTCAACGGCCTGCTCCAGCAGTCCGGTCTGACCGACTCCCCGGTCGCCTTCCTCACCGACCGCTGGCTGCTGCTGTTCAGCGCGATCGCCCTGACGGTCTGGAAGGGCTTCGGCTACTACATGGTCATCTACCTGTCCGCCCTCGCCAACGTCCCGCGCGAACTGCACGAGGCGGCGGCCGTCGACGGCGCCAGCCCGATCCGCCGGTTCTGGCACGTCACCCTGCCCGGGGTGCGGCCGACCATGATGCTCGTCTCCGTCCTCATCTCGGTCAGTGCGCTGCGCGTCTTCTCCGAGCTGTACGTGCTCTCCCACGGCCAGGGCGGCCCGGGCGGGCGGGACATGTCGGTGGTGATGCTGATCCAGATGTACAGCCGCGGCTTCAACGGCCACCTCGGCTACGCCTCCGCGCTCAGCCTGATGCTCTTCGTCATCACCCTCGGCCCGATGCTGCTGCTGATGCGCCTGAACCGGAAGGCGGCCTGAACCCCGTGACCTCCCCCCGTTCGAAGGCCGTCCGCCGCGCTCAAGGTTCCCAGGGCTCGCAGGGATCCCGCGGCTCCCAGGGATCCCGGGGCTTCAACACCCCCTCCACCGCCCAGACCGCCGGTCGCTACCTGCTCCTGGTGCTCGTCCTGCTGCTGGTGGTCGGGCCGTTCCTGTGGCAGCTCTCCACCTCCCTCAAGGGTCCCAACGAGGACGTCTACACCAGCACCCCGAGCTTCATCCCCGAACAGCTGACCTTCGGCAACTACGGCAAGGTCGCCGAGACCATTCCGGTCTGGACCTACGCCCTCAACTCGCTGATCGTCGCCGCCATCTGCATCACCGGCAACGTGGTCGGCTGCACCCTGGCCGGCTTCGCGCTCGCCCGGCTTCGCTTCCGCGGCGCCAAGCTCGTCCTCGGCCTCTTCCTCGCCACCCTGGTGCTCCCCGGCGAGGTCACCATCGTCTCCCAGTACGTGCTGGTGCGCGGCCTCGGTCTGGCCGACACCCTGACCGGCGTCGCCCTGCCCGGCGCGATCGCCATGCTCAACGTGCTGCTGATGCGCACCGCCTTCGCCGCCGTCCCGCTCGAGCTCGACCAGGCCGCCCTGGTCGACGGCGCCACCGTGTGGCAGCGGCTCTGGCACATCGGCCTGCCCAACGTGCGCGGCATGCTCAGCGTGATCGTCATCTTCACCTTCATCGGCGCCTGGGACGACTTCCTCTGGCCCCTGATCGTGCTCAACGACCCGCAGAAGTACACCCTCACCGTCGGACTCCAGTACCTCAACGGCACCTTCTCCGCGAACCCGCGGCTGATCGCGGCCGGCACCATGATCGCCTTCCTGCCGATCGTCGTGGTGTTCGGCGTCTGCCAGCGCTTCTTCTTCAAGGGCGTCGAGGAGGGAGCCGTCAAGGGTTAGGCCCCGGCCGGACGTGTCCGACGATTCCTGACCCCACCGCCCGTTCGCCCCACACCCGTTGAGGACTCACCCGCCCATGAGCAACCCCGCACCGCAGCGCCCCCGCTTCGGCGTCAACTACACGCCCAGCGCCGGCTGGTTCCACCACTGGCTCGACTTCGACCTCGACGCCGTCCGCGCCGACTTCGACTCCATCGCCGCACTCGGCCTGGACCACGTCCGGGTCTTCCCGCTCTGGCCGCTGTTCCAGCCCAACCGCACCCTGATCCGCCCGCGCGCCGTCGAGCAGCTGGCGGCCCTGGTGGACGCGGCCGGCGAACGCGGCCTGGACGTCGCGGTGGACGGCCTCCAGGGCCACCTGTCGAGCTTCGACTTCCTGCCCTCCTGGACGCAGACCTGGCACCGGCGGAACATCTTCACCGACCCCGAGGTCCTCGACGGCCAGGCCGCCTACCTGCGCACCCTCGCCGAGGCGCTGCACGAGCGGCCCAACTTCCTCGGCATGACGCTCGGCAACGAGATCAACCAGTTCTCCGGCGAACCGCACCCCGACCCCGACCGGATCACCCCCGGGCAGGCCGACGCCTGGCTGCGCCGGATGCTCGACGCCTGCGAGCAGGGCGCGCCCGGCCGGATGCACCTGCACGCCTCCTACGACGCCGCCTGGTACCTGGACGAACACCCGTTCACCCCGTGGCACTCGGCCCGGATCGGCGCCGCCACCGCCGTGCACTCCTGGGTGTTCAACGGCACCGCCCAGCGCTACGGCGCCCACTCCACCGCCACCGCGCAGCACGCCGCCTACCTGGTCGAGCTCTCCAAGGCCTGGGCGGACGACCCGGCCCGCCCGGTCTGGCTGCAGGAGGTCGGCGCCCCCGCCCCGCACATCACCGCCGAGGACGCCGCCCGGTTCACCGGCGCCACCGTCGAGGCCGTGCTCGACTGCCCGGACGTGTGGGGCGTCACCTGGTGGTGCTCGCACGACGTGGACCGCTCGCTGGCCGACTTCCCCGAGCTGGAGTACAGCCTCGGCCTGCTCACCACCGACCGCGCGGTCAAGCCGGCCGGCGCCCGGCTGGCCGAGGCCGCCGCCGAGGCGCGCCGCTCCTGGCAGCCGCCCGAGCCGCGCACCACCGCCGTGGTGGTGGCCACCGGGGACGAGGTGACCGCGCCCAAGCGCTCGGTCTGCGGGCCCGGCGGCGCCGTCTACGAGGCGTTCATGCGCCTCGCCGAGGCGGGCGCCCGCCCGACCACCGTCCTCGCCGAGCACGCCGAGGACCAGGCCCACCTGGCCGCGCGCGGGATCACCGAGGTGGTCCACCCGGACGACGTACGTTCTCTCTGACCCCTGTTGTTCCGCCCTCAGTCACGCAACGGAGCCCGCTGACATGCACGATGACCGCACGCTGGTCGAGTCCCGCCTCAAGCGCGTCCTGGACGAGCGCATCCGCCCGGCCGTCTACCCCGAGTCCGTCCCGCTGGAGGTCGGCATCTGGACCGCACCCGGCGAGCCCGTCCCGGTCGCCGAGGGCCTGGCCGCGCCGCGCACCCCGGTCGCGGTCGGCGACGCCTGGGGCGCGCCGTGGGGCACCAGCTGGATCACCGTGACCGGCACCGTGCCGAAGGCCTGGGCCGGGCGGACGGTCGAGGCGCTGATCGACCTCGGCTTCGACGCCAACATGCCCGGCTTCCAGTGCGAGGGCCTGGTCTACCGCCCGGACGGCACCCCGGTGAAGGGCCTCAACCCGCAGAACCAGTGGGTGCGCATCGCCGCCCCCGCGGCCGGCGGCGAGCAGGTGCTGCTGCACATCGAGGCGGCCTCCAACCCGGTCATCCTGGACTACCACCCCTTCCTGCCCACCGAGTTGGGCGACAAGGACACCGCCGGCGACCAGCCGCAGTACAAGCTGACCCGGATGGACCTCGCCGTCTTCGACGAGACGGTCTGGCAACTGGTGATCGACCTGGAGGTGCTCGGCGAGCTGATGGCCGAGCTGCCGGTGGACGGCGCCCGCCGCTGGGACGTCCTGCGCGCGGTCGAGCGGGCGCTCGACGCGATCGACCTCCAGGACGTCAACGGCACGGCGGCCGCCGCCCGTTCGGAGCTCACCGACGTGCTGGCCGCGCCCGCCGTGCCGTCCGCGCACCGGATCAGTGCGATCGGCCACGCGCACATCGACTCGGCCTGGCTCTGGCCGCTGCGCGAGACCGTCCGCAAGGTGGCGCGCACCACCGCCAACATGACCGCGCTGCTGGAGGACGAGCCGGACTTCCTCTACACCATGTCCCAGGCACAGCAGTTCGCCTGGATCAAGGAGCACCGCCCCGAGGTGTACGCCCGGGTGCAGAAGGCCGTGGCGGAGGGCCGGTTCGTCCCGGCCGGCGGCATGTGGGTCGAGTCCGACACCAACATGCCCAGCTCGGAGGCGATGGCCCGGCAGTTCGTGCACGGCAAGCGGTTCTTCCTGGACGAGTTCGGGGTGGAGAACCACGAGGCATGGCTGCCCGACACCTTCGGCTTCACCGGCGGCCTGCCGCAGATCATCCGCAACGCGGGCTCCAAGTGGCTGTTGACGCAGAAGATCTCGTGGAGCCAGATCAACAAGTTCCCGCACCACACCTTCCTCTGGGAGGGCATCGACGGGACCAGGATCTTCACCCACTTCCCGCCCGTGGACACCTACAACTGCTCCATGAAGGGCAGCGAGATCGCCCACGCGGCAAGGAACTTCAAGGACAAGGGGGTGGCCCGGCACTCGCTCGCCCCGACCGGCTGGGGCGACGGCGGCGGCGGCACCACCCGCGAGATGGTCGCCAAGGCGGGCCGGATGAAGGACCTGGAGGGCTCGGCCACCGTCCGCTGGGAGAAGCCCGCCGAGTTCTTCGCCAAGGCCGAGGCCGAGTACCCGAACCCGCCGGTCTGGGTCGGCGAGCTCTACCTGGAGCTGCACCGGGCCACCCTGACCAGCCAGGCGAAGACCAAGCAGGGCAACCGGCGCAGCGAGAACCTGCTGCGCGAGGCCGAACTCTGGTGCGCCACCGCCTCGTTGCGCACCGGCGCGGCCTACCCGTACGAGCAGCTGGACCGGATCTGGAAGACCGTCCTGCTGCACCAGTTCCACGACATCCTGCCCGGCTCCTCCATCGCCTGGGTGCACCGCGAGGCCGAGGCGACGTACGCGGCGCTGGCCGCGGAGCTGGACTCGCTGATCGACGGCGCCCAGCAGGCCCTCGCCGGGGACTCCGCCGGCGGGCGCGAGCTGGTGTTCAACTCGGCGCCGCACCCGCGCTCGGCCGTCCCGGCCGGCGGGGCCGCCCCGGCCGCGCTCGGCTCGGGCGCCTGCGAGGTCATCGAGCGGCCCGAGGGCGGCTTCCTGCTGCGCAACGGGCTGCTGGACGTGGTCGTGGACGCCGACGGCCTGGTCGCGTCGGTGGTCGAGGTGGCGAGCGGCCGGGAGACCGTCGCCCCCGGCACCCGGGCCAACCTGCTCCAGCTGCACCCGGACTTCCCCAACATGTGGGACGCCTGGGACGTCGACCAGTTCTACCGCAACACCGTCACCGACCTGACCGCCGTGGACGCGCTGACGGCGCTCTCCGCCCCCGACCAGGCTGCCGTCCGGGTGGCGCGCTCCTTCGGCTCGTCCACCGTCGTCCAGACGCTCACCCTGCGGGCGGGCGAGCAGCGGCTCGACATCGACACCGAGGTCGACTGGCACGAGACCGAGAAGTTCCTCAAGGCCGCGTTCCCGCTGGACGTGCACACCGAGCGGTACGCCGCCGAGACCCAGTTCGGCCACCTCTACCGGCCCACCCACACCAACACCAGCTGGGACGCCGCCAAGTTCGAGGCCTGCAACCACCGCTTCGTCCACCTCGACGAGCCCGGCTGGGGCGTCGCCCTCGTCACCGCCTCCACCTACGGACACGACGTCACCCGCGCCGTCCGCGACACCGACGGCGGCACCACCACCACGGTCCGCTTCTCGCTGCTGCGCGCGCCCCGCTTCCCCGACCCGAAGACCGACCAGGGCCTGCACCGTTTCCGGCACGCCCTCGTCCCGGGTGCGGCGATCGGCGACGCCGTCCGCGAGGGCTACCGGATCGGCCTGCCCGAGCGGCGCGTCACCGGCAGCGCCGAGCAGGTCGCGCCGCTGGTGCAGCTGGACAACGACGCGCTGGTGGTCAGCGCGGTCAAGCTCGCCGACGACCGCAGCGGCGACCTGATCGTCCGGGTCTACGAGGCGGGTGGCGGCCGCGCCCGGGGCCTGCTCACCACCTCCTACCCGCTGGCCGGCGCCGTCCCCTGCGACCTGCTGGAGCGGCCCTGGGACGGCACCCGCGGCGAGGTGGCCGTGGAGGACGGCGCGGTGCGGCTGGCGCTGCGGCCGTTCGAGCTGGTCACGCTGCGCCTGAGCGCGGCGGGCTGAGCACCGCCGACTGACGGGCGGGCGGGGCCCCGCCGTTCGGGGCCCCGCTGTTCGGAGCCCCGCTGTTCGGAGCCCCGCTGTTCGGAGCCCCGCCGTTCGGGGTCCCGCACCCCGCCCGCCGCGCCCCGCATGCCGCACTACGCTGATCGGCGCCCCGGCCCGCCCGCCGGGGCGCCGCCCCCGCCCGAACCCGCCTGGAGCCCGCCGCGATGACCCTCACCCCGCCGCCCGCCGCCACCCCGCTGTTCGCCGCCGTGGACATCGGCGGCACCAAGATCGCCGGGGCGCTGGTCGACGGCCACGGGCGGCTGCGGCACCGGCACCAACTGCCCACCCCGGCCCGGGAGCCGGGCGCGGCCGTGCTCGCCGTCGTGCACGAGGTGCTGGACCGGCTCGCCCGCACCGCCGACTGGGCCGCCGTGACGGCCGTCGGGATCGGCAGTGCCGGCCCGGTCGACCTCGTCGCCGGCTCCGTCAGCCCCGTCAACATCCCCGGCTGGCTCGACTTCCCGCTGGTCGCCGA
The DNA here is from genome assembly GCF_044744605.1 of Kitasatospora sp. NPDC087271. Classification (NCBI taxonomy): domain Bacteria; kingdom Bacillati; phylum Actinomycetota; class Actinomycetes; order Kitasatosporales; family Streptomycetaceae; genus Kitasatospora; species Kitasatospora sp. NPDC087271. The sequence goes on from NZ_JBIUYQ010000005.1 coordinate 236,954, forward strand.
GGTCGCCGCGCACCCGGCGGTGGCCGCCCGGCGGCTGCCCGTCCAACTGGCCGGGGACGGCGTCGCGATGGCCGCCGCCGAGCACTGGCAGGGCGCCGCCCGGGGCGCGGCCAACGCGCTGTGCCTGGTGGTGTCGACCGGGGTCGGCGCCGGGCTGGTGCTCGACGGCGCCGTCCGCCCCGGGCCCAGCGGCAACGCCGGCCACCTCGGCCACATCACCGTCGACCTGGACGGCGAGCCCTGCCCGTGCGGCTCGCGCGGCTGTCTGGAGGGCCTCGCCAGCGGCACCGCCATCGCCCGCCGGGCCCTCGCCGAGGGCTGGCGCCCGGCCGGGGAGGACCGCTCGGCCCGGGCCGTCGCCGCCGACGCCGAGGCGGGCGACCCGATCGCGCTCGCCTCCTTCGACCGCGCCGCCCAGGCCCTCGCCGCCGGGATCGCCGCCACCGCGGCCCTGGTCGACCTCGACCGGGTGGTGGTCGGCGGCGGCGTCGCCACCGCCGGCGACGTCCTGTTCGCACCGCTCGCCCGCCACCTCGACCGCTACGCCACGCTGTCCTACATCCGCGGCCTCGACGTCCGCCGCGCCGAACTCGGCACCGATGCCGGGCTGATCGGCGCGGCCGCGCTCTGCCGCTGACCCGAACCCCTCGGAGGCCGCGCCATGTCGCTCCCGCCCTTCGCCCTGCTCCACAACCCGGTCCGCCCGTACGCGTGGGGCTCGCCCACCGCCATCCCCGCGCTGACCGGCACCACGCCGACCGGCGCCCCGCAGGCCGAACTGTGGATGGGCGCACACCCGTCGGCGCCCTCCGAGCTGCTGGCTCCGGACGGCGCCGGCGGGCCGCAGCCGCTGGACGAACTCATCCAGCGGTACCCGAACGCCATGCTCGGGCCGGACACCGTGGGGCGGTTCGGCCCGACGCTTCCGTTCCTGTTCAAGGTGCTGGCCGCCGACCGGGCGCTCTCCCTCCAGGTCCACCCGACCCGGACCCAGGCGGCGGCCGGGTACGCGGCCGAGGAGGCTCGCGGCGTCCCGCTCGACGCACCCGAGCGGGTCTTCAAGGACCCCGGGCACAAGCCCGAACTCATCTGCGCCCTCGGGGACTTCGAAGCGCTGTGCGGCTTCCGACCGGCCGCCGACACGGCCCGGCTGCTGGACGCGCTCGCCGTCCCGCTGCTCGCCCCCTGGGCGGACGACCTGCGCGCGCACCCCGCCGCCGAGGCCCTGCCCGCGCTGCTGCGCCGGGTCCTGGCCGAGGACCGGCCGACCCGCAGCCAACTCGGCGACGTCACCAGGGCGTTGCACCGGCTCGCGGCCGAGGGCGGCCCGTTCGCCGAGGCCTGCGCCGGCTACGCCCGCGCCGCCGCGCAGTACCCCGGCGACCCGGGCCTGATCGCCGCGCTGCTGCTCAACCACGTCCGGCTCACGGCGGGCCAGGCCCTCTACCTGGACGCCGGGGTTCCGCACGCCTATCTCCGGGGCGTGGGCGTGGAGTTGATGGCCAACTCGGACAACGTGCTGCGCTGCGGGCTCACCCCCAAGCACGTCGACGTCGACGGCCTGCTGGCGGTCACGTCCTTCCGCACCGATGAACCGCAGGTCCTCACGGCACTCCCGGGCGACCGATTCGAGGAGGAATTCCCCTCCCCCGCCGAGGAGTTCAGGCTCTCCCGGCTGCGCCCCGGCCCGGCCGCCGTCCGCGCCGAGCTGCCCACCCCGCAGATCCTGCTGTGCGTCGAGGGCCGCGCCCGGTTGCACGCCCCCGGCTTCGCGGACCTCGACCTCCCCCGGGGCGCGTCCGTCTACCTGCGGCCGGGCGCCGGACCGGTCGAGCTGACCGGCCGGGGTGCGGAGCTGTTCCGGGCCACCACCGGCGCGCCGGCCCAGGCCGGCACCGGGTGGCCGAACAGCAGGTCGTAGCCGTCCGGGAGCTGCTCGACCACGCGGTCGACCAGTTCCCCCGGGGCCAGGTCGGCGAGGGTGCCGAGCACGGCCCCGATGTCCCACGGCCCGGTCGCCTCGGTCGCGCCGTCGATCCAGCCGACCACGCCGCGCACGAAGCGCTCGGCGGTCAGCGGTTCGGCGGCGGGCCCGGCATCGCGCAGCAGCGGGGCGTACGCCTCGGGCAGCGCGTCGGCGAGCTCGGCCCGTTCGGCCCCGACCAGGTGCTCACCGAGCAGCGCGAGCACGACCCGGATGGCGTGCTCCGCCTCCGCCTCGCTCGGGTACTCCCCGCAGTCGACGACGCGGGCGCGGAAGTCCTCCGGGGAGATGGTCATCGCGTCCTCCTTCCGGTCGGCGGGGACCGGCTGCGCTCCGCCCGGAAGCCGGAGGCCGAGAGCCGCCGGCCCTCTCGCGGACGATCCCTGGCCCGGTGGCCCGGAGGCGGCGGACGGCTGGTGTGGCGGACGGCCCGTGGCGGACGACTGGTGGCGGGGAGGTCCGGTCGGCTGCGCCGTCACGGCCCGTGACCGCCCGGGGTTCGCCGGTACCCGTGCTGCTCAGCGTACTGCGGCACGGCGGCACGGCGGCAGGGAGACCGGCCGGACGGATCGACGCCGTTGTCGATCACGCCGCCGGCCCGCGCCCTGCCCGGCGCGGGGCCACCAGGGGGCCGGGTGTCAGGCCACCGACGCCCGACACCGTCTGCGGGTGCGGTGCGGCAGAGCGGCGCCCGAGCGGGCCGCCACGCGCTGCGGCGGAGGCGCCGTGACCGGCACGGCCGGTGCGGCGGGCACAGCGGGCAGGGTGGACACAGCCGGCGCGGTGGACACAGCCGACGCGGCCGGCGGGACCGCGACGGCCTGCACGGCATCCGGCATAAACGCCTCGAGAAAACGCCGCTCGTTCGAACTGAGTTTGCGCGAGCGGCCGGATTCACGGTCCCGCGCGACCACCACGGTCCTGGCCCGCATAAAGGTGAGCGGGTCACGGCAGACATTCACCACGACATGCGTGGAACTCCGCCCGATCCGTTCAACCGTCAACTGCACCGACAAAGGCTCGGGCCGGTGGTACAACTGCTCCAGGAAATCGATCTCGTGCCGCGCGATAATGAATCCGGACGGGAACAGGGCGTCCCGGACGGCGGTCTCGTGGTGGCAGAACATGTCGTAAATCCCCTCCTGGACGTAGCCGACCAGCCGGGCGTTGTTGATGTGCCCGTTCTCGTCGACGTCGCTCCACCGGGTGGGGCAGGACAGCACGTGCACGCCCGGGTGCAGCGCGCTCACTGCTGCGTCAGCCCGGCGCCGGTCGCGGCGGGGAGCAGTGCCCGGCGCAACCTCGCGTAGTAACCGGACTGCTCCGCCGCCATCCGGGCCGCCGTCCAACCCTCCTCGGCCGCTTCCGCGGCGACCTGGACGACCAGGCTGTCGAGCACCGCGTCGACCGACCGGCAGAGTTCGGCGACCGCCGCGAGGCGCTCGGTGACATCGGCGCCGACGGCCGCACCCCGGGCCGGGAAAGCGGCCAGCGATTCCGCCGCGAGTTGCAGGTCGTCGACGGTGTCCGGCATTTTCTCCGGCATGTTTTCCGGCATCAAATTCGACACGTTTTTCTCCATGACTCATTCCGGCCATTACGGCCCGGTAACTAGTGTTCGAATACACCGAATCGGTGTCGGCCCCCCGACGCCTTCGACGCTATCCCAGCCGACACGGTCGACGGATGGTTTACGGACGGCGACGGGAAACTCACTCCTATTGGAGTAGTTTGGCGGGGTACACAATATGCCCCATCATCCGAATGCCGTCGGCAGAACGGGTGGCATCGCCGACCCGAACCCCGAAACCGACACCTGCACGTCGCGGATCTGCTACCAGCCTCCCCACCACCTCGCCTTGTAGAGATGCGTCCCGCGCAGCATCCGCGTCCCGTCCGGCCGGTGCAGGGTGATCACCGAGGTGCACCAGGAACACGGCCCGCTGTGGTCGGGGGCCACGGTCAGCAGCCGTCCGGTGCCGGGCTCGTCCCCGACGCTCTTCACGTCCCGGACGGCTGCGGGGTCGCCCAGCCGCACGGCGGTGAAGCGGTCGGCCGCCGGGTCGTACCGCCACAGGCCGGTCAGCGTGCTCACCCAGAACCGTCCGGGCTCGGCCAGCACCGGCGCGAGGTCGTGCCCGCCGTGGTCGGGCAGCGGCGTCGAGCGGACGGCGGTCAGGGTGGGCGCCGCCGGGGTGCCGCCCACCCGCAGCGCGGTCAGCACGTCGTCGCCGAGCACCCAGAGCAGGCCCGTCCGGCCGTCCCAGTGCACGCCGTGCGCGCCCGGGAGCGGGTAGCCTGCGTGGGCGGTGGCGCGCGGCCCCTGCGAGGCCGCGTACAGCCGCACCCACCCGCCGCCGCTCGCCGCGACCGCGACGTTGCCGTCCGGCAGCAGCTCGATGCTGTGCGGATTGACCGCCCCGCCCAGGTCCGCCGCCCAGCGGGTCGCGCCGGTGGTGGTGTCCACGACGGCGGCCAGGCCGCCGGAGGCGGTGGTCAGCAGGTAGCGCCGGCCCTGCCGCACCCGGCTCTTCGCCTCGTCCGGATTCGTCCAGCTCCGCGCGGGCGTCAGGTCCGCGAGCCCGGCCGCCCGGTCGGCGCTCCAGCCCCACACGACCGGCAGCCGCCCCGGGCCCCGGTAGGCCATCAGCTCCTCGGCGCTCTGCAGCACCAGGACGCTACGGGACTCCTGGTCCACCACCACGACCGCCCACCCGGGCGACCTGGCCTGCGCGCCGGTCGCCGGCACGCAGAACAGCAGGACGCACAGAGCACACAGGGCCACCAGCGTTCTCCTCAGCACGCCCCCACCGTGCTTGTTCCCGGGCCGCTTTGCACGGCGGAGCGTCCGAACGGCCGTGGCGAGCACGGTGGCGGATCCGGGGTGGCGAATCCGCCACCGTGCTCGCCACCGTCCGGATCCGCGCGGGTGCCCGCCCTCACGCCCGGACCCGCGCGGCCGCGTTCACTACCTCCCGGAGACGACGTCCGCGACGCGGGCGATCGGCGAGGTGGTGGCCCGTCCGCCCGCCTCCTGGCGGTCCGCCGCGTGGTAGGCCGCGTACATCGCGTGCACCCCGATCCAGCGCAGCGGCTCGGGCTCCCAGCGGCGCACGGTGTGGCCCACCCAGGGCAGCCCGGTCAGCCCGGTGTCCCGCCCGAGGACCAGGTCGCGCAGGGTCCGGCCCGCCAGGTTCGTCGTGGTCACCCCGCTGCCGACGTACCCGCCCGCCCAGCCGAGGCCACTCGCACGGTCCAGCTCCACCGTGGCGCACCAGTCCCGGGGGACGCCGAGCACGCCCGCCCAGGCGTGGTCGATCCGGGCGCTCGCGGCCGCCGGGAAGAAGCGGTTCAGGATCTGCCGGAGCTGGCGCACGGTCTCCACCTGGGTGCCGCCGTCCGCATCCGTCCGCGAGCCGAACCGGTACGGCACGCCCCGGCCGCCCAGCGCGATCCGGTCGTCCGCGGTGCGCTGCGCGTACATGTAGGCGTGCGCGAAGTCGCCCAGCACCTCGCGGCCCTGCCAGCCCGCGTCCGCCCAGAAGGCGGGCGGCAGCGGCTCGGTGGCGATCATCGCCGAGTTCATCGGCAACCAGGTCCGCCGCTCGCCGCGCAGGCCGGCCGTGAACCCCTCGGTGGCGCGCAGCACGTACTCGGCGGTCACCGTGCCCTGCGGCGTCACCGCGCGCGGCCGGGCGTACGCGGTGCCCGGCAGGATCGCCGTCACCGCCGTCCCCTCGTGCACCGCCACCCCGAGGTCCCGCACCACCCGCGCCAACCCGCGTACCAGCTCGGCCGGTTGGATCCGCGCACCGTACGGCGTCCAGGTGCCGCCGAGGGCGCCCGCGACGGCGATCCGGTCGGCGGCCTCCTTGGCGCCCAGCAGCTCGACGCGGCCCTCGCCGTACGCCCGCTCGGCGGCGGCGAAAGCCTTGAGCCTCTCCAACTGGGCTCTGTTCCTGGCTACTTCGAGCACCCCGCCACGCACGATGTGCGCGTCGATCCGCTCGGCGGCGGCGACGTCCACGACCTCCCCGACCGCCTCGTCCATCGCCCGCTGCATCGCCGCCGCCGCGCCCGGGCCGTACCGCTTCGCGAACGCGCCCCGGCCCGCGAAACCGTTGTACAGCCACCCGCCGTTGCGGCCCGAGGCGCCGTAACCGCAGAACCGGCGCTCCAACACCGCGATCCGCAGCGACGGCTCCGCCTTCTTCAGGTAGTACGCCGTCCACAGCCCGGTGTACCCGCCGCCGACGACGCACACGTCCACATCCGCGCTCCCGGGCAACGCCGGCCCCGGCTCCGGCAACCCGCTCGCCGCGTACCAGAACGACACCTCGCCGTTGACCGCCACCAGAACCTCCCACACCCGTCGCCGACCTGCCCGGACGCTACGCCGCACCGGTCACGCCGGAACACCCCCACACTGCCAAGATCCCCCCGCCCGGCCAGCCACCCTGTCAGACCGCCAGCAGCTCCAGCACCCGCGTCCAGCTGTACGCCCCCGGCGTGAACTCCGCGATCCGCACACCCATGCTCCGCAGCCTGGTCAAGCTCTCCCCGTACGCCGGATGCGCCGCCTGCGCCGCGCTCAGGCAGGGCTGCACCGCCACCGGGACCCGGGTGTCCGCCCCTGCGGCGCGCAGGGGCGGACACCATCACACAGCGCCGGCCGGATCGCCGTTCATACCCCGCAGGTCGTAGACCGTCAGGACCACGGCTCCGACCTGCCCTCCTCCTGCGCGCGGACGACCGTCGCCGGTGCCGCGTGGTGCCCTGGTGGTCCCGGGCGCGCCGGCCCGACGAGAGGAGACGCTCCGTGAACCCGTCCACCCCGTACAGGATTCGACCACTCCGGCTCAGCGCGGCGGCCGTCGCCGCGGGCGCCCTGCTGTTCGGCGTGGCCGCCGCGCCGGCAGCCCAGGCGGCGGGCCCCCGAGCCGACCTCGTCCAACAGCGGCTCGACGCGCTGGTCCGGCAGGACGGTGTGCCCGGCGCGCTGGCCACCGTGCGGGACCGGAACGGGCACACCCGCACCTACACGGCCGGGGTGGGCGATCTGGCCACTGGCGCGGCGGTGCCCGTGGACGGGCAGGTCCGGGCGGGCAGCAACACCAAGTCCTTCACGGCCGTCGTCGTCCTGCAGCTCGTCGCCGAGGGCAAGGTCGATCTGGACGCCTCCCTCGACACCTACCTGCCGGGCCTCGTCCGCGGCACCGGCGCCAGTGGCGAGATCGACGGGCGGAAGATCACCGTCCGCCAGATCCTCCAGCACACCAGCGGCCTGCCCGACTACACCCACTTCCTGCCCGACCAGAGCCTCTCCCAGTACCACGAGCCCCGCGACCTGCTCGACCTCGCGCTCGCACAGAAGCCCGACTTCGAGCCCGGCAAGGGCTGGAAGTACTGCAACACCGGTTACCTGATCGCCGGTCTGATCATCCAGAAGGTCACCGGGCGGCCCGCCGGCGAGGAGATCACCCGGCGGGTCATCGACCGCATCGGCCTGCGCCACACGTACTTCCCCGCCCAGGGCGACATGACGGTGCACGAGCGCCACCCGCACGGCTACTTCACCGAGGAGCCCGGCGGCCAGCCGCTGGACGTCACCGAACAGGACATGTCCTGGGCCTGGACGGCCGGCGCCCTGGTGTCCACGAACAGCGACCTCAACCGCTTCTTCCGTGCCCTGCTCGGCGGCGAGCTGCTGGCCCCGGCCCAGCTCGCCCAGATGCAGGTCACCGTCCCCGCCGAGTACATGGGCCCCGGCGGCCGCTACGGGCTGGGCCTCGCCAGCCGCCCGCTGTCCTGCGGCGGCGTGTACTGGGGCCACGGCGGCACGCTCCCGGGCTACGTGACCCGCGGTGGTGTCACCGAGGACGGTCGCGCCGCCGACATCGCCGTCACCACCCTGCCCTCCGCCGACGTCAAGCAGCGCGTCGCCGACGCCGTCGACGCCGCGCTCTGCCGTTGAGGCGCTGAGGCGCTGAGGCGCTGAGGCGCTGAGGCGCTGAAACATCCAGGCCCGGAAGCGGCCCCGGGCGACGGCCGTGCCCGCCCCCGCGTCACGGGGCGGGCACGGTCGCTCATCCGCAGTCTCAGCCGATGGTGGAGCCGGTGACGGGCTCGGAGAGTTCGACGGTCCTGCCGTTCAGGCCGGCCTTGACGAACTGCCAGGTGAGGCCGTTGATGACGCCCTGGCCGAGCGGGGCCAGCTGGGCGAACACGGGCTGGCTGAGGTCGAGGTGGCCGGCGTCACAGGAGGGGCACTTGTCCCGGACGGGGACGGTGACGGTCTTGCCCTGGTAGCTGACCTTGACCGAAATGCCCTGACACAGGGGGTCGTTGTTGGGGTTGGCGCTGGTCCACCAGGCGTGGGAGACCGCGACGAGCATCTGGTTGGAGGCGTTGATCTGGGTGCCGCAGGCGCCGTAGCCGGCGTCGTTGTAGTAGGTGGCCTTGCCGGACATGGGCGTGTTGATCGGTATCGCCGCGCTGGCGGTGCCGGCGGTGAGGGCGATGAGGGCGGCGGCCGCGAGCGGGGCGCCCGCGAGGATCCTGAGGTTCTTGCTGATGGCGCGCATGGTTCCCTCCGGTTCTCTAGCCATGGGCATGACAGGCAGAAGTCGCCGAAGCCGCAAGGGGGTTCAGCGAGATCGCCCGATGCCCGTCCGAGTGAAGAGAACGTATGCGCCCGACGGTGGCATGGTCCAGACCGCCGCCATGTTGACATGAACACAAGGCAGGAATCTTTACCAATACGGCCGAAGGGGCGAAGATACGTGACCGCACCGCGCCGCAGGGTGTTGACAGGCCACCACGCCCACCCCCGGAGGCCCCGCCCCATGCGCACCGCACTCGCCGCCCTGCTCCTCGGCGCCGCCCTGATCCCGGCCGCCGCCGCACCCGCCAACGCCGTGTCCGCCAACGGCGCGCCCGCGCCCCGCGCGGTGAACCAGGGCTACAGCATCCCCGTCGGCGCCGTCACCGACCTCGGCGCGCTGCCGGTGCTCGGCAGCCTCGGGCTGGACTTCGCCCGCCTGCTCGGGCAGTAGGGTCGCGCCCCCTCGAACCCGGCGCCGCCAGACCCGGACCCCTCACACCCGGACCCCTCACACCTGGACGCTGAACAGACCGCCGGACAGCGGGTGTTGGTCGGACCGGGCGGACGTGATGTAGAGCGTCCGCCCGTCCGGCCCGCCGAAGGCGCAACTGGTGACGCGCGGCACCGGCAGCTCGACCGACGCCAGCACCTCGCCCTCGGGCGAGAGGCAGCGCACCGCCCAGCCGTCCCAGAACGCCACCCACAGGTTGCCGTCGGCGTCGAGCGTCATGCCGTCCGGGTAACCCGGCAGGTGGGAGACGTCGAGCGTGCGGATCCGCTCGCCGAGGGGGCCGTGCTCGGGGTAGGGGTAGAGGGCGATGCGGCGCGTGGTGGTGTCGATGTGCCAGAGCCGGTCGGGCTCCGGCCAGGCGAGGCCGTTGGGGATGTCGAGCCCGCCGAGGATCGCCCGGACACCGCCGTCGCGCTCCAGCCGGTACAGCGATCCGGGCTCGCGCGGCTCCCCCCGCCCCATCGAGCCGGCGACCGGTCGGCCGTACGGGTCGGTCTTGCCGTCGTTCATCCGGCGGTCCGGGCGGTCGGCCTCGACGGCGGCGACCAGCGTGGTGCGGCCAGTGGCCGGATCGAACCGTTCGAAGCCGCGCTCGGTGGCGAGCATCAGCCCGCCGTCGCCGTACGGCATCAAGGTGCCGGGGGTGGCGTCGAGTTCGACCGAGCCGATCGCGCCCGAGGCCGGGTCCAGGGTGAGCACCCGCCGGTCGGGGATGCCGATCCAGCGCAGCAGTTGCGCGGACTGGTCCCACAGCGGGCCCTCGCCCAGCTCCAGGTACGGTGTGTCGGCGACCGGTTCGGCACGCACAGCGGGGCCCTCCTCGAACAAGGTGTCAGCGCAGCGGGGCTTCGGGCAGCATCGCGGTCGTTCCTCCGTCCACGGCGAGGCGGGCGGCACTGACGATCGAGGATTCCCCGCCCGCCAGGAAGCCGACCACCCGCGCGACCTCGGCCGCACTGCCGAACCGCCCCAGTGGGGACGACCGTAGCATCGCGGCGCTCGGCTGCGGAGCCGTCCACACGCGCCGGTTGCGCTCCACCGGGACGAAGCCGGGAGCGACCGCCGCCCTGGCCCGCCCTGGCCCGCCCGGCGCCCGGGCCGGCCTCGGAGCACTCGCCCAGTCCGTACGCTCCGTCACCGCCGGACGGTCGCGCCACCCGTCACGTGGTCCGCACCGGCACGCGGGCGTGCAGCAGTTCCAGCACGGGCACCGACCTCCCCTTCGCCAAGGCCCGAGGGCGCGCCCTCGGCCCGCTCCGAACTTACTTCCGCTCCGCAAGTTAGTAACCGCCGCGAGCCCGTCACAAGGTCGAACTCCCGCCCGCAACACACCCGCCACCCCCGCGACATCCGCCGCAACACACCGCAACGCGTCGGCAACACCCTTTCCCAGCAGTCAAGTTGACGATTGACAGCGCGCCCCGCCCTTCAGCACGATGAGCGCCGAGCCCACTCGCGGCAAGCCGGAAGGAGGGCCGATGCACACCGCTGTCCGCCGTGTCCCGCAGACCGCTCCGCAGACCACCCCGCACACCGACCGGCCCGTCGACCCGCCGGCCGACCCCCGCCGCCGCGACCCCTGCGCCGCCGACGACCGCGCCAACTAACCGCTGCAGCAGGCCTTCGACCAGTACTACGGCGTCCTGGAAGGCCTGACCGGCCTCTTCCCCCCTGCCCGTCACCGGGGCCGCTACGACGGCGGCTGGGACGAACTGCGCCGCAGCCGCTTCGCCCGCCAACTCGCCGCCGGACACTTCCCCGAGGGCACCCGCAGCCACTTCGGCCGCTTCCTCCACCACCCGAACCTGCCCGACGACTGGAGCCCGGACGTCGAGCGCGAGATCGCGCTCATCGGCGGCCCGCAGAGCCTGGTGCGCTACCCGCGCAGCTGGGGCCTGGCCTCGGCCGGCCGTCGAGCCACGGCGGCCGGCCGCTGCGGTCGCTGGACGACGCCGAGCAGTACCGCGAGTTGGCCTCAGTGCTCCCGGTGCTCCCGGTGCTCCGGGTGGTCCCGGCGGATCTTCCCCGGAAGGCCCGCCGGGACCACCCCCACCCGGGTTAGGCTCGATCCGCGCGGCGGCCGTCCGCGCACCGACCGAGGGGGAGCGTGTGATCGGGGACCTGCTGCCGGACGCCGTCGTGACCGAGGTGTCCTACGACGACCCGCCGGAGGCCCGGCTGGAACCGGCCGAGGAGGCCGCCGTCGTCCAGGCGGTGGCCAAGCGCCGCCGAGAGTTCACCACCGTCCGCCACTGCGCCCGCACCGCCCTCACCCGCCTCGGCATCCCCTACCGCCCGCTGGTCCCCGGCCTGCGCGGCGCCCCGAGCTGGCCCGACGGCGTCGTCGGCAGCCTCACCCACTGCGAGGGCTTCCGAGCGGCGGCCGTCGCCCACTCCGGCGACCTCGCCTCGGTCGGCATCGACGCCGAGCCCGCCCTGCCGCTCCCGGACGACGTCCTGGACGTCATCGCGCTGCCCGAGGAGGGGAAGCGGATCGTCGAACTGCTCGCCGAACACCCCGGCACCCCGTGGGACCGCATCCTGTTCAGCGCCAAGGAATCCGTGTACAAGGCGTGGTTCCCGCTCACCGAGCAGTTCCTGGACTTCAGCGAGGCCGACCTGGTCCTCTCCCCCGACGGCTCCTTCACCGCCCGGCTGCTGGTCCCCGGCCCGAACGTCAACGGCCGCCGCATCGAGGGCTTCGAGGGCCGCTGGGCCGTCGGTGACGGCCTGCTCGCCACCGCCATCGCGGTCGCCCGGTAGTCCGGCGCACCGACGACCGCACTCGGCATATCCTCGACCCCGTGACCGTGACCTATGTGATAGCTGGCACCCGGATCCACACGCTGGACGACTTCTGGGACGTGGTCGGTGAGACCATCGGCAGCGACGGCTACTTCGGCCGGAACCTCGACGCCTTCGCCGACTGCCTGCGCGGCGGCTACGGCACCCCCGAGGACGGCGACTACCTGATCGAGTGGCGCGACCACGCGGTCTCCCGGCGCAACCTCGGCTACCCCGAGACGGTCCGCCAGCTGGAACTGCGGCTGGCCCACTGCCACCCCGCCAACCGCGAGCACGTCCGCGCCGACCTCGCCGCCGCCAGGGCCGGCAAGGGGCCGACGGTGTTCGACTGGCTGGTCCGGATCATCGAGGAGGAGCACCCGGGAGGCCTCCGACTGGCCTAACGCCGCAACGCGGTCCGCGCACGTCGCCGCAACGCGGCACGCCCGCGCCTCACCGCAGCACGTCCGACAGCCGGACGAAGCGCCGCCCCGCCGCCAGCAGCCCCGGCACCGCCGCCACCACCCCGGGGGCGGTGCCGCCGCCCGGGTGGTTCATGTGGCAGATCACGATCGCCCCGGGCGGGGCCGCCGCGATCTCCTGCCGCACCTCGGCGGCGCTGAGCGTCGCCCCGCCGTCGCCGTTCACGGTGAAGCCCGCGGCGCGTTCCCCCAGGTCGGCGACCACCCTGGCGGCGACGTCGTCGTAGTGCGCGGTGCCGGAGCGGAAGAAGCGCACCGGGCGGCCGAGCAGCCCGGCGAGCTTGTGCGCGTTGCCAGCGACCTCGTCGTACACCTCGCCGACGCCACCGGTGCCGGCGATGCCGTAGGCGGAGCGGCCGGTGACCGAGAGCGGGCGGTGGACGGTGCCGTGGTTGCCGATCTCGAAGAGCGGGTCGGCGGCGAGCTGCTCGAACACGTCCGGGTTGGCGTCGATCCAGCGGGCGTTCAGGAAGAGCGTGGCGGGGACGGAACGTTTCCGCAGGAAGTCGATCAGGTCGGCGTCGTACCCGTTCCCGCCGGGGCCGCCACAGGCGTCGAAGGTGAGCGCCGTCGCGCTCTCGCCGGCGGGCAGCTCGGTGATCACCCCGGTGACCTCCATCCCCCACTGCTTCGGCTCGGTGCCGCCGTACCGGGCGACCAGCTCGGCCCGGGACGGCTCCGGGCGCCCGGGCGCAGCGGTCGGGTTGGTCGGGTTGGTCGGGGTGGTCGGGGCGGGCGTCGGGGGCTCCGACGGCGTCGCCGCCGATATCGCCGAGGCCTCGGCGGCCTCGGAAACCGAAGCGGAAGCCGCCGGGGCCGCCGCCCCGCCGCCCGCCGAGGGCCCGCACCCCGCCAGCGTGCTCCCGGCCACCGCCGCCAGCAGCGCCCGCCGACTCAGTGCCACACCCGTCTCCTCCGCGATGATCCGATCCGCTCGCTATGAATATGAACGGACTATTCATCACCGCCCGCAACTCGCCGACCCGGCCGACGGCGACCCCCTTCACCGACCCGCCCCCCGCCCGTGGGCCCCGGCTCACCCCTGATTCACCACCACGGGTAAGGAGCCGAACGGACCCCGCCCGATCTGCCCCGGAGGACCCGATGCCCGCCGACCACGACACCCCACGCCCCGCCCGTCGCGACCTCCTCCGCACCGGCCTCACCACCGGAGCCGCCGCCGCCCTCGGCCTGGCCGCGACCACCCCCGCCGCCGCCGCCGCACCCGGCGCACCCGGCACCGAGCGGACCCTCACCCTCACCGGCCACCTCCCCACCGGCTCCCCCGACTTCGTCCACCTCCCCGTCGAAGTCCCCGCCGGTGTCCGCGAGATCGCCGTCAGCTACGGCTACGACAAGCCCCCGGTCCCGGCCGGCACTCCCGGCAACTCCTGCGACATCGGCATCTTCGACGAACGCGGCACCGACCTCGGCGGCCCCGGCTTCCGCGGCTGGTCCGGCGGTTTCCGTACCGAGTTCAGCCTCGCCCGCGACACCGCGACCCCCGGCTACCTCCCCGGCCCGATCAACCCGGGCACCTGGCACCTCGCCCTCGGCCCCTACCAGATCGCGCCGCAGGGGCTGGACTACCACGTCCAGGTCACCCTCCGGTTCGGCGCCCCCGGGCCGGCGTTCACCCCGCACTACCCGTCCGAGCGGGCCCGCGGCCGCGGCCGCGCCTGGTACCGGGGCGACTGCCACCTGCACACCGTGCACTCCGACGGACGGCGCCTCCCGGAGGAGGTGGCCGCCGGAGCCCGCGCGGCCGGCCTCGACTTCATCGTCTCCACCGACCACAACACCAGTTCCTCGCACGCGGTCTGGGGCCCGCTGGCCGGCGCCGACCTGCTGATCATCCCGGGCGAGGAGATCACCACCCGCAACGGCCACTGGCTGGCCCTCGGCCTCGAAGCGGGCCAGTTCGTCGACTGGCGCTACCGCTCCCGCGACGAGGAGCACCCGCGCTTCGTCCGTCAGGTCCACCGCTCCGGCGGCCTGGTGGTGCCCGCGCACCCGTACTGCCCGTACGTCGCCTGCCAGTGGAAGTTCGGCTACGAGCAGGCCGACGGCGTCGAGGTGTGGAACGGGCCCTGGACGTACGACGACGAGTCCGCGGTCGACACCTGGGACGGCCGGCTCGCCGTCGCCCTGCGCGAGGGCCGTTCCTGGCTGCCCGCCCTGGGCAACAGCGACGCGCACAGCGCCCCGCAGGTCATCGGCTCCCCGCACAACGTCGTCCTGGCCGAGGACCTCACCCGGGACGCGATCCTCGACGGGCTGCGCGACGGGCGCAGCTGGCTCGCCGAATCCGCCTCCGTCCAGCTGGAGTTCACCGTCACCGGGCACGGCCGCCGGGCCGGCATCGGCGAGGAGCTGGCCGTCCCGGCGGACGCCCCGTTGGACGTCCGGCTCGCCGTCTCCGGCGTCCCCGGCGGGACGGTCCGCCTCCTCACCGACGAGGGCCAGCTGCACCAGGAGTCACTGCCCGCCGACGGCTCCGGCACGGTGGTCTGGCGCACGACGGCCTCGCTCGCCGCCTACGTCCGGGCCGAGGTCCGCCACCCGAAGCCGGACGGGTCGCCCGGCAAGGGCAACGCGATGGGCCCGGACCTCCCCTGGGGCCCGATGGCGGCCCTCACCAACCCGATCGTGCTGCGCGTCGAGGACCGCTGAGCGCCCCGGTGCAGGAGTGGGGACGACTCGGGGCACCGGCGTGGACTAGGTTGATCCCCGAAAGCACCAGTCGTAGGGACGAGGCGGTCGGCTGTCCGTATCCGGGCCGGCCGGCCCGTCCGCACTCCGACCGCCTCGCCCCGGCTACCCGTCCGTCCCCGGCCCGCGAAGGGATCAGCAGCTGTGAACCGTACGACCGTAGGTGGGCCGGAGCTCGGGGGCGGCCGGGGCGCCGGCGGCGTCCTCGTGCTCGTCGACCCGGCCGGGGCCGGCCAGAGCCCGGTCGCGAGCCGGCTCGCGGAGGAGCTGCACCCGAGCGTCCACCTGCGTGCGCACGACTTCCTGCGGGTCATCCGGCGCGGCCAGCTCCCGCCGCACCTCCCCGAGGCCGAGCGGCAGAACACCACCGCCCTCGCCGCAGCCGCGCAGGCCGCCTTCGCCTACGCGACCGGCGGCTACCAGGTCATCGTCGAGTGCCCGGCCGCCCCGCCCACCCTCGACACCTTCCGCCGCGAGAGCCGCACCACCGGCGCCGCCCTCCACCTCGTCGTCCTCCAGCCCACCCCGGGCGCCGTCCCCGGCCCGCACACCCTGGACACCAGCTCCCTCACCCCCGCCGGCGCCGCCGAGTCCATCCTCGCCGCCCTCACCCGCCGCACCCACCTCCTCGGCTGGTGACCCCGCCGGGTGCCCGAGGCCCCGGCCCCGGGCACCCGGCCCCGCTACAGGACCGGCGCGGCGCCCCGCGTCAGGTCCTCGAAGACGTCCAACAGGTACCCGCTCACCAGGGAGCCGTCCAGGGCCAGCTTCGGGTTGACGACCAGGTTGGTGCCCCGCGTCATCGCCAGCCGGACGAAGCGGTCGAACTGCTCGTCGCTCAGGATCCCGGCCACCGTGAACGCGGGCAGCTGGACGCCGCTGCGCGCCCAGTTCCGCACGTAGGAGTCCAGCTCCAGCGGATCGGTGAGCAGTGTGATCACCCCGTCCACGACCACGGGGTCCCCGGTCTCCGCGTCCACCAGGTACGCCAGTGGCGCGTAGTACCGCCGGCAGTCCGAGTAGGCCTCTTCGATGGCCCGGGTGTACCGCACCGCCTTGGCCCGGACGCACGGGATCGGCTCCTCCCCTTGGCGGAGCAGCCTCGAGTAGGGGGCGAATCCGGAGCCGTCGGGCGTGTAGCACCAAGGGTCCCCCGACCTCCGCGCGGCGGCGAAGTCCGCGTTCATCCGCTCGGCGCCCTCCGCCGCCCTCCGCTCCGAGCGCCGGGCCACCCGACCGCGGTCGGTGACGTAGTTCGCGCCGCCGTCCTCCAACGAGATCCGGACACACCAGCCGCCCCGGGAGAAGTCGTCGTACTCCGACTTCCAGGCGATGCGGGCGACCGGCAACTGCGCCCTCGCGATCCCGCCGAACATCCACTGGCCGCCCTGGAGGGCGGCGATCCAGCCCGCGTAGTCGAAGTTGCGCAACCGCGGATTCTCCCGGAGGAGTTCGCCGTCCACCCCGCCGAGCACCCGGTCCGTCGGCCGCAGGCACTCCTGGTGCACCAGGCCGATGTCCTCGGGGCGGCCCTCCTCGTCGACCTCGATCAGCGGTGCGCCCGCCTCGGACACGGCGTCGCCGCAGTGCCGGCAGCCGAAGGCGTCCTCGACGCGTTCGGCGAGGTTCGCGCAGTGCTCCGCGTGCGCGCGGGCCGCCGGTGCGTCACTCGGGTCGTCCGTGAACGTGGCGGGGATCATGAGCACCCGCCGGTCCCGGTACTCCTCCGCACGGTTTTCGAGGTGCCTTTCCAGTCCCGCCCAGGTGGCCCACCGTCCGACGACCCTCCACCGCTCCCCCGGCGCCCACTCGACGTGCCCGTCCGCGAAGGTGACGCGCTTCGCCCCGGCCTCGTCGAACCTGCGGAAGTCCGCGATGACGAGTTCGCGCCCCTCGAAGGAGGCCTCCGCGAGCACCACCTCCCGGCCGAACGCCAGCCCGGCCACCGTCTCCCGGTTCAGCAGCCCGCTCGCGCCGGGCCCCGGCGGCTCCGGGTGGTCCCGGACGTACTTGCCCATCCGCGCCCGCAGACCCTCGGCATCGATCGCGAGCCTGTCCCGTGCCAGCGACACCGCCAGCGCGATCAGGCCGCCCCAGAGCAGCCGCGGTCCGATCGCCGACCGGACGCTGAGCATCAGCAGTGCGGCCGACTCCAGCGAACCGCCCTCCCGCACGTCCAGCGAGCTGACCCTGATCCGGGCCAGGATCTCCCGCAGCTCCACCGCCGTGATCGCGCGCCCGGTCGCCGTCTCGTAGTGCGCCCGGACAAGCCCCTCGGTCTTCTCCAGGACGTCCCGCTCGGCCCCGTTGAGCGGAAGCTCCGCGCTGCTCGACCGGCTCAGCCGCGCGGCCTCCGTCAACTTGCGCAGTTCCCTGCGCACCCGGGCGGACGCCTCGGTCGAGGTCGCCAGCAGATAGACGTCCCCGGGCCGGCTGTCCGTCACGTACTGCCGCACGAACTGGCCCAGCACCGACCCGAAGTCCGAGGTCGGCGCGGCCGACACGCTGATCGTGTTCTTGGCCTGGACGAAGTACCGCACCCCGGGCCCGACCAGCACGAGGTCGTCGATCTCGTCCTCCGTCTCGAACCGCAGCTCCTCGACCCGGACCGCGCCGTCGAGCCCCAGCAGGCTCAGATCGGCGAGGTCGCACAGCATGTGGCACATGGCGAGCGCCGCCACGCGCTGCTGGAAGTCGATGCCGGAATGCGCCGCGGCACCTCCGCTGTTCCCCAAGGAATCCCCTCTCCTGTTCAGACGTCCCGGTAACGGGCCGGGCGGCCCGCACGACACGCCCCGGCGCCCCGGCGCCCCGTCGGCCGTCTCCCGCAGGAAGTCCGCGCGCCCGGTAGCCGCCCCGGGTAGTGCGGCGGTGTTCTGAGCCCCCCGGGCCACCTCCGCGCCCCTTTCCCGCCCCGGACCGGGGTCCATCACGTACCGTGTTCGGATCACCACCGGTTTGGGTACGTACCTCGGCGCGCCCGACGGGCGCCGAACACCGCGGAGCCGGTCACAGCGCCGCCACACCGTCACACTGCGCGTTCAGCGCCCCCGGTCCGGGGTCGTCACTCCACCGCCGAGACCGGGTACATCACACACCGGGAGACCGACCATCATGAGCCACGACCACATCCCCGCCCCCGTACGCCGGACCTACGGTGCCGGCGATCTGTCCCGGGCCGCGAGCTTCGCCGGTGGATTCATCAACTTCGGCTACTGGCAGGACATGGACCTCACCGCCCCGACGACCGAGGACCGGGTCCACAGCCAGGAGCAGCTCTACCGCCGGGTCCTGCGGGAGTTCGCGGAGCCACGTGAGCGGCTGCGGCTGGCCGAGGTCGGCTGCGGGCGCGGGCTCGGCGCGGCGCTCGCCCTGCGCGAGTTCCGGTTCGGGGGCGTGACCGGCGTCGACATCCACCCGGACCAGATCGAGCGCGCCCGCGCCGTCAACGCCAAAGCCCTGGCCACCTACCCCGATCGGCTGGCCTACACCTTCGGATCGGCCAACCAACTCCCCTTCGCCGACGCCTCCCTGGACGGCGTCTACTCCGTCGAGGCCGCCCAGCACTTCCGCGAACTCACCGGCTTCGCCCGCGAGGCCGCCCGCGTCCTACGCCCGGGCGGCCGACTCGTCGTGACCACCTTCTTCGCCGCCGCCGGACCGGACATCACCGAGCGCCTGAGCATCCTCCTCGCCAGCTTCGCCGACGGCCTCGACGTCCCCCATCCCCTCGCCGCCTTCACCAGCGACCTCACCGCGGCCGGCTTCGCCACCATCACCACCGAGTCCATCGGCGACGCCGTCTGGCCCGGCCTCGACCGCTATCTCACCGACGCCGTCCCTCCCGGTCACTGGAGCCGCAACTTCCTCCCCGCCTGGCGCAGCGGCCTCCTCGACTACCACGTCGTCACCGCCACCCGGCCCGGGCCGGCGGAAATGGCCCGCCAGCCGATCTGACGAGCCGCCCCGCGGCAGCGCGGCCGACCCCCCCCCGCACGTCACGAGGCCCTGACGCCCCCCTTCGCCGTCCGTCCCGGCCCGCCGACGGCACCGGGCCCGGCGGGTGCCCGGCGGCCGCGACGCGCCGGATCAGCCGACCGCCGCGCCCACCCGCGGCGACGGCTCGGCCGCCGGGCCGGCCAGCGCCGCCAGCCGGCGCAGGCTGGCCCGGCGCTGGAGCGCGCCGAGGCCGACGGTCGCCGCGCCGAGGGCCAGCCAGCCGGCCGGACCGGCCGTCATCACCACGCCGGTGAGCAGCAGCGGGCCCACCGACTTCTGCACCGACTGGGCCATCCCGGCCACCCCCAGGTAGGAGGCCTGGGCCCCCGGGGGTGCCAGGACGACCGCCAGCTCCCAGGAGCTCACCGAGCGCATCAGCTCCGCCAGCGTGACCAGCATCGCCGCGGCGAGCAGCGCGAGCGAGGCCGTCCACGGCCCGCCGCCGGTGGCGAGCGCGGTCAGCAGGCAGCAGCCGAGCAGCGTCAGGCCGTACCAGCCCACCGCCGCGGCCGCCCCGCGCGGGCCCTCCGCCCGCGCCGAGACGCGCAGTTGCAGGAGCACCACGAGCACCGTGTTGAGGATCAGGAAGGCCGGGACGACGGCGTGCGGCGCGCCGGTGTGGTGGACGAGCCAGAGCGGCAGGCCGACGTTGAGGATCGAGTCGTCGAGGTTCAGCGGCATGTCCAGCGCGACGAACAGCAGGTAGCCCCGGTCGCGCCAGGGGCTCGGCACGGCCGCCGGGGCGGCGGCGGGCTCCTCCCCGGAGGCCGCCGCGACCAGGCCGCGCCCGGCCGGCTCCCGGGTGCGCCAGACCAGGACGGCAGCGAGGACGAAGGAGAGCGCGTTGGCCACGATCAGCGCGCGGTAGGCGGTCGTGGTGCCCATCGCCAGGCCGATCGCCGCGATGCCCGCGCCGAGCGCGTACCCGGCGTTGGCCACGCTGCGGAACAGCGCCTGGTACGTGCCGCGCCGCTCGCCCGCGATCCGGGTGGCGAACAGCATCTCCAGGGTCTTGGCCGCACGTTCGGCCAGGCAGGTCAGGGCGACGGCGGGGAGCAGCGTGGCGAAGTCGTCGACGACCAGCAGCAGGCCCATCGTCCCGATCCGCAGCAGGTGGCACCCGATCAGCAGCCACCGCACCGGCAGCCGTTCGGCCGCCCGCCCGGCGAGCGGGGATCCGGCGATGCCCGCCGCCGCGCCCACGCCCAGCAGCACGCCGAGCTGTCGGGCGTCCATTGCGCACACGTAGGTGAAGTACAGCACCGAGGCCGCCGCCCACACCCCGCTCCCGGTCCGGTCGACGCACTGCGCCAGCAGCATGATCCGCGCGTCCCGCCCGCCCGGCGGCTTCCGCAGCTGCGCCATCAGTCCGTTCCCCCGCATGGCAGGCCCCCGTTGCGTGATCGGCATCAATCTCGACATCAAGATACTTCACGTCGAGATAGATGCGGAAGCCCCGGCCGCGCGCCCGCCGGAGCCCCGGCCCCCGGGCTCCGGACCTCGACGGCGGGCAGGCGGTGCGCCACACTCTCCCCAGCAGCATCCGCGCTCCCAACGCACCGGCACGACGTCACGATCCACCGCCACATCGGAGAGCCACACGGTGACCACTCGTCAACTGCTGCACATCGCCTTCTCGTCCGGCCGGGCCGGGTCCGGTCCCGCCACCTGGGGCCAACAGGCCATCCGGGACGCCGTGAGCCGGCTCGCCCCGGCCGACGCGCCGCGCTACAACATCGCCGCGGCTGCGCCGCTCGACCCCGGGCTGCCGCTGCCCGTCCTGCTCGCAGGCCTGGAGCGACTGCTCCATCTGCACGACTCGCTGCACACCCGCCTGGTGCCGGGCGAGGCCGGCCGCTTGCGCCAAGTAGTCGACCCCGAGGGCCGGTTGGAGGTGGAGGTACGGCACTGCGCGGAGTCGGCCGATCCGGTCGAGGCGGGCGCGTGGCTGCACGAGGAGCTGGCGGCGCTGCCGTTCGACACCACCGCCCAGTGGCCGATCCGGGTCGGCGTCGTGGAGACGGGCGGGTCGGCCCGGTACGTGAGCCTGGTGCTCTCGCACACCGCGGTCGACGGCACGGGGATGAACCGCCTGGTGGCCGACCTGACCGCGCTCTGCCAGGGCACCTCGCCGGACGAGCTGGCCAAGATCCGCGAGCCCGCCCAGCAACCGCTGGAGGAGGCGGAGTTCCAGGCCTCGGAACGCGGTCGACGGCGGGACGAGGGCGCCCGCAAGCAGTTCCTGCGCAAGCTGCGGCTGGCCCCGGCCCGGCTGTTCCCCCCGCCCGGTGAGCCGGCCACGCCGGCCACCAGGTTCCCGAACGCCGTCCTGCGCTCGCCCGCGCTGCCCCGCGCGGTGGACCGGGTGGCGGCCGCCCACCGGGTGACCTCCTCCTCGGTGCTGCTGGCGGCGACGGCGGCGATGACGGCCCGGCTGTCGGGCTCGACGGACGCGGTGCTGAACGTCGTGGTGAGCAACCGCTTCCTGCCCGAGCTGACCAACGCGGTGAGCGTGGTCGCGGGCGACGGGCTGTTCCACCTCCCGGACGCCACCGCCGAGTTCGGGGACGTCGTCCGGCGCACCAACGCCGCCGCGATCGGCGCCTACCGCCACGCCTACCACGACAAGCTCCGGCTGGAGGCCGAGATCGGGCGGCTCGCCGCCGAGGGCGTCCCGCTCGCGGACCGGTCCTGCATCTTCAACGACACCCGCGAGCTGGCCACCGCGTCCCCCGACACCGGGACGGGCGAGGACGCGACCACCCTGACCTGGCCGGTGGAGTTCGAGCCCCGCCCCGGCCTGACCTACGCCCTGGACGCGCTGCAGTCCCCGGGCGCGCTGAGCCTGACCATGACGGCCGACCCGGCGGTGCTCCCGCGCCCGGCGATGGAACGCTTCCTCTACGGGATCGAGGAGTTGATCCTCACCGAGGCCCGCGCTCTCGAAGCAGCCTAGGCCCTTGTCCGGAGGGCACCGCGTGATGCGCGGTGCCCTCCGGCGCCCCCTCACCACCCGTTGTTCCCCCGGCCCGCCGCTACGCTGGGCCCATGCGGATCCTCCTCCTCGGCGGCACCTCCTTCGTCGGCCGCGCGATCGCCGACGACGCCCTGCGCAGTGGCGCCGAGGTCGCCCTGTTCACCCGCGGCCGGACCAACCCCGGTCTCTTCCCCGCCGCCGCCCACCTGATCGGCGACCGCGACACCGGCGACTACACCGCCCTGCGCGGCGGCCGCTGGGACGCGGTGGTGGACGTCAGCGGCTACCGCCCCCGCCAGGTCGGCCAGGCCATGGACGCGCTCGGCGACCGGGTCGGCCGCTACCTGTTCATCTCCAGCCACGCGGTGTACGAGCGCGCCGGTCTCGCCCCCGGCTCTGACGAGTCCGTCCCGCGCCGCGCACCGCTGCGCGACGCCGAGCAGCTCACCGAGGAGACGTACGGCCGGCTCAAGGTCGCCTGCGAGGACGACGTCACCGCCCGCTACGGGGACGGGGCGACGATCGTGCGCCCCGGAAAGGTGGCCGGCCCCCACGACGAGCAGCGCGGGCTCACCTACTGGGCGCGCCGGGCCGCCCGGGGCGGGCGGATCGCGCTGCCGGGGCGGCCGGAGCAGCCCGTCCAGGTGGTCGACGTGCGCGACCTGGCCCGGCTGGTGGTCCGGCTGCTCCAGGACGGCCGGGCGGGTGCCTTCCACGCCGTCGGCCCGGCCGAAGCGACCACACTGGGCGGGCTGATCGCCACCTGCGCCGAGGTCGCGGGCACCGAGGTGGAGGTCGTCCCGGTGCCGCCGGAGAGCGCGCCGCCGCCGTTCTTCCCGCTGGTCCGGGCCGCACCGCTCTGGCCCGGACAGCAGCGCAGCGCCGCCCGGGCCAGAGCGGCCGGGCTGCCGGCGACCCCGCTCGCGGTCACCGCCGCCGACGTGCTCGCCTGGGACCGCGAGCGCGGCGAACCGCCCCTCGGCCACGGCTTCACGCCCGAGCAGGAGGCCCGGGTGCTGGCCGAAGCGACGGGGTCGAGGCCCTGAACGGCCGCCGCCCCGGCACCGCACGCCCGAGCAGAACGGACTGCCGGACGGCCACCCCGTCCTGACCGGTTGTCAGTGTCACGCGCTATGGTCGGCCCCGAACGATCCCACCAGCACCTGCACAGCACCGCCAGGGGGCACCATGACCGCGCACCGCACCACCGCGCACAGCGCCGGCCCGCGCACCACCCCGCTCGACGCACCGCTCGAAGCGCCGCTCAGCACCGCCGATCTCGTCGAGGGCTGGCGGCGGGTGGGCGTCCGCGAGGGCATGGCGGTGATCGTGCACTCCTCGCTCTCCAGCCTCGGCCGGGTCGACGGCGGTGCCGCGTCCGTGGTGGCCAGCCTGCGCGAGGCGGTCGGGCCCGGCGGCACGGTCGCGGTGCCCACCTTCACCACCGCCGTCGTCCGGGACCCGGCACCGGAGCACACCGGCCTGCCGAGCCCCGAGGTCTCCGAACGGCGCGCCGCCGTCCCGCTGTTCCACCCCGGGCTCCCCTCACTGACGGGCGCCGTACCGGAGGCGCTGCGCGCGCTGCCGGAGAGCCTGCGCAGCACGCATCCGCAGGCCTCGGTCGCCGCGGTCGGGGCGCACGCCCGCGAGGTCACCGCCCGCCGCTCGCTGGGCTTCGCGGTCGGTCGCGAGTCGCCCTTCGGCGCGCTGCACGACCTCGGCGGGTACGTGCTGCTGATCGGTGTCGGGCACAACCGCAACACCTTCCTGCACTACGCAGAGACCTTCGCGCCCAACCGCCGCCTCAAGCTCCGGCGCTTCCCGATGGCGATCCAGGGCGAGCGGGTCTGGATCGAGGCACCCGACGTGGGCGACGACAACGACACCCACTTCCCTGCCGTGGGAAAGGAGTTCGAGGAGCGGGCGGGCATCCGCGAGGTGCTGGTCGGCAACGCGCCCTGTCGGCTGATCCCGGTCCGGGAGCTCATACCCTTCGCCGTCCGCCGCCTCACCGAGCTGCTGGCGGCGGACGGCCCCGGAGCGGCGTAGCCCGATCGACCGCCCGCTTCCTCCAGCGGCCGACCGGACCACGCCCGTCACCAGGTCACCAGGTCACATCCGGGGGCTCAACGGACCCAGGAATCAACGCTCCTCGTCGTGCAGCGAGTTGGTCTCCTGGATCTTCTTCCAGGACTTCGGCTCCGCCGGCAGCCGCCCGGCGTCCTGTCCCGCACCGGCACCCGGCGCGAGCGAGGCCGCCGCTGCGGCCGGCGCCGGCCCGGCGGCCGGCTTCGAGGCGGTGAACAGCCAGGTGGCGAAGAGGTCCCCGAGCTTCTTCCCGGAGACCTTCTCCGCGTACGCCTGGAACTCCGGGACGGAGGCGTTGCCGTAACGGCGCTCGGTGGGCCAGCCCTTCAGGATCTGGAAGAACTTGTCGTCCCCGACGGCGTTGCGCAGCGCCTGGATGGCCACCGCGCCCCGGTCGTAGACGGCGTTCGCGAACTGGTTGGCGGCGCCCGGGTCGCCCGGCTTGACGGTCCAGAAGGGGTCGTCGGCCGGGTGCGAGGCGTAGACGTAGTCGGCGAGTTCCTGCGCCGTGCCCTCGTCCTCGTGCTCGGACCAGAGGAACTGCGAGTACCGGGCGAACCCCTCGTTCAGCCAGATGTCGCTCCAGTGCGAGACCGAGACGCTGTCGCCGTACCACTGGTGGGCCAGCTCGTGGACGACGACGGAGGTGTTGGAGCCGCGCGCGAACTGCCGGGGGCTGTAGAAGACCCGGGTCTGGGTCTCCAGGGCGAAGCCGGTCTTGACGTTGGGCACGTAGCCGCCGACCGAGCTGAACGGGTAGTCGCCGAAGTAGCCGCTCAGCCAGTCGACGATCTCGCCGGTGCGCTCGACGCTGGCCTTGGCCGCGTCGGTGTCCTCGCCGAGGTCCTTGCTGTACGCGTTGTAGACGGGCAGCCCGCTCGGCGTGGTGTCGGTCGTGACGTCGAACTTGCCGACCGCGAGGGTGGCCAGGTAGGTCGCCTGCGGCTTGTTCTCGCGCCAGCTGTAGCGGGTCCAGCCGGCCTGGGAGACGGCACTGGTCAGGATGCCGTTGCTGATCACCTGGTTGCCGTCCGGCACCTGGACCGAGACGTCGAAGGTGGCCTTGTCGCTCGGGTGGTCGTTGCTCGGGAACCACCACCACGCCGACTCGGGCTCGCCGGCGGCCACCGCGCCGTCCGGCGTGCGCAGCCAGGCGGTGAAGCCGTACTTCTTCACGGTGGACGGGACGCCCTTGTAGCGGACCACCACCGTCGCCTGGCTGCCCTTGGCGAGCGGCCGGGCGGGCGTGACCTCCAGCTCCTGCTCGCCGCTGGTGGCGAAGGTCGCCGGACGTCCGTTGACCCGGACCTCCTGGACGTTCAGCGCGAAGTCGAGGTTGAAGCGGGAGAGGTTCTCGGTCGCCGTGGCGAGGATGGTGGTGGTGCCCTCCAGCTCGTCGGTGGCGGGCTGGTATTTCAGCCGGATGTCGTAGTGCGAGACGCGGTACCCGCCGTTCCCGTAGGTCGGGTAGTACGGGTCTCCGATGCCGGCCGCGCCGGGTTGGAAGTCGGCCGCCGAGGCGGGGACGGCCAGGAACAGGCTCAGGGCGCTGGCAGCAGAGACGATCAGCCTCTTGCGCACGTGGTCCTCCAGGGTCACTGGGACGATGGGTCGGATCGATCCATGTCCCGGTGGCTCCCGCTCCACTCCCCAATTGTGAGATGTTCATGAAAAGAAACAGGCCGACACGGCACCGCCGCGGCACCGTCACACACCCCACCGGCCCCCCGCGCCCCACCCGTCCCTCACGCCCCGACCCCTCACCCCCCGGGCCCACTCGCTCCTGACCCCCCTCACCCGCCGCCCCCTCACCCGCCGAGCGTCACCGGCGCCCGCACCAGCGAGCCGTACTCCGTCCACGAGCCGTCGTAGTTCTTCACGTGCGGGTACCCCAGCAGCTCGGTGAGCGCGAACCAGGTGTGCGCCGACCGTTCGCCGATCCGGCAGTACGCGATCACCTCGCGCTCCGGTTCCACGCCCTTCCCCGCGTACAGCGCCCGCAGTTCCTCCGCCGAGCGGAACGACCCGTCGTCGTTGGCCGCCTGCGACCAGGGGACGTTCACCGCGCCGGGGATGTGCCCGGGCACCTGCGCCTGCTCCTGCGGCAGGTGCGGCGGCGCGATCAGCTCGCCCCGGTACTCGGCGGGCGAACGGACGTCGACCAGCACCGCGTCCGAGCCGGGCTTGGCGAACAGCTCGGCCTTGCCGAGCACTTCGTCCCGCAGCGCCCGCAGCTCCGGGCGCTCGGGCCCGGTCAGCCGGTAGGCGGTGTGCTGGTAGTCCATCACCTCTTCGGTGAGCCCGCGCCCCTCCAGCTCCCACTTCTTGCGCCCACCGTCCAGCAGCCGCACGGGCCCGAAGCCGCGCAGCCGCAGCAGCCAGTAGGCGTACGCGGCGAACCAGTTGTTGTTACCGCCGTAGAGCACCACGGTGGTGTCGTCCTCCACGCCGGCCGCCCGCAGCAGGTGCTGGACGCCCTCCCGGTCGGCGTAGTCGCGGCCGACCCGGCTGTGCAGGTCGGTGGTCCAGTTCCAGCCGATCGCGCCGGGGATGTGGTCCCGGTCGTAGGCGGTGGTGTCCTCGTCCACCTCGACGACCCGGATCGTCCCGTCGTCCAGGTGGCGGGCCAGCCACTCGGTGCGGACCAGCGCCTCGGGGTGTGCGTAGCCGTTGCCGGTCATCCCAGGCCCTCCTTCGCTCTGCCCAGGCTTGGGGCGCCCGACCACGGGCACAGCGAGCCGCGCACGGGCACGGCGGGGCGCCGGCGACCGGGCCGGACAGTTCGACGCTACGCCGACCGTCCGGCCCGGGCCACCCCACTCAGGAGAAGACCACGGAGCGCAGCTTCAGCCGGTCGCCGAGCTTCTTGCCGGGGTTCATGACGTAGAAGACGTCGCCGTCGCAGTCGAAGTCCAGGAAGACCGTGGCCGTCGAGGTGGTGAAGTTCTCCGGCGCGAAGGCCGGGTCCTTCTCGGTGGCCCCGAACAGGTTGATGCACTTGCCGCTCTCCGGGTCGGCGAGCCCGGCCGGCACGCCGGGGCCGACCTTGTAGAGGAAGTCGCCGGTGGCGGCGCCGGCGGAGGTCGGAACCGCGAGGACGAGGGCGACGGCGCTGGCGACGGCGAGTGCGGTGTTGCGGAGACGCATGATTGATGGCCTTTCAGGAGGTACCTGGTGGTACCTGATGCATTGATGCGAGATCACCCTAGAGGCCCAAAATCAGCAGAAACGGTTCTCCCAAGCCACTCTTTCGGGTGGTTTAAGCGATAAAGCCGCGACCTTCATCGGGAAACCGCCACCCGCACCCGCCGCCCCGCGCCCCCGCTCAGTTCGACGGGGCCGAGAAGGAGTACCCCTGGTCGACCAGCACCGGCAGGTACGCCTTCAGCGCCGCCACCGTCTGTGAGCGGTCGCCGCCACCGTCGTGGTTGAGCACGATCGACCCCGGCCGGACGTTCTTGAGGATCCGCTCGGTGATCACCGAGGTCCCGGGCGTGGCCCAGTCCTCCGGGTCCACCGTCCAGCCCATCGGCCGCATCCCGAGCTCGGTGGTCACCCTGAGCGCGACCGGCGACCAGTCCCCGCCGGGCGCGCGGAACCAGGACGGCTGGCGCCCGGTGGTCCGGTACAGCAGGTCGGAGGTGCGCTCCAGCTCGTCCCGCACCGCCTCGTCGGACATGTGCCGCAGGTCGGGGTGGGTCCAGGTGTGGTTTCCGATGTGGTGGCCGCGGTCCGCGATCTCCCGGACCAGCCCGGTGTTCTCGACGGCGCACTCGCCGACCAGGAAGAAGGTCGCCCGGATCCCGTACTGCTGGAGCAGCGCCAGGACGGTCGGCGTGTACCGGGGATCCGGCCCGTCGTCGATGGTGAGCCCCACCACCCGCTGGCCCGGGTCGAGTTGGTTGACCGGCTTGGCCTCCTCCTCCGTGAGCCGCCGGCGGACGGGCATCGGCGGGGCGGCGGCGGGCGGGGGCGCAGCCGTGGGGGCGGGCGGGGGCGCCGCGGAGGGGGCGGACTGGGCCGCCTCCGGCCCGGAGCCCGGTCCGGAGGCCACCGGCGCGGCACCCGGCGTCCGCGCCGTGGCGCCCGCCCCGGCGTCGTCCGCGTCGCTCCAGGGGCTGCCGCAGCCGGCCGCCCCGAGCAGGGACATCCCGGCCGCGACCAGTAGTAGTCGCCGCGAGGGCATTCGTGCGTAAATCTGATGATCTGACAGCATTCTGAATGCTTCCCCCGTGTAGCGCCGCCGCTCCCCGATGGCGCCTCAGACGGGCCCGATCACCACTCCGACGGCGCAAGCGCACCCCGCCCGCCCCCGGCTTCCCCGCGACTTCCCCGACCGGACGCTCGGCCTCCCCTCCCGACCGCTACGCTGTGCCTTCCCCAGTGTGATGATCTGCCATCAGAGGACGTGGCCATGACGACAAGTCAGGACATCCCGGACCAGGGCCGGCCCGACGACGACCCCGCCGAGCTGAGCCAGTGGGAACGGTTCGGCGTCGACACCACCGCCCCGCACTCGGCGCGCGTGTACGACTACTGGCTGGGCGGCAAGACCAACTTCCCGCCGGACCGCGCGATGGGGCAGGCCATCGAGGAGGCCGTGCCGAGCGTCAAGCAGATGGCCAAGGCGAACCGCGCCTTCCAGGGCCGGGCCGTCCGCCACCTCGCCCGGGAACACGGCATCCGCCAGTTCCTCGACCTCGGCACCGGCATCCCCACCTCGCCCAACACCCACGAGATCGCCGAGGCGGTCAGCCCCGGCACCCGGGTGGTCTACGTCGACAACGACCCGATCGTGCTCGCCCACGCCCGCGCCCTGATGGTGTCCAGCCCCGCCAGCCGGACCACCTACATCCACGCCGACCTGCGCAAGCCCGAGGAACTGTTCACCGACCCGGCGCTCACCGCCACGCTGGACCTCACCCAGCCGGTCGGCCTGCTGATGATCGCCGTGCTGATGCTCATCGCCGACGAGGACGACCCGTGGGGCCGGGTCGCCGCCCTGCGCGACGCCCTGCCCGCCGGCAGCTGCATCGCCCTCACCACCCCCACCCAGGACTTCGACCCGGAGGCGGTCGGCAAGGTCACCGAGGCCGCCCGGGCCGGCGGCATGACCCTCGTCCCGCGCACCCACGACGACGTCCTGCGCTTCTTCGACGGCTGGGACCTGGTCGAGCCGGGCCTCTCCCCCGTCCTCGCCTGGCGCCCGGACGGCGAGCCGCCGGCCGACCCGAAGGCCGCGTACTACTGGGGCGGCGTCGCCGTCAAGCGCTGAACCCGCGCCGGGCCCGCTCCCACCGGAGCCCCACGGAAACCCACCTCGGGTGGGGCGGGCCGCACCGGGCCCGCCCCACCCGCGCCCTCACTTCAGCAGCCGCGACAGCCGCCGGTCCGCCAGCGGCTTCCCCCCGGTCTGGCAGGTCGGGCAGTACTGCAGCGAGGAGTCCGCGAAGGACACCTCGCGCACGGTGTCCCCGCAGACCGGGCAGGGCAGGCCGGTCCGGCCGTGCACCCGCAGCCCCAGCTTCTTCTCCGCCTTGAGCTCCCCCGCCGCCAGCCCCCGCGAGCGCTCCACCGCGCCGCGCAACGTGGCGCCGAGCGCCTCGTAGAGCCGCGCCGCCTCCTCCTCGGTCAGGCTGGACGCCAGCTTGTACGGGGACATCCGGGCCGCGTGCAGCACCTCGTCCGAGTAGGCGTTGCCCACCCCGGCCAGCACGCCCTGGTCGCGCAGCACGCCCTTGAGCCGGCGCCGGTCGCCGCTCAGCAGGGCGGCGAAGTCCGCCAGGGTGAACGCCGGGTCCAGCGGGTCGGGGCCGAGCCGGGCCACCCCGGGCACCTCGGCCGGGTCCTTCACCACGTAGACCGCGAGGCCCTTCTTCGTCCCCGCCTCGGTCAGGTCGAAGCCGTCGCCAGCCTCCCCGGCCAGGCGCAGCCGCAGCGCCAGCGGGTTCCTCGGGCTCGGGCGCGGCGGTTCGGCGGGCAGGCCGTCCTTCCAGCGCAGCCAGCCGGCCCGGGCCAGGTGGACCACCAGGTGCAGCCCGCCGGCCTCGATGTCGAGGAACTTGCCGCGCCGGGTCACCGGGCCGACCGTCCGTCCCTCCAGCGCGGTGACCGGCGGGTCGTACGTCTTCAGCGCGCTGATCGCGACCGGCTGCACCCGGGCGATGACGCGCCCGGTCAGCCGCTCGGACAGGAAGTCGCTCAGCGCCTCGACCTCGGGCAGCTCCGGCATGCGCCCAGTCTCCCGCAGCCCCGCGCCGGCCGCCCGCCCGGGGGCGTGCCTTTGCCCGGCCCCCGCGCGGGGCGCAGGCTGGAACTACGCGCCGTACCCCGCGTCCCCCATGCGCCCCCGCCACGGAGCACCGTGATGAGCATCCTTGAGGAACAGATCGACCTCGCCGTCCCCGTCCTCGCCGCCTGGGAGCAGCTGCACCGGGTGCACGAGTACCCGCAGTTCGTCGACGGCGTCCGCAGCGCCCACCCGCACGGGCGGAACCTGGCGCACCTCGGGGTGGAGGTCGACGGCACCGAGCGGGCGGTGGACACCGAGATCACCGACCGCGGCCGGGGCCGGGTGATGTCCTGGCGGACGCTCGACGAACCCCGGCTGCACGGCGCGTTCGCGCTGCTGCCGCTGGACGCCCGGCACACCCGGCTGCAGATCCGGGTGGAGTACGACCCGGAGGCGATGCACGAGGCGTTCGGCGGGCCGCGCGGCTTCGCCCTGGCCGGGGCGATCGAGCGGACCGTGCGGGGCGACCTGGAGCACTTCCGGGAACTGGTCGAGGAGCGGGTCGGCGCGGCGGGCAGACGCGGGTGAGCACGGCCGGCAGGCCCGGGCGAGCGCGGCGGGCAGCCCCGGTGAGCACGACGGCCCGACCCGCGTAAGGGCCGCATAAGCCCAGCTCAGCGCCGGTGGTGAGGCTCTTCACAGCGGACCTCCGGCCCGACCGTTTCGCTTTCAACCTGTGGCAGACTCGGATGCCATGGACATCGGCCCGGTCACCAGGACGCTCCGCGCGGCGGTCTTCGCCGCGCTGGTCGTGCTGCTCGCCGGGCTCGGCCAGGTGCTGGTCACCGGCCGCGCGCTGCCGGCCGGCCCGATGGCCCTGGCCTGCGTCGCCGTGTTCGCGGTGGCGTACGCGTTGGCCGGCCGCGAGCGCGGCTACCCGGCGGTCGCGGCGGTGTTCCTGCCGCTGGAGCTGGGTGTCAGCGCGCTGTTCGACTTCGCCCAGACCACCTGCCCGTCCTTGCCGCCAGGCTCCGCGCGCGGCTTCCAGCCGCTGCTGTGCGGCGGCGGTTCGCTGGGCGGGTTCCTGCTCGGCCACGGCGTCTCCCAGCAGACCGGCGTCCTGCTGCTCCTGCTGCTGCACGCCGCGATCGCGCTGGCCGGCGCGTTCTGGCTGCGCCGCGCGGACGCCGCGCTGGCCGGCCTCGCCCGCACCGCCCGGATGCTGGGCGACTTCCTGCACCGGCACCTGCCGGCCGCCGCCCGCTGGCTGCGGCTGCTCGCCGCGCCCGTCCCGGCCCGTCCGGTGGCGCGGGTGCCGTTCCCCCGGGCCAGCCGGACGCTGGTCCCGGCCGAGGACGTCGTCGTCCGCCCGGCCGTCCGGCGCGGTCCGCCGGCGCTCGCCCTGGCCTGCTGACAGGCGCGCGCCGCTCGGCGCCGCTCCCGGCCGGTCCTCTCGCCGCGCGCCCCGCGCGCCCGCACCCCCGCACGCCCGAGAGCACAGGACGACACCTCATGAGCAACACCCGCAAGGCCGCCGCCAAGACCAGTGCCACCGACCGCATGCGCGCCGCCCGCGCCCAGGCCGAGCGCTCCGACCGGATCCGCCGCCGGGTCGTGGTCGGCGGCGCCTCCGCCGCCGTGCTCGCCCTCGTGGCGGGCGTGGCCTTCGCCGTCGGCGGCTCCTCCGGCTCCGGCTCCGCCGACGCGGCCGCGAGCGGCCCGCTGGTCGTCCCCGCCAACACGGGCGGCCAGGACGGCACCGTGATCACCTACGGCAGGGCCGACGCCCCGCACACCCTGGAGATCTACGAGGACTTCCGCTGCCCGTACTGCGAGCAGCTGGAGACCACCACCGGCAAGGCCGTCCAGCAGCTCGCCGACGACGGCACGTACAAGATCGAGTACCACCTGGCGACGTTCCTGGACAAGAACCTCGGCGGCAAGGGCTCGCGCACCGCGCTGGCCGCCGCCGGAGCCGCGCTCAACGAGGGCGTGGACAAGTTCAAGCAGTTCCACGACGTGCTCTACGCCAACCAGCCCGACGAGCGCACCGACGGCTTCGGCGACGTCAACCACCTCCTCGACCTGGCCGGCCAGGTGCCCGGGCTGAAGACCGACGGCTTCGTCAAGGCCGTCCAGGACGGCACCTACGCGCCGTGGGCGGCCAAGGTCAACGAGGAGTTCGACAAGAGCGACGTCACCGGCACCCCGACCGTCAAGCTGGACGGCAAGAAGCTGGACGTCCTCACCGGCGGCAAGGCCGCCACGCCCGAGCAGTTCACCGCGATGGTCAAGCAGGTGACCGGATGACGGCCGCCGCCCCCGCCGCGCGGACGTACGGCGCGAGCCGCCCGTTCGCCTGGCTGCTGCTGATCGGCGGCGCGGTCGGCCTGTTCGCCTCCTCGGTCCTCACCCTGGACAAGATCCGGCTGCTGAAGGACCCGTCGTACGTCCCCTCCTGCAACATCAACCCGATCATCAGCTGCGGCTCGATCATGCGCAGCGACCAGGCCGAGGCCTTCGGCTTCCCCAACTCGCTGCTCGGCCTGGTCGGCTTCGGGGTCGTCATCGCGATCGGCGCCGGGCTGCTCTCCGGGGCGACGTACCGGCGCTGGTTCTGGCTCGGCCTCCAGGCCGGGACGGTCTTCGGCGTCGGCTTCGTGACCTGGCTGATGTACCAGGCGCTCTACCGGATCAGCGCGCTCTGCCCGTACTGCATGGTGGTCTGGGCCTCGATGATCCCGCTGTTCTGGTACACCACCCTGCACAACCTGCGCTCCGGGATCATCCCCACCGGCCGCGCCCTGCGCCCGGTCGTCCGCGAGGCGGCGCGCTACCACTGGGTCGTCCCGGCGCTCTGGTACGCGGTGATCGCCCTGCTGGTCCTCAACCGGTTCTGGTACTACTGGAGCACCCTGCTCTGATCGCCGTCCGCCGCCCCCACCCCCGGGGGGCGGCGGACCATCCTCCGCCCGAGGCCGCCCATGCGACGCAGGATCGTCCTCTTCATGTCCGTCTCTCTCGACGGCTACTTCGAGGGCCCGGACCACGACCTGGGCTGGCAGCTCGTCGACGACGACCTGCACACCCACTTCAACCAGGAACTCGCCCGGATGGGCGGCTTCCTCTCCGGCCGGGTCACCCACGAGCTGATGGCCTCGTTCTGGCCCACCGCCGACCGGGACCCGGCCAACGCCGGCCCGATGGCCGAGTTCGCCGCCATCTGGCGCGAGATGCCGAAGACCGTCTTCTCCCGCACCCTCCGGCACGCCGACTGGAACACCGCCATCGCCCGCGAGGTCACCCCCGAGGCGATCGCGGCCCTCACCACCGCCCCCGGCGGCGACCTCGCCCTCGGCGGCGCCGACCTGGCCGCGTCCTTCCTGGCCCACGACCTGGTCGACGAGTTCCGCCTCTACGTCCACCCCGTCGTCCTCGGCCGCGGCACCCTCCTGTTCCGCCCCACTCCCCACCCCGTCCCGCTCGCCCTGACCGGCACCCGCCGCTTCGCGAGCGGCGTCACCCTGCTGCACTACACCCGGGCCGGGACGGCTCCTTCGGCAGTCCCGTGAGCCCGCTGACGGCGGCGGTGCCCGAGCAGCCGGCGAGGAAGCCCGCCCGGGACCGGGGTTCGGTCGGTCTTAGACCGCGTCGAACACGAACTCCTCGACCTCGGCCAGCAGTTCGGCCCGGCGCTCGTCGTCGATGAAGGAGGCCCGGAAGGAGTTGGCGGCGAGCCGGCGCAGGGTCTCCTCGTCGAGCGCGAGGGCCTGCTGCACGGCCCGGAAGTTGTCGTCGACGTAGCCGCCGAAGTACGCCGGATCGTCCGAGTTGACGGTGACCAGCAGGCCGGCCTCCAGCATCTCGCGCAGCGGGTGGTCGGCGAGGGTGTCGATGCACCGCAGGCGGACGTTGGAGAGCGGGCAGAGCGTCAGCGGGACCTGCTCGCGGACCAGCCGCGCGACCAGCTCGCCGTCCTCCAGGCAGCGCAGGCCGTGGTCGATCCGCTCGACGCCGAGCACGTCCAGCGCCTCGGTGATGTAGGACGCCGGGCCCTCCTCGCCCGCGTGCGCGACGCGGCGCAGCCCGGCCTCGGCGGCCCGCCGGTAGACCTCGCGGAACTTGGCCGGCGGGTGGCCGACCTCGGCCGAGTCGAGGCCGATGCCCGCGATCCGGTCGAAGTACGGGCGGGCGGCCTCGAAGGTCTCCAGCGCGGATTCGGCGGACTCGTCCCGCAGGAAGCACATGATCAGCCGGGTGCTGATCCCGTGCCGCTCCTCGCTGCGCGCCAGCGCCCGGGTCAGGCCGTCGACCACCACGCCGAGCGGCACGCCGCGCGCGGTGTGCGCCTGCGGGTCGAAGAAGATCTCCGCGTGCCGGACCCCCGCCTCGGCCGCCCGGGTGAGGTAGGCGTCGGCGAGGTCGGCGAAGTCCTCCTCGGTGCGCAGCACGGCCATCAGCGCGTAGTACAGGTCCAGGAAGGACTGCAGGTCGCTGAAGGAGTACGCCTTCCGCAGCGCCTCGGTGTCGGCGTAGGGCAGCGCGACCGCGTTGCGGGCGGCGAGGGCGAAGGCGAGTTCGGGCTCCAGGGTGCCTTCGATGTGCAGGTGGAGTTCGGCCTTGGGGAGCGGCATGGGGGATCTGTCCGAGCTGTAGGGGGCGGGAGCGAAGAGTCCAGAAGCATTCATCCTACGATCCGTTCGATCACGATCGGCCTGACGGGCGCGCCCCCGGCCACCCGAACTGGTGCACCGGCCGGGGGCAGCGGGCACCCTGGAGGAGGGGGCTTCCGCCGAGGAGGTACCAGATGCGGCACGTCGAGGATCCGCACATCCGGCCTGCGGGCGTCTCCCCGCACGCCCTGGGCAACGACACGCTCCTGCACGAGCTGGAACAGCTGCACCGCACGCGCCACGAGACCTTCCTGTACGGCTCGGAGGAGGCCCTCAAGCGGCACACCCTGCGCACCGGGCAGCTGGAGGCCGAGTACCTGCACCGCTTTCCCAGCCGGCTGGTGACGGCCGGGCGGACCAGGGCCGGCGCCCGGGCCCGCGAGGCGGCGGCCCGGGTGGAGTCGCTGCCCGAGTAGACGTGCCCGCGCCACCACCGCCCGGCGGGACACGCCGGGCGGTGGTGGCGTGCCCCCGGGCGGGCCGTCGGGGAGGGTGAGAGACGCAGACGCACCGGACCCCGACCCCCCTGGGAGCCCCGCATGCCCATCGCCAGCGTCAACCCCGCGACCGGCGAGATCCTGGAGACCTTCGAACCGCTCGACGCGGCCGGCATCGAGCAGCGGCTGGCCCGCGCCGAGGCCGCGTTCCACGGCTACCGCACCACCCCCTTCGCCGCCCGCGCCGACCTGCTGCGCCGGGCCGCCGACCTGCTGGACCAGGACCGGGAGGCGATCGCCCGCACGATGACCGAGGAGATGGGCAAGCCGCTCGCCGCCTCCCGGGCCGAGGCCGCCAAGTGCGCCACGGCGATGCGCTGGTACGCCGACCGCGCCGAGGAACTGCTCGCCGACGAGCACCCGGCCCCGGCCGACGTCGCCGACTCCGGCGCCGCCCGCGCCTACGTCCGCTACCGCCCGCTCGGGGCGGTGCTGGCCGTGATGCCGTGGAACTTCCCGTTCTGGCAGGTGGTCCGGTTCGCCGCGCCGGCCCTGATGGCGGGCAACGTCGGCCTGCTCAAGCACGCCTCCAACGTGCCCCGGACGGCGCTGGCGCTGGAGGAGCTGTTCCGGCGGGCCGGCTTCCCGGAGGGCTGCTTCCAGACCCTGCTGATCGGCTCGGGCGCGGTCGAGGGCGTGATCCGGGACCGCCGGGTGGCCGCGGTGACGCTCACCGGCAGCGAGCCCGCCGGGCGGGCGGTCGCCGCCACCGCCGCCGACGAGGTGAAGAAGGCCGTCCTGGAGCTGGGCGGCAGCGACCCCTTCGTGGTGCTGCCCAGCGCCGACCTGGACGCGGCGGTGCGCACCGCCGTCCGGGCCCGGGCGCAGAACAACGGGCAGTCCTGCATCGCCGCCAAGCGCTTCATCGTGCACACCGACGTGTACGACCGCTTCACCGCCGCCTTCACCGAGGCGATGCGGGCGCTGCGCGTCGGCGACCCGATGGACGAGGCGACCGACGTCGGCCCGCTGGCCAGCCGCCAGGGCCGGGACGACCTGGAGGAGCTGGTCGAGGACGCCCGCACCCACGGCGCCCGGGTCGAGTGCGGCGGCGGGCGCCCGGAGGGCTGGGACACCGGCTACTTCTACGAGCCGACGGTGCTGACCGGCATCACCCCGGCCATGCGGATCCACCAGGAGGAGACCTTCGGCCCGGTCGCCACGGTCTACCGGGTCGCCGACCTGGACGAGGCGGTGGCGCACGCCAACGACACGCCGTTCGGGCTCAGTTCCAACGTCTGGACCCGGGACGAGGGCGAGCAGGAGCGCTTCGTCCGCGACATCCAGGCCGGCGGGGTGTTCTTCAACGGGATGACCGCCTCCCACCCGGCGCTGCCGTTCGGCGGCGTCAAGCGCTCCGGGTTCGGCCGGGAGCTGTCCGGGCACGGGATCCGGGAGTTCTGCAACATCACCACGGTGTGGATCGGCTGAGCACCCCCGGACCGCCGGGCACGAGCCGGGCACGAGCCGGACGCGGACGCGGCCGGGTCAGGACGCCACGCGGTGCCTGCCCCGGCCGGGCGTCATCCAGCGGGCGACCACGCCGACCAGGGCGAGGACGGTCGCTCCCCAGACGATGGCCATCAGCACCAGCATCGGCAGCCAGCTCACCTGGGCGCCGACCATGGCCAGGCCGAGCGAGAGCGCGACCATGAACACGACGGCGGTCGGGTTGAGGCCGAGCAGCCAGTGCCAGGCCCGCTGCACCGGGCTCCGGTGCGGCGGTGGGGCCTCGGGGTCGGTTTCGGTGTCGAGTTCCTTGTACGTCAGCAGGTCCATCGGGATCGCCTCCGGTTCTCGGGGGGCTGCCGGATCCGCGGGGCTCAGGAGGCCTTGCGCGGAGCCGTGGACTTTCCGGTCGCGGTCTTTCCCGCCGCGGCCTTCGCGGTCGCGGTCTTCGCGGTCGCGGACTTCGCGGTCGCGGACTTCGCGGTCGCGGACTTCGCGGTCGCGGTCTTCGCGGTCGCGGTCTTCTTCGCCGGGGCGGCCTTCCCGGCGGCGGCCGCCGATCCGGCGGGCTTCTTCACCGGGGCGCGCTTGCGGGGCGCGGGCTGCTGCTCCTCCGGCTGGTCCTCGTCGGGCCCGGCGGCGTGCCCCCGCCCGCCCTTGGCCCGCTTGAGGCTGCTGCGCAGCGCCTCCATCAGGTCGATCACGTTGTCGGGCGCCTCGCCCGGCTCCTCCTCGTGCGGGAGCTCGACGCCCTCCAACCGGGCCGTGATCACCTGCTGGAGCGCCCGCTGGTAGTCGTCGTGCAACTGGGCGAGGTCGAAGTCCTCGGAGAGCGTGTCCATCAGCGACCGCGCCATCTTGAGCTCCTGCGGCCGGACGGTGACGTCCTCCTCGGGCGCGATGCCGGCCGCGGGGCGGACCTCGTCGGGCCAGATGCAGGTCTGCAGCACCAGTGTGCCGTCGTGCACCCGCAGCACCGCCGGGGATTCCCGGGTGCGCAGCGCGATCTTGGTGACGGCGATCTGCCCGGACGCGGTGAGCGCGTCGCGCAGCAGGGCGTACGGCTTGGCGGCGGCCTGGTCGGCGACGCCCACGTAGTAGGCCTTGGAGAACATCAGCGGGTCGATCTCGTCGGCGTCCACGAAGGCCAGCACGTCGATGATCTTCTTGCTGGGCAGCGGCAGGTCGGCGAGGTCCTCGTCGGTGAGCGTGACGGTCCGGCCGTCGGGGGACTCGTAGCCCTTGGCGATCTCCGCGTACGGGACTTCCTTCTCCTCCCGCTCGCAGTACCGCTTCATCCGCACCCGCCCGCCGTCCTTGGCGTGCACCTGGTGCAGCGGGACGTCGTGTTCCTGGGTGGCCGAGTAGAGGTGGACGGGGATGCTGACCAGCCCGAAGCTGATCGTCCCCTTCCAGGTGGTCTGCATGGGGGTCGCTCCTTCCCGGAGTTTCCCGTTGCCGGAGGTTCCCGCCCGGCCCGGCGCCCTCCCGCCGAGGACGTGCCGAGGACGTGCCGAGAATCCCACTGTGCCCGGGTTTGCCCCGATCGGCCACACCGGGCCGACAATGGGCCGAGGAGGTCGATGCCGATGACCGTCCGGAGCCGTGCGCAGGGCGCACCACCGCCGCCGGAGCGGACCGTGTACCGGGTGGTGTACGCGGTGCGGGGCGAGGCCGGCGTGCGGCGGGCGGAGGTCGAGGTGGTGCCCGGATACTCGCAGGAGGGCGACATCCCCCGGATCCTGGCGGCGCGGCTGACCGGCCGGCCCGCGGACGCGGCGCGGATCACCGTGCTGGACCTGCGCGGGCCGTGAGCCGCGACAGGGGTCCGAGCGCCTCCGACGCATTGGCGGTGCGTCAGATTTGAGCTTTTCGCACCGCTTTTCCACCCGCTCTGACCTGGCTTTTTGCGTCCGGTTACCGAACATTTACGGATGCTCTGTTCCGATACGCGGCCGTAGAAGTTAGGTTGCACCGCAATGCGCGGGTCCGTCCCCCACCCTCCGGCGCAACGAGCCGAGGGTCGCGCCGCGCGCGGGAAAGGCACAGGGCTCATCTGATGAGTGCGGACACCACCAGGCCTGCGGCAGCCGCCCAGGTCCCCCAGCAGGCCGGGCCGCCCGGGCACGGCGGCGAGGGCCACCTGAAGGCGGGGCTCAAGAACCGCCACCTGTCGATGATCGCCATCGGCGGGGTGATCGGCGCCGGCCTGTTCGTCGGCTCCGGCGCGGGCATCGCCACCACCGGGCCGGGCATCCTGCTCTCCTACACGCTGGCCGGCGTGCTGGTCGTGCTGGTGATGCGGATGCTCGGCGAGATGGCGGCGGCCGACCCGCAGAGCGGCTCGTTCTCGGCGTACGCGGACCGCGCGCTCGGCCGCTGGGCCGGGTTCACCATCGGCTGGCTGTACTGGTTCTTCTGGGTCGTGGTGCTCGCGGTGGAGGCGACCGCCGGCGCGAAGATCCTCAACGCCTGGATGCCCGGCGTGCCGCAGTGGGCGTTCGCGCTGCTCGTGATGGCGGTGCTGACCGCCACCAACCTGTTCTCGGTGGCCTCCTACGGCGAGTTCGAGTTCTGGTTCGCCGGGATCAAGGTGGTGGCGATCGCCGCGTTCCTGGTGATCGCCACGCTCGCCGTCTTCGGCCTGCTGCCCGGCACCCACGCGGTCGGCACCAGCAATCTGACCGGCCACGGCGGCTTCCTGCCGCACGGCGTGGGCGCGGTGTTCACCGGCATGCTCACGGTGGTCTTCGCCTTCATGGGCAGCGAGATCGTCACCCTGGCCGCGGGCGAGTCGGAGGACCCGGAGCGCGCGGTCAGCAAGGCCACCAACAGCGTGATCTGGCGCATCGGGATCTTCTACCTGGGCTCGATCCTGCTCGTGGTCACCCTGCTGCCGTGGGACTCGGACGCCGTCAAGGGCAGCCCGTACGTGGCGGTGCTGGAGCACGTGGGCATCCCGGGCGCCGGCCAGGTGATGAACGTGATCGTGCTGACGGCCGTGCTGTCCTGCCTCAACTCCGGGATGTACACGGCCTCCCGGATGGCCTTCTCGCTCGGCCAGCGCGGGGACGCGCCCAAGGCCTTCGCGACCGTGACCAAGCGGGGCGTGCCGCGGGTGGCCATCCTGTCCTCGGTGGTCTTCGGCTTCGTCGCGGTGTTCTTCAACTACACCTCGCCGGACACGGTGTTCGCTTTCCTGCTCAACTCCTCCGGCGCGGTTGCGCTGTTCGTCTGGCTGGTGATCTGCTTCTCCCAGCTGCGGATGCGCCGGATCATCGAGCGGGAGACTCCCGAGCGGCTGACCGTCCGCATGTGGCTGTACCCCTATCTGACCTGGACGGCCATCGGCATGATCGGGTTCGTGGTGGCGTACATGTTCACCGACGCCGACGGGCGCAAGCAGATGTACCTGTCGCTGGTCGCCGCGGCGATCGTGCTCGCGGCCTCGGCCGTGGTGGGCCGACGGCGGCGGGCCGCGGTGGCGGCGGACTCCTGACCCGTCCGCGCCGCGCGACGGTGCCGGGCCCGGGAGCCGTTGCGGAGGCTCCCGGGCCCGGTGCCGCTCGAGGGATGCGACCCACAGTTTGACAATGGCACGTCAAAGGGGATACCTGGGCATGGCGCTCCCCCACGAGCGCTCCCCCACCCCCCGGGAGACCCCTTGCCACCCCTCCCCGCCCCCGCGTCCGCACGCCTGCGCTTCGGCCACCGGCTGCGCCACTGGCGCGAGGCCCGCGGACTCAGCCAGGCCGAACTCGGCCGCCTGCTCGGCTACCACAACTCACTGATCAGCCGAGTGGAGAACGCCCGCCGCTGGCCACCCCCGGGACTCCCCGCCCGGGCCGACGAACTCCTGCTCACCGGAGGCGAGTTGGCAGCCCTCTGGCAACCCGTCCGGCAGGAGCGGGAGCACCTCGGCGAACTCGCCGCCCCGCCCCTGCCGCCCCTCGGCGAGAGCGGCACAGGGCCCCCGACGGGCCGACCGGACGCCGCCACCTTCGCCGTGCTCGGCCACCTGCTCGACGTCTACCGCGCGGCCGCCACCCACACCGGCGGCGAACAGCTGGCCACCGTCCTCGAACACCACGCCCGCACCCTGGCCGCCTGGCAGCACGCCGCCCCGCGCGAAACCGCCCCCGCCGTCCGCTCGCTCGCCGCCCGCTACGCCGAACTCGCGGGCTGGGCCCACTTCGAGGGGGACCGCCGCACCCGCGCGCTCGGCTGGTACGCGGCCGGGCTGGAGTGGGCCCGCGCCGCCGACGACCAGCCGACCGCGGCCGCCCTGCTCGCCCGGCAGAGCACCCTGCACTGGTGGAGCGGCGACCCGGCCACCGCCCTCGCCCTGGCCGAAGCCGCCCACGCCACCGCCCGCACCCTGCCCGGCCTGCGCGCCTGGGCCGCCCTCGCCCAGGCGCACGCCCACGCACTGGCCGGCGCGGCGCCCGAGACGTGGCGGGCGCTGGCGGACGCCGAACGGCTGACCGAGGCCGCCCTGCGGGCCGGCGAGCCGGCGCCCGGGGCCGCCCGGGCCGCCCTGGTGCTGGGCGTCGCCCACGGCACCTGCCACCGGGACCTCGCCGTCCGCACCGGCCACACCGCCCACGCGCACGCGGCGGTGGCCCACCTGGGCGCCGCCCTGGGGCGCCTGGACCAGGCCGCCCACCCGCACGACCACGCACTGGTCGCCGGCCGCCTCGCCGGGGCGTACGCCCGGGCCGGGCGCCACGAGGCCGCGGCCGCCGTCCTCTCCCGGCTACCGCCGGACGCCACCGGCCGGATCGCCTACGAGCGGCGCCGGGCCCGGGCCTGGCTGGGCGGTTCGACGGCGCACCGGCCCCCGGCGGACGGCTGACCACGGACGGCTGACCACGGACCGCGGACGGCGGACGCGCCGGAGCGCCCGGTGGGGATCCCCCGGGCGCTCCGGTTCTTCGGCTCTTCGGCTCTCCGGCGGTCGGCGGTCGGCGTCAGAGCCCGGCCGCCGCCGCGGCGATGTCGGCCGCGTAGGTGCTGACCTTGGTGTAGACGCCCGGGTAGCCGGGCCGGGCGCAGCCGCTGCCCCAGCTGACGATGCCGACCTGGACCCAGCGGCCGGCCGCGTCCCGGTGGACCATCGGCCCGCCGGAGTCGCCCTGG
This sequence comes from Kitasatospora sp. NPDC087271, assembly GCF_044744605.1. NCBI lineage: Bacteria > Bacillati > Actinomycetota > Actinomycetes > Kitasatosporales > Streptomycetaceae > Kitasatospora > Kitasatospora sp. NPDC087271. The sequence goes on from NZ_JBIUYQ010000005.1 coordinate 279,085, forward strand.
CAGGTGTCGACGCCTCCCTGGTCGACGTAGCCCGCGCAGAGTGAGGCCGCGCTGTTCAGGCCCGGGTAGGCGTTGGCGCAGGCAGCGTCGTCGACGAACGGCACGGTCGCCTTGAGCAGATAGCGCTGCTGCGCGCCGCCCTCGGTCGCGGCGCCCCAGCCCATGATGGTGAAGGTGCCGCTGTCGTAGGCGGTGGAGTCGGTGGTCGGCAGCGTGCTCACCTGGCTGCCGCCGACCGGCGAGGCCAGCTTGATCAGCGCCCAGTCGTCGCCGCTCTCCGCCCCGGAGAAGCCGGGCGCCTGGTACACGTACGACGAGCGGACCTTGACCGCGCTGCCGCTGCGCAGGTCGACCGCGCCGGCGGTCGCGGTGATGCTGGTGTCGGCGCCGGTGCCGTTGACGCAGTGGGCGGCGGTGAGCACGATCTGCGGGGTGTAGAGCGCGCCGCCGCAGCCCATCGAGAGCCGCACCACGAACGGGAACTCGCCCTGTGCCGCCCGCGTGCCGCCGACCACGCCCGGCGAGGGCGCCGAGGGTGCGGGCGAGGCGGCGGCGGGCAGCACGAGCGCGCCGGAGCCGAGCACCAGGGTGGCCAACAGCACGATGAATCTTCCGAATTGATGCTTCATCAGGCTCCTCCATCGACAGGTCGGGGAGCACCGAGGGTGGCCCCGCAGGCGTCACGACAGGAGGGGCCCGGCCCTGCCGGTCGAAACTGGCAGGAACACGGCAATGCGGGGTTCCGGAGGAGGAGCCCCTAAGGTGATCGCCCATGCGAGATCTTGTGGCGGGGATGAAGTACCTGGTCGGGGGCCAGAAGTGGGTGGGCCGGCACGGCCGCTGGTGGGGCTTCGGCATGCTGCCCGCGCTGCTCACCCTGGCCGGGTACGCCGTCGCGCTCGTCTTCCTCGGCGGCTGGTCGAAGGACCTCGCCGACTGGGCCACCCCGTTCGCCGACCGCTGGAGCTCGCCCTGGCAGGGCCTGCTGCGCGACGCGCTCGCCGCGATCGCCTTCGGCGGCGGCCTGCTGCTCTCGCTGCTCACCTTCACCGCCGTCACCCTGCTGGTCGGCCAGCCCTTCTACGAGGCGCTGTCCGCGAAGGTCGACGAGACCGAGGGCGGTGCGCCCGCCCCGCCGGAGTCGCCACTGTGGCGCGAACTGGTGATCGCGGTACGGGACAGCGCCTATGTCCTGGTGCGGGTGGCCGCGTTCGGCGTGGTGCTGTTCGCCTGCGGCTTCATCCCGGTGATCGGGCAGACGGTGGTGCCGGCGCTGGGTTTCCTGGTGTCCGGCTTCTTCCTGACCGTCGAGCTCGCCGCCGTCGCCCTCCAGCGGCGCGGGGTGCCGCAGCGCGAGCGGATCCGGCTGCTGCGCGCCCGGCTCGGGCTGTCGCTGGGCTTCGGCACGCCGCTGATCCTGGCGTTCCTGGTTCCGCTGGTGACGGTGCTCGCCATGCCGGGGGCCGTCGCGGGCGCCACCCTGCTGGCCCGGGACCTGGCCCGCGACCTCGCCCTCGACCCGGTCCACGACGCGGCCCCGGCGGGCGAGCAGGAGCCGGAACCGGCGGCGGAGCCGGCCTCCCGGCCCGCCGCCGGAAGCCCGCACGCGACCTCCTGAGGCGGTGACCGGCCGGTCACCCTGCGCCGATCCCGGCCGTCCGGACATGTGAGGCCGCCCACACGGGGTTCGCCGTCTACGGCCCCCGATAGTGGATGGCTGCGGCCAGGGCGTCGGCCGACCACCCGGCACGGGCTCCCGTCCCACGCCGGGCCGCCCGGAACACCTCGAAGAACGCAGGCCACCACACCTCACACCCGCACATTCCGCCCGCGCCACCAGCCTCCGACCTACAAATACGCAAGTCGGACAAATTCTCCCAAAACCATCACCGCTTCTCGCCACGCCCGCCCTGCGGCTACTACCCGCCATAGTGGCAACTGCCTTTGCGACCCGTCCCCGGCCCTGCCAAGAATGGCCCGTCGCCAGGCAGCGCAGCCGGCCCCGTCCGCCGCGCAGCCGACCCGCCCCGCCACTTCCGCCGGGGCACCACGGCCGTCCCGGACGGCCGCGCGGGCCCCGCTCACCCGGGCGCCCGTGCGATGCCCCGCACCCGGTGCCACCGGCACGGCCCCCGACGGAAAAGGATTGTCCGCTTCATGCAGCTCAGCCATGCCCGCCGCAACTCCCTGATCACCGGCATCGCCACCCTCGTCGTCGCGAGCGCCGCCACCGCCGCCCTCGCCCTCCCGCAGGCCGGGAGCACCACCGAGGCCGCCGCCCCCGCGGCCGCCGTCACGGTGGACGACAACGCGGCCGCCGACCAGGCCCAGGCTGACACCGCTGCCGCTGCCGCCGCCGACCAGGCCGCCCAGGAAGCCCAGGCGCAGGCCCAGGCCGAGGCGGAGTCCGCCGCCCAGGCCCAGGCCGAGGCCGACGCGAAGGCCCAGGCGGACGCCAAGGCCAAGGCCGACGCGGACGCCGCCGCCTCCCGCTCCCAGGCGCGCCAGAACCTCACCAGCGCCCCGGCCCTCACCGGCAGCCCGCAGCAGATCGCCGCGCAGCTCGTCCCGGCCGGCCAGCTCCAGTGCTTCAGCAACATCGTGTCCCGCGAGAGCAGCTGGAACCACCTCGCCGTCAACGCCTCCTCCGGCGCGTACGGCCTGGTGCAGGCGCTGCCCGGCAGCAAGATGGCCTCGGCCGGCTCCGACTGGCGCACCAACCCGGCCACCCAGATCAAGTGGGGCCTGGACTACATGAACTCCCGCTACGGCAGCCCCTGCGCCGCCTGGTCGTTCTGGCAGAACCACCACTGGTACTGAATCGAGGCCGCCAAGCCTCGGCCCCCCGGGCCCGCGACGCAGCACGCGTCGCGGGCCCCGGCGCGTTCCGGCTGTCGTGGACGCGTCCGGCAGGCCGCGTGAAGATATGGCGTACGGTCGTACGATTTGGCGGGGATTGATCGGTATTACGCACCGTCAGAGCTTTGCCACGGTCAGCGCGTCCTCTTACGCTCCGGCGTCATGCCCTCACCCCTCATCAGCGTCGTGCTCCCCGCCTACGACCAGCACGAACAGCTCGCGGACTGCCTGGACTCGCTGCTCGCGCAGTCCCTCCAGGACGTCGAGGTGATCGTGGTCGCCGACCGCTCCCCCGACGCCGCGGGCGAGCTCGCCGACGCGTACGCGGCCCGGCACCCGCGACTGTCGGTCCTGCACCTCAACGCGGCGGTCGGGGTCGGGGTGAGCCGGAACGCGGGGGCGGCGCGGGCGACCGGCGAGTACCTGCTGTTCCTGGACGCCGACCACCAGCTGCCCCAGGACGCGCTGCGGACCCTCGCCGACCGGCTCGGGCAGACCGGCCCGGTGGACCTGCTGCTGTTCGGCCACTCCCGCCGGCACAACGACCGGGACTGGCCGGGCGGGGCGGAGTCGCTGCTCGCCGAAACCGGCCCCGAGGTGTTCGAGCCCTTCGACCAGCCCGCGCTGTTCGGCGCGCCGCCGCTGGTCTGGGACCGGCTGATCCGCCGCGGCCACTGGGAGGAGCTGCGGCTGGCCTTCCCCGACGGCCGGTACGAGGAGATCCCGGTGGTGCACGCGGCGCTGCTCGGCGCCCGCCGCGTCGCCGTGCTGGCGCGCGAGTGCGTGCAGCTGCGCCGCCGGGAGACCGTCCACCCCACCGGCTCCCCGGGCAGCGGCGTGTTCGACCTCTTCGACCAGTACGAGCGCAGCTTCGCGCTGCTGGAGGACCAGCCGCACCTGTACGCGGTGCGGGACGCGCTGTTCGTCCGGATGATCCGGCACTACCTGTTCGTCTTCGACCTGGCCGGGTGCGTCACCCGCGCCGAGCGGCCGCAGTTCTTCCACCGGGCCGCCGAGCACCACCGGCGCTTCCAGCCGCCCGGCCACCGGCGGCCGGGCGGCCGCGAGGGGATCAAGTTCTCGCTGCTGGCCGGCGGCGCCTACCCGGCGTTCGAGATGGCCAAGCTCTCCCACATCGCCCGCGGCACGCTCACCGGGCGGCGGTGACCGGACTCCGGACGTGTGCGGCCCCGCCTCCGCAGGCGGCGGGGCCTAGGCCCTGGCCGGGTGGCCGCCCGCCGACACCCCATCGGCGGTACCCCGGCCGTGGCCGGTACCCCTGCGGGCGCGCGGCTGCCATGATCGGCCGGAGCCGTCGCCGCACCCGCCCGGAGGTCCCTGGTGAGCCGTCCGTCCGCAGCCCCCGGGGCCGAGCTGGCCCGCGAACTGGCCGCCGTGCTGCGCGGGGAGGTCCGCTTCGGCACCGCCGAGCGGACCGTCTACAGCCACGACGCGTCCAACTACCGGCAGCTGCCGCTCGGCGTGGTCAAACCCGCGGACCTCGACGACGTCCGCACCGCCCTCGCGCTCTGCCGCCGGTACGGCGTGCCGGTGGTGCCGCGCGGGGCGGGCACCAGCATCGGCGGGCAGGCGATCGGCCCGGGCGCGGTGGTGCTGGACTTCCGCCGCCACCTCGGCGCCGTCCTGGACGTCGACCCGCAGGCCCGCACCGCCCGGGTCCAACCGGGCACCGTGCTGGACGACCTCCAGCGCGCCGCCCGGCCGTACGGGCTGCGCTTCGGCCCCGACCCGTCCACGCACAGCCGCTGCACCCTCGGCGGCATGATCGGCAACGACTCCTGCGGCTCGCACTCGCTCGCCTGGGGGCGCACCTCGGACAACGTCGAGCGGCTGGACCTGCTGCTCGCGGACGGCACCGAGCTGACCGTGGGCGGCCGGCTCACCCCGCAGGAGCGCGCCGCGCTCCGCACCCTGCCCGGGCGGCCCGGCGAACTCCACCGGCAGCTCCAGGAGTTCACCGACCGCAACCTCGCCACCATCCGCCAGGGCCTGCCCGCGCTGCCCCGCCGCACCTCCGGCTACCCGCTGGACGCCCTGCTGCCCGAGCACGGCCACGACCTGGCCCGCGCGCTCACCGGCACCGAGGGCACCTGCGCGCTGCTGCTCGGCGCGACCGTCCGGCTGGTCGAGGAGCCGCCCGCACGCGCCCTGGTGGTGGCCGGCTACCCCGACGAGGGCGCCGCCGCCGACGCCGTCCCCGCGCTGCTGCCGCTCGGGCCGCTCACCGCCGAGGGCATGTCCGCCGACCTGATCGCCGCACTGCTCGCCGCCGGCCCCCGCCCGCCCGCACTGGACCGGCTGCCCGCGGGCGAGTGCTGGCTCTTCCTGGAGACCGGCGGCGCCACCCCGGTCGAGGCCTACCAGGCCGCCCGCCGGCTCGCCGACGCGGTGCGCCGCGAGCGCTCCGCCTCCGTCTCCCTCGTCACCGACCCGGCCGAGCAGCGCCAGCTCTGGGCCGTCCGGGAGGCGGGCGCCGGCATCGTCACCCGGCTGCCCGGCGGCGGGGAGGCCTGGCCCGGCTGGGAGGACTCCGCCGTCCCGCCCGAGCGCCTCGGCGACTACCTGCGGGACCTGCGCGCCCTGCTGCGCCGGCACAGCCTGCACGGCGTACCGTACGGGCACTTCGGCGACGGCTGCGTGCACCTGCGGATCGACTTCCCGCTGGACGAGCCCGCCGGGGTACTGGTCTTCCGGGAGTTCCTGGAGCAGGCCGCCGACCTGGTGGTCTCCTACGGCGGTTCGCTGTCCGGCGAGCACGGCGACGGGCAGGCCCGCGGCGAACTGCTGCCCCGGATGTACCCGCCCGACGTGATCGCCCTGTTCGGCGAGTTCAAACGGATCTGGGATCCCGAGCACCTGCTCAACCCGGGGGCCCTGGTCGACCCGCGCCCGCTCGACGCCGACCTGCGCTTCGTCACCGCCCCGCGCCGCCCGCTGCCGCTCGCCCTCCCGTACGAGCAGGACGGCGGCAGCCTGGCCAAGGCCGTGCACCGCTGCGTCGGCGTCGCCAAGTGCGTGGACCCGAACACCGGGGTGATGTGCCCCAGCTACATGGCCACCGGCGAGGAGCGGCACTCCACCCGGGGCCGGGCCCGGCTGCTGGCCGAGATGCTGCGCGGCATGACAGCGCCTCCCGGCCACCAGGGCGGCGCGGCGATCGCCGACGGCTGGCGCTCGACGGAGGTCCGGGAGGCCCTGGACCTCTGCCTGAGCTGCAAGGGCTGCGCGAGCGACTGCCCGGTCCATGTCGACATGGCGACCTACAAGGCCGAGTTCCTGCACCAGCACTACCGGCACCGCCCGCGCCCGCTCGCCCACTACTCGATGGGCTGGCTGCCGCTCTGGCTGCGGGCCGCCGCCCTCGCCCCCGGCGCCGCCAACACCCTCGCCCGCTCCCCGGCCGTCGGGCCGCTCAAGCGGCTCGCCGGGATCGACCGGCGCCGGGTGCTGCCGGTCCTCCCGCCGGAGACCTTCACCCGCTGGTACCGCCGCCACCGCGCCGCGCACCCGGCCCCGGCGGGGGCACGGCCGGTGCTGCTGTGGCCGGACACCTTCTCCGACCACCTCCAGCCGAACGTGCTGCGCTCCGCCGTCGAGGTGCTGGAGCACCTGGGCTTCGACGTACGGCTGCCCGCCGGCCCGGTCTGCTGCGGCCTGACCTGGTACTCCACCGGCCAACTCGGCACCGCCCGACGGGTGCTGCGGCGCAGCCTGCGGACGCTGGCCGGCACCGGGCTGCCCGCCGACACCCCGGTGGTCGGGATGGACCCGAGCTGCACCGCCGCCCTGCGCGAGGACCTGCCCCGGCTGCTCGGCCCGGACGGCCGCCCGCTCGCCGAACGCACCCGCACCTTCGCCGAGTTCCTCGACCAGTACGCCCCCGACACCCCGCTCCCCCAGGTCCCGCTGGACGCCGTCACCCAGACCCACTGCCACCAGCACGCCGTCCTCGGCAGCGCCGCCGACCGCCGGATCGAGGACCGACTCGGCCTGCACAACCGGGTGCTGGACTCCGGCTGCTGCGGCCTGGCCGGCAACTTCGGCTTCGAGCGGGGCCACTTCGAGGTGTCCGAGGCGATCGCCGAGCGCGTCCTGCTCCCCGAGGTCCGGGCCGCCGCCCCCGACACGGTGGTCCTGGCCGACGGCTTCAGCTGCCGCACCCAGATCGCCCAACTCGCCCAGGGCCGCCAGGCCCTGCACCTGGCGGAACTGATCGCCCGGGCGCTTCGGGAGCGCGGTTAGGGCGCGGCGTGCTCGCCGAGGAAGGCCCCGGCGCGGCCGCGGCCTCCTCCTTCGTCGGGTAGCCGCAGTCGGCCGCGTCCGATGCCCTGACTGATCGCAACGGCCCTGATCCGCCGGCCCGATCCGCCGCCGTCGTCAGACCCCGACGCCGTCAGGCCCCGGCCTTGGCCGCCTCCTCCGTGGCCGCCTCCTCCGTGGGCGCCTCCTCCGTGGGCGCCTCCTCTGCGCAGACCGCCGACACGAACTCCGCGACCCGGGCCTGCGGCAGCCCGCGCGCGATGTCCGCCTCGCTGATCATCCCGACCAGCTTGTGCTCCGGGTGGTTGATCACCGGCAGCCGGCGCACCCGGTACTGCTCCATCACCCGTAGCACCTGCTCCGCGTCCTCGTCCGCCTCCACCGTCATCGGCCGGCCCAGGGCCAGCTCGCCCGCCGTCACCCCGGCCGGGTCCCGGCCCTCGGCGACACAGCGCAGCACGATGTCGCGGTCGGTCACGATGCCCAGCAGTTTGTCGTCCTCCCCGCAGATGGGCAGCGCGCCGACGTGCCGTTCCCGCATGATCCGGGCGGCGGCGGCGAGCGTCTCGTGCTCGCGGATGCACTCCGCGCCCGGGTGCATGATGTCGCTGGCTCTGGTCATGGTCCCGCCTCCTGGCCTGGCTTCCGCCCCCCTGTCCATCCTGGTCCGGGCCCGCGGAGGCCGCCACCGGGCACCGGTCAGGCCGCCTGGTCCGGCTCCGCGCGCCCGCCCGGCGCGTCCGCGCCCGGAAGCGGCGACTGGTCCAACAGTTCCTCCAGCGGCGGGAGTTCGTGCTGCGACCGGTCCTGCTCGACCTCCGCCTTCGCTGCCTCCTCCCGCTCCACGGCGGCCCGTTCGGCGGCCTTCGCCGCTGCCGCCGCGGCATTCACCGCGGCCCGCTGCTGGTTGTCCGTCGCACTGTCCAGGAAGCGCAGCAGCTCCACCGGGAAGGGCAGCACCAGCGTCGAGTTCTTCTCCGCCGCCACCTCCACCACCGTCTGCAGCAGCCGCAGTTGGAGCGCCGCCGGGGTCGCGCTCATCACCGCCGCCGCCTCCGACAACCGGGCCGAGGCCTGGTACTCACCGTCCGCCGTGATGATCCGCGCCCGCCGCTCCCGCTCGGCCTCCGCCTGCCGCGCGATCGAGCGCTTCATCGACTCCGGCAGCGCGACGTCCTTGATCTCCACCCGGTCGATCTGGACGCCCCAGCCCAGCGCCGGGCTATCGATCATCAACTCCAGCCCCTGGTTGATCGGTTCGCGGTTGGCCAGCAGGTCGTCCAGCTCGCTCTTGCCGATGATCGAGCGCAGCGAGGTCTGCGCCACCTGGGAGATCGCGAACTGGTAGTCCTGCACGTTGACGGTCGCCCTCACCGGGTCCTCGACCCGGAAGTACACCACCGCGTCCACCCGGACGGTCACGTTGTCCCGGGTGATGCCCTCCTGCGCCGGGATCGGCATCGTCACGATCTGCACGTTCACCTTGCGCAACTTGTCCGCGATCGGCAGCAGCGCCACCAGCCCTGGCTCGCGTACCTCCCTGCGCACCCGGCCGAAGCGGAACACCACTCCCTTCTGGAACTGCTGGACGACCCGGACGCTCAGGCCCGCCCAGATCGCCCCCAGCCCGACCAGCCCCCCGATGGCACCCAGCACCGCATCGACGATCATCGCGGCCTCCTTGCGGCCTCGGCGAGGCCTCCTCGCGCGCCAGCCAGCCCCGGCCGTCGCCGACCCGGCCCAGCCGGGGGGCCGCCGGAGCAGCTGATTCCACGCTACGCCTGCCCGGGCAGGCCGGCGCAGGGCCGATGCGGGGCCAGAGCCGGACCGTAGGATCGTGACCATGCCGCAGTCCGCCGCCGACGACCCCGGCCACCCCCGCCACCCCGCCGAGGCCGCCGCCCGCGCCACCTCGCTCACCGCGCTGGACCGCGTCGTCACCGACTGCCGGGCCTGCCCGCGCCTGGTCCAGTGGCGCGAGGAGACCGCCCGCACCAAGCGCCGCGCCTACCTGGACTGGGACTACTGGGCCCGCCCGATCCCCGGTTTCGGCCCGCCCGACGCCCCGCTCGTCCTCGTCGGCCTCGCCCCCGCCGCCCACGGCGCCAACCGCACCGGCCGGATCTTCACCGGCGACCCCTCCGGCGACCTGCTCTACGCGGCGCTCCACGACCTCGGGCTCGCCAACCGCCCCGAGTCCGTCCGGTACGGCGACGGCCTGCGCCTGTACGGCGTCCGCATCACCGACCCGGTCCGCTGCGCCCCGCCCGACAACAAGCCCAGCACCGCCGAACGCGACACCTGCCGCCCCTGGATCACCCGCGAACTCCAGTTGCTGCGCCCCACCGTACGAACCGTCGTAGCCCTCGGCGGCTTCGCCTGGCAGGCCCTCCTGCCCGCCCTCGCGCAGGCCGGCTGGCAGGTCCCCCGGCCCCGACCCGCCTTCGGTCACGGCGCCCTGGCCGTCCTCCCCGCCACCGACGGCGGCCCCGCCCTCCAGCTGTACGGCTGCTACCACGTGAGCCCGCGCAACACCAACACCGGCCGCCTCACCACCCCCATGCTCCGCGCCCTGCTCCGCACCGCCGCCCGGTCGGCCGGGCTGGAACCGGCGCCGGAGTAGGCCCGGCGGCACCGACCCCCGTACGGTGCCGCCGGGCCCGCCCCGACCGGCCGGGCCTTCCCCGAACCGGCCGGGCCCGCGCTCAGTCGAACCACCGGGTCGCGGTGATCCCGCCGTCCACCGGCAGGGTCACCCCGGCCACGTACGACGCCCGGTCGCTCAGCAGCCAGGCCGCCGCCTCCGCGATCTCGGTGTCCGAGCCCGCCCGGCCCAGCGGGGTCGAGCGGACCACCAGGGCGTCGAACTGCGGGCCGGACGCGAAGAACTGCTCCGTCGAGGGCGTCCGCACCACGCCGGGCGCGACGGCGTTGACCCGGATGCCGTGTCGGGCGTAGTCGGCGGTGGCCGCCTTCACCAGGCCGGTCAGGCCGTGCTTGGCGGCCTGCTGGACGCCGTCCCCGAAGCCCGCCGACCAGCGCGCCCACCCCGGAGTTGAGCACCACCGCGCCGCCCCGACCGCCCGCCGCCATCGCCCGCAGCTGGGCCCGCAGGCAGAGCCAGCTGCCGCGCAGGTTGAGCGCGTGGGTGTCGTCCCACTCGGCCTCGGTGCGCTCGGCGAGCGGGGCCGGCGACAGGCCGGAGCCCGCGTTGTCGAAGGCCGCGTCCAGCCGGCCGTACGTCGTGAGCGCCGCCTCGACCGTCCGCTCGGCGCCCTCCGCGGTGGTCAGGTCGGCGACGACGGCCACCGCCCGGGCCCCGCCGGCCCGCAGCTCGGCGGCCAGCGCCTCCACCTCGGCGCCGGAGCGGGCGGCCAGCACCAGCAGCGCGCCCTCCCGGGCGAACAGCCGGGCGGCGGCCGCGCCGATGCCGCGCCCGGCGCCGGTGACGATCGTGACCTTGTCGTCGAGAAGTCCCATGCGAGGAGCCTCCCGGCGCCCCGCCCGGACCACCAGCGGCCAGCCCTTCCCGGGGACGGGCCGACCGGGGACCGGCCGACCGGGGACGGGCCGGCCGGGGACCGGCCGACCGGGGACGGGCCGACCGGGGACCGGCCGACCGGGGACGGGCCGGCCAGGGACGGCCAGGTCCTGGTTAACCCCGCCCCGGCTGTGGCAGCGTGACCGCCATGCCCGAGACCCCGCTGGGCGCGTTCCTGCGCGCCCGCCGCGCCCGCCTCGCGCCCGCCGAGGCGGGCCTGCCCCCGGCCGGGCGCCGCCGGACGCCCGGGCTGCGCCGCGAGGAGGTGGCGGCCCGTGCGGGCATCTCCGCCGACTACTACGCCCGGCTGGAGCAGGGCCGCCCGGCCCCGGCCGGCTCCACATCCGCCATCCGGCACTGGACACCGACGTCCTGGACTACACGGTGCTCGCCCTGCCCGAGGAGGGCCGGTACGTCTTCGTCTGCCTCGCCCCACCCGGCAGCCGCGCCCGCCACGCCTTCGCCGCCGCCCACGACGCGGCCCCGGCCCACGCGGCGCCGACCCGGGTTCGCCCTAGCCGAACCGCGGCAGCTTGCGCCCCGCCGCCCGGTCCCACACCTGGGGCAGCCGGGCCCGGGCCGTCTCGGCGGCGGTGAGCTGGCGGGCGTAGAGCGCCCCGAGGCCGAAGGGCTCGCCGCTGTCGGCGGCCTGCCCGGCGAGGGTGTCGGCGGCGATCACCGCGTCCTGGTGCTCGCCCAGCAGTTCCTGGACGGCCTTCATCCGGTCCGTGTACCGCTCGGCGGCCGCGCCGACCGCCGGGGCGGCGGTCTCGCCGGCGTAGCGGGCGCGTTTGGCGGCCTTGCGGGCCTCGTGCAGGGCGCGGTCGCGCTGCTCGGCGGGCCCGGCCCCGGCGTCGAGGGCCGCCCGGACGCGCTCGCCGGTGCGGTGCTGCTCGCGCTCGGCGATCCGGGCCAGCTCGGGGACGGCGTCGCGGCCGGCCCGGCGGCGCAGCGGGGGGTCGGCGAGGAGGGTGGCGAGGGCGTCGGCGAGGGCGCGGCGGCGCGGGCTGTCGAGGGCCGCGAGCACCTCGGGCCAGGCCTGCCGGTACTCGACCCGCCCCCACCGCTCCAGCTCCGCCGCGAGCCGCTCCGGCCGGCAGACGGCGGGCAGTGCCCGGGCCTGGGCGGCCAGCCGCTCGGCGAGCACCTCGCCGTCCCGGGCGCGGCCGAGGGCGGCCGCGAGCCAGCGCAGTTCGGCGACCAGGTGGTCGGTGGCCCCGGGGGCGAACAGCCGCCGGAAGGTCTGCAGGGCGCTGCGCAGCCGCCGGCAGGCGACCCGCATCCGGTGCACCGCGTCCGGTTCGTCCGCCCGGACGGCGTCGTCGAGGCCGGCCAGCACCGCCGCCTGGGTGCCGAGGCGGTCCAGCAGCACCTGCCCCACCGTGGTGGCGGGTCGCGCCATGAGCGCTCACCCCCTCATCGGGGTCACCGGGAACGCATTCCAGGCTACGGGCCCCGGGGCCCGACGACGACCAGGACCGCGACGGGGACGGGCAGGCCCGGGCGGGGACGAGCAGGCCCGGGACGACCGCGCGGCGCACAGGACGCCGACCCGCACGAACAGCGAAGCGATCCCGGCTGAGCGCGCGTCAGGCGGGTGAACGAACGGCCTCCGACGGACAACGCTTCCACTCCCCGGGTACGCGCCCTCGTGCCGGATGTAAGCGTCGTGGCATACTCCGGGACGTGACGACCTCCACCCATGCGATCAGGGCCCTGCGGGCCGCGGTGTTCACCGCGCTCGCCGTGCCGCTGTCCGCGCTGGGCCAGGTGGTCATCACGGGTCGCCCGCTGCCGCTCTCGCTGGTGGCGGCCGCGACCGCCGTCGTCTTCCTGGTCGCGGCCGCGCTGGCCGGCGGGGAGCGGCGGCTGCTGCACATCTCCGGTGTGCTGGTGCCGGTCGAGCTGCTGCTCAACACGACGTTCAACCTGGGGCAGGCCGGCTGTGGGCCGATCCTGTCCGAGCACGTGCCCGCGCGCGGTGTGAACCTGCTGGTGTGTGGCGGCGGTTCGGTGGACGGGTCGCTGCTGGCCGGTCCGCTGGGCCACGTGGGGCCGCTGGCCCCGGCGGCGACCCAGGTGCTGCTCCTGCTGGTGCACCTGGTGATCGCACTGGCCGCCGCTGCCTGGCTGCGGCTGGGCGACGCGGCCCTGTCGGGCCTGGCCCGGTCGCTGCGCGCGCTGCGCCAGTCGCTGGCCCGCCCGTTGCGCGCCCTGGTCCTGCTGCTGCTCCCGGCTCCGGTTCGGCCGGTGCTGCGGGTGCCGCTGCCGGTGTCGGACCGCGTGCGGCCGCGCCGCGAGGACGTGGTGCTGAGCCCGGCTCCCCGGCGTGGTCCGCCGGTTCTCGCGCCTGCCTGCTGACCCGCCCGAGGCCGTAGGGCCGCCGCGCACGTTCGTCCGCAGGCAGCGCGCACAACTCCCGCGTTCACCCGATCCCGCCGCACCCGGTGCGGTTTCCCGCGCGCATCCGCGCGCCGCGTACAGGAGTTGACCTTCCATGGCTCAGACCCCCAGCAAGCAGCAGGCCAAGCGCATCAGTGCCCGTGAGCGGATCCAGGAGGCGCAGCGCATCGAGCAGGCGGCCTCGAAGCGCCGTCAGCGGATCGTCGTGGCGGTGTCCGCCGTCGCGGTGCTCGCCCTCGCGGGCGGAGCGGCGGTCGCGATCAACTCGGCGTCCGGCAAGAAGGACTCGAAGGCGGCCGCCGATGCGTCCGCGCCGACCGAGCTGGTCGTCCCGGCGAACGCCTCCGGCCCGGACGGCACGGTGATCACCTACGGCAAGGCCGACGCCCCGCACACCATGGAGGTGTACGAGGACTTCCGCTGCCCGGTCTGCAAGCACTTCGAGGCGGCGAACGGCGAGGCGGTCAAGAAGCTGACCGAGGACGGCTCGGTCAAGGTGGAGTTCCACCTGGCGGCGTTCCTGGACAACGCCCTCGGCGGCAAGGGCTCGCGCACCGCGCTGGCCGCCGCGGGGGCCGCGCTGAACGAGGGCGTGGACAAGTTCAAGCAGTTCCACGACGTGCTGTACGCCAACCAGCCCGACGAGCGGAAGGACGACTTCGGCAACGTCAACCACATCCTCGACCTGGCCGGCCAGGTGCCGGGGCTGAAGACGGACGCCTTCGTGAAGGCCGTCACCGACAAGACGTACGCGCCGTGGGCGGCGAAGGTCGCGGAAGCGTTCAACGGCAGCGGGGTGACGGGCACCCCGACGGTCAAGGTGGACGGCAAGCCGATCACGCTGTTCAGCGGCCAGTCCACGGTGACGCCGGAGCAGTTCACCGCCCAGGTGAAGCAGGCCGCCGGCCTGAAGTAAGCACGGCACCACCGGCCCGGCCGAACCCCGGCCGGGCCGGCTCCTCCCAGCCACCGGAGTGTGCTGCCATGTCCGCCGCTACCTCTGTGCACCTCTCCCCTCCCGCCCCCGGCGCCCCCGGCCGTGCGCCGGTCGGCGCGGGCCGGGCGTTCTCCCTGCTGCTGTTCCTCGGCGGGCTGATCGGGCTGGCCGCCTCGGCCGTCCTGACCTTCGACAAGCTCCGCATCCTGGAGAACCCGTCCTATGTCCCCAGTTGCAACCTCAATCCGGTGATCAGCTGCGGTTCGGTGATGCGCACCGAGCAGGCGGAGGTCTTCGGGTTCCCGAACCCGCTGCTCGGGCTGGCCGCCTTCGGCGCGCTGGCGGCGGTCGGGGCGGGGCTGCTGGCCGGTGCCGCGTACCGGCGCTGGTTCTGGCTGGGCCTGCACGCGGGCACCCTGCTGGGGGTGGTGTTCGTGCACTGGCTTATCGACGAGGCGCTGTACCGGATCGGCGCGCTGTGCCCGTACTGCATGGTGGTGTGGGCGACGGTGGTGGTGCTGTTCTGGTACACGACGCTGCACAACCTCCGGACGGGGGTGATCCCGGTGGGCCCGCGGCTGCGGCCGGTCGTGCGGGAGGCGGCACGCTACCACTGGGCGGTGCCGGTGCTGTGGGCGGCGGTGATCGCGCTGCTGATCCTCAATCGGTTCTGGTACTACTGGAGCACGCTGGTCTGACGGGTCTGACGGACTGGCAGATTTGACGGATCGTCAGCCTACGTATCCCGTGGAGTGCAGCAGCGCGGTGGCGCCGGTGCGCCGGGCCGCCAGGGCCCGGGTGAGCCGGCGCGCCGCGCAGGGGTGCAGCAGTGCGGCCGCCCGGGCGGGGGTGAAGTACCCGTACTCGGCGATCTCCTCGGCCTGCACCCGGATGGTCGCGCCGGCCGGGACCGTTCCGCCGTCGAACATGAACTGCACGGCGGGGTGGGCGTGTTCGCCCTGGCCGGGGATCGGATCGCGCCACTCGACGACGAGCAGCCGCAGCTCGCCGGCCACCAGCCCGGTCTCCTCGCGCAGTTCGCGGGCGGCGCATTCGGCGGGGCCCTCGCCCGGGTCCATCCCGCCGCCGGGGAACTGCCACTGGGCGCGGTAACTGGCCTTCAGCAGCAGGACGTCGCCGCCTTCGCCGGTGAGCAGCACGCTGCAGCCGACGTAGGCGCGCAGCAGTCCGGCCAGCCAGTCCTGTTCCGAGAGCCAGGTGTCCGTCATCGCGCCTCCTCCGCCGGTGCCCCGTCGCGGTGGCCACTCTGCCGCAACCCCCGTGCCGGATCCGGCGGTTCGTGCCCTAATCCACCCGATCGGGTACTCGACGCGGGAACGGACCCAGGGGCTCTCTTCCGGATCACGCCGCGCGCCCGGCGCGGTCCGGAAGAGAGCCCCTATCCGAAGACCGCCCGCCGGTAGGCGTTGCGCAGGTCGGTGAGCGGCTGGATGTCGCGGTCGTAGTGGACCTTGTTGGTGAGCAGCAGCGCCCAGCGGCCGAGCCGCCGGGAGATCCAGATGCCGGTGCCGGTGAAGCCGTAGTGGACGAAGGCGCCCTCGGCGGGGTCGGTGCCGGGGGCGTACAGCCAGGACAGGCCGCGAGCAGGGGCGAGGCCGCCGGTCTGTTCGCGCAGCGACTCGGCGATCCAGGCCTCGCCCCACGGCAGTTGGGGCGGCGGGGCGAGCAGCGCGGTGAGGAAGCGGGCGAGGTCGCGGGCGGTGGAGAAGGCCCCGGCGTTGCCGGAGACCCCGCCGAGCAGCCGGGCCGAGGGGTCGTGGACGACGCCGCACAGGTGGCTCCCGGCCCGCGGGTCGTACTCGGTGGGCGCGGTGCGGGCGGTGTCGGCGGGGCCGAGCGGCCCGTACCGGGTGTCGGCCATGGCGAGCGGCCGCCAGATCCAGCGGGTGACGAGCTCGTCCAGCGGCGCGCCACCGAGGTCCTCGACGAGGTAGCCGAGCAGGACGGCGGCGCGGTCGGTGTACTCGACGGCCGCACCGGGGACGCGGTGCAGCGGGGCGGCGATCACCCCGGCCCGGATCGCCGCGAGGTCGGGCCCGTAGAGCTGCTCGAATCCGGTGCGAGGGAGCATTCCGGCGGTGTGCGCGAGGAGTTGACGGACCGTCACCACACCGACGGGATGCCCGGAGGCGGGCGGCCACCAGTGGCCGAGCGGCGCGTCGAGCGGGAGCCGCCCGGCCTGCCGGAGCACTCCGGCGCAGGGCCAGAGGGCGATGATCTTGGTGAGGCTGGCGAGGTCGTACCGGGTGTCCGGCCCGGGGGCGAGCCGGGCGTACGGGCCCTGCCCGAGCACGCCGTGCGCGCCGCCGCCGAGCGTCCCGCCGGCATCGCCGACGGCCCAGACGGCGCCGGCCCCGACGGTGCGCACGCCGTCCCGGACCAGCCGGTCCAGCTCCCCACCGGGCGCGGCCAGGGCGGGGAGCCGGTCGGCTCCTGGCGGTTGCTGGCTCATCGCCCCCCCCTCAGAGGTGTCGTGAGCCTACCCGGCGGGCGGGCGGCCGGTCAGGCCTCCGCGGGAAGTTCCTTGCCGAGGCAGATGCTCTGCGGGTGGTCGCGGTAGATGCCGAACTTCCGGATCGCCGCGTACCCCTCGGACCCGTACAGCGCCACGGCCTCGGGCTGCTCGGTGCCGGTCTCCAGGATGACGCGGGTGCGTCCGGCCTCGGCGGCGGTCTGCTCCAGGCGGCGCAGCACCGCCCGGGCCAGGCCACGGCCGCGAGCGGCGGGGACCACGAACATCCGCTTCAGCTCGACGTCGCCGTCACGCAGCCCGTCCGGCCCGGCCTGCTTGGCCCGCCAGCCCCCGCAGGCGACCGGTCGGCCGTCGAGGTAGGCGACCAGGAACAGGCCGCCCGGCGAGTCGAAGTCGTCGAGGTGCAGCACGGTCTCGTCGGGGTCGCCGTAGCGGCGGACGTACTCCTGCTGCACCTCCGCCGACAGGGCCTGGGCGTCGGGGTGGGCGTAGCCGGTGACGCGGAACTCGACGGTTCCGGCCTCCATGGTGGTGCTCTTCATGAGGGAAGAGCCTACGACCTGGATCAGCGGGCCTCGAAACGGGCGACCAGCTCGTTCTTGCCGAACATCCGTGCGGTGTCGACGGCGTTCGGGGTGCCGGCGGTGGGGTCGGCGCCGCCGTCCAGCAGGACGGTCAGCACGTCCTCGGCGCCCTTGAAGACGGCGCCGGCGAGCGGGGTCTGGCCGCGGTCGTTGGCGCGGTTCGGGTCGGCGCCTCGCGCCAGCAGGGCTTCGACGGTGGCGGCGTGGCCGTGGTAGGCGGCGAGCATGAGCAGGGTGTCGCCGCGGTCGTTGGTGAGGTCGGCGGGCGCGCCGGCGTCCACGTAGGCGGCCAGGGTGTCGGTCTCGCCGGCCCGGGCGGCGTCGAAGAGCTTTCCGGCCAGGGCGATCACCTCGGCGTCGGGGGCGCCAGGGGCGCCGGCGGGCTGCTGGTTGGCGTCGTCGGTCATGGCGGGCGGCCTTTCCGGTCTGCGGGCTCTGCGGGTTCTACGGGTTCCGCGGGCGGCAGAGCCACGGTGGAGGAGTGTCGCTGGAGGAGTGCGGCTGGAGGAGCCGCGCGTACCGCACCGTAGCGGCCGGGCGCCGGGCCGGGCCAGCGCGCGTCCGGATGGCGGATGGCAGCCCTCGAACGGCGGCCATCCGGGCGAACTTCCCCGACCCCCCGGAAACCTCCCGACCCCCCGGCGGGAATGCCTCGCCGCACTGGAACTGCGCGGGACACGGCCCCACCCCGGCCGGTCCGCCCGCCTTCGCCCGAACTCCAGGGCGACGTTGAACGGGAAACCACCCATTTGCACCGTTCCATCATCTATTACTTTTTGTCACGATTAGCGCACTTTCCGTAACACCGTCCCCGTCCCCCCTCCCCGAGGAGCAGAACGTGATCCTCTCGATTTCCGGCATCGTCCTGTTCGGCACCATCGCCTTTCTGTTCTTCCGCAGGGACGGGCTGAAGGTCTCCCACGCCGTCGTCTGCGCCCTCTTCGGCTTCTACGTCGCCGGTTCCTCGATCGCCCCGAGCATCACCGCCGGCGGCGCCAGCCTGGCGAGCCTGCTCGGCGGCCTCAAGTTCTAGCGGTCCACGTTCCAGGCGCTGCCACTCCCCCGCACGGGCCCGGGTGCGGATCCCACCGCCCCGGGTCCCGTCGTACCGGCTCCGCCCCCGCCACCCGACCCGTCCCACTCGCCCGGGGAGTCAAGGAATGCCGCTCCAACGCCATCTCAGCAAGGGCCGCGAGATCGCCCGAACCGCCGGGGACCACGCCTCCGACATGTTCGCCCCGCTCTCCGTGATCGGCCGCGGACTGCGCCACCACGCGGGCTGGGCCAAGGACCGCTGGAACGCCACCCCGAAGGAGCGCCGCGGCCCGACGCTGTTCCTCTCCGCCGCGATGCTGGTCGGCGTCTACCTGCTGCCGCACGGCCTGCTGTTCGCCCTGATCGCCCTGATGGCCAGCTCCGCCTGGGCCGGCCGGGCCCCCAAGCCCGCACCCGCCCCGCCCGCCCCGGACGTCGCCGACATCAAGCTCGGCGCGCTCTACGCGGCGCTCACGCCGTACCTGTGCGGCCCCGAGGACGCCAACCCGCTGTACCACTACGAGGGCCACTACAAGAACGCCTTCGGCTCCTGGGAGTTCGACGACGAGGGCCGGCTCTCCCGGCTGGAACTCGGCTACCCGGCGTACTTCACCGACACCGAGCCGATCGCGCGGGCCCGGATCGAGCAGGTCGTCCAGGGCAAGGCCGGCCGGGCCCGGGAGTACCGCTTCGACTGGGACGAGGAGTCCAACCGGCTGCGGATCGCCGCGCTCACCCCGCTGCCCGCCGACATCGTCGCCCAGCGCTTCGTGGCCGCCCCCGGCGAGATCGTGCTCGGCTTCACCGACGAGGACGGCACCGCCCGGACCATCCCGGTCACCCAGGGCGGCACGATCGCCCAGCAGCCGCCGGTCGTCTGGCGCACCGGCCCCCGCTCGGCCGAGCCGCACCTGCTGGCGCTCGGCGTCACCGGCTACGGCACCTCCAGCCTGATCCGCTCGATCGCGCTCCAGGCGCTCCCGTACGGGGACCTGGTGGTGGTCGACGGCGCGGGCACCGGGGAGCACGCCTGCCTGGTCAACCGGCCCGGCGTGCACACCGTGGAGACCAGCCTGCACGGCGCGCTGGCCGCGCTGGAGTGGGCCGCGCAGGAGACCGAGCGCCGGCTCGCCGCGCTGAACGCCGCCCGGCACGCCGGCACCGCGCCCCCCGAGGACGCCACCCGCCCGCTCTGGCTGCTCCTGGACCACCCGACCGAGCTGAGCGAGCTCGCCCACGCCGAGGGCCGCCCGGACCCGCAGGACCTGCTGGAACTGCCGCTGCGGCACGGCCGCGCCGCCCGCGTCACCGTGGTGATCGCCGACGACGTCGAGGCCAGGGGCCGGATCACCTCGACCGTGCGCTCCACCACCCGGGCCCGGGTGGTACTCGGCCCCACCGGGCCCGAGGAGGGCCACGCCGTGCTCGGCGCGCCGCTGGACATCGTGCCCGCCGCGCACGCCCCCGCCGGCCGCGGCTACGCCCGGATCGGCAACGGCACCCCCGTCCGGCTCCAGGTGCCCGCCACCGTCGACCCGCTGGACGAGGAGGCCCCGGCCCAGCTGCGGGACGCGGTGATCGCCCTGCTGCCGCACCGCGACACCCGCACCGAGGCCGCCGCCGACCTGCCGCCCCGGCCGGAGCGCCCGCCGGTGGTCCTGCCCGCCGATCCGGCCCCCCTGGCCCACCCGGTCGACCTCGCCAAGGGCGAGCCGATGATCCGTTCCCGCCCGATCTCCTGACCGCGGCGGGCGGGGGCGGCGGCGGTCGTCGAATCCCGCCCCGGTAGGCTCGTCACGGAAAGGCCGACCGATCACCAGATGTGAAATAGGTGACACCTAGGGTGATATCCACGGCCAGATGTGACAAATCGGGCGCCGATGGGTACAAACAGGGGCGGCACGACAGACGACGCATGTCCCCGGACGGGAATCTTCGTCGGAAGCCGAGCGTTGACCGAACGACGAAGAACAGCGACCACTAGTCCTGTGGGCCATAAGCCCGGGAGGCACGATTCATGAGCGAGCGAGCTCTCCGCGGCACGCGACTCGGGGCCACTAGCTACGAGACCGACCGCGGTATCGATCTGGCTCCCCGCCAGACCGTCGAGTATGCATGTCAGAACGGACACCGATTCGAGGTTCCTTTCTCGGTCGAGGCGGAGATCCCCCAGGCCTGGGAATGCCGCTTCTGTGGCCAGGAGGCGGTACTTCTCGACGGCGACGAGCCGGAAGAGAAGAAGGTCAAGCCGACGCGTACCCATTGGGACATGCTGATGGAGCGCCGGACCCGTGAGGAACTGGAGGAGGTACTGGCCGAGCGACTGGCCGTGCTCCGCTCCGGCGGAATGAACCTCGCGGTACACCCGCGGGACACCCGCAAGAGCGCCTGACCTCGCTCCCGCCACGGCGGGAGGACGCGAAAAGGGACCCTGGTCACCAGGGTCCCTTTCGCGTTCCCGCCTCGCGTTCCCGCGCGCTCCCGGGAAGGCGAGGCGAGGCCGGCTCTCGCGTTCCCGGGAGGGGCGGTCAGCCCGAGATCGGCGGGCGGTAGGTGGTGTCCGGGCCCTGCGGACCGCGCGGGCCATCACCGGGCTCCACCACCTCGCCCTGGATCACCTTGCCGTCCGGGCGGTGGATGCGCAGCTGCTCCTGCAGCCGCATCGCGTCCGCGAACGGGTCCGCCCCGGCGGCGACGGTGCTGCGCAGCGCCTTGTCGGCCACCCGGCGGCCACCGGCCCGCCAGAGCGCCCGGGTGGGCGGGAACAGCAGGGTGAGCGCCACCAGGTCCGACAGGAAGCCCGGGACGATCAGCAGCAGGCCCGCCAGCACCGTCAGGCTGGTGCCGGTCTCGGGCTGCTCGGACTTCGGGTCCTTGCTCTGCTCGATCGCCGCGGACAGCGCCTTCAGCCCGGCCCGCTTGATCAGCGAACCGCCGATCAGCGCGCCCGCGACGAGCAGCAGCACGACGACGAATCCACCCAGCCACGAGCCCACTTGGACCAGCAGCCAGATCTCCAGCACCAGCCAGGCGGTGATCAGCAGCGGCAGCACCCGGCGGAGCTTGCCGCGCGGGGCCGGACGGGCGGGGGTAGCTTGCTGGGTCACGGTACGAATCCACTCCAAGCAGTGCTCTGCGCGCCGCACGGGAGGTCCGGGCCGGCTACGGCACCACCTGGTCCAACGATTCCCCCGCGGCCGGTGTTCCGGCGCCGGCCTTCCGTCGGCGGCCGACCAGCACGCCCGCGCCGCAGGCCAGCAGGCCCGCGAGGGCCAGCGTCCACTCCGGCGCGGCGCCGACCCGGTCGGCGACCGTGGTGCCGTCGCGCAGCGGGACGACCGCCGACAGCTCGGCCGCGGTCAGCTCCTCGGTGCGCTGCTGGACCGTGCCGTCCGGGGCGATCACCGCGCTGATGCCGCTGGTGGCGGCGATCAGCACGGCCCGGCCGTGCTCGACCGCGCGCAGCCGGCTCATCGCGAGCTGCTGCTCGGGCTGGCCGGTCTTGGCATAGGTCGCGTTGTTGGTCTGGACCACCAGGACGCGGGCGCCGCTGTCCACGGTGTCGCGGACGATCTCGTCGTAGGCGACCTCGAAGCAGATCACGTCGCCGATCCGGGCCGGGCCGAGCTGCATGACGCCGTTGTGGTCGCCGGGGTAGAAGTCCCGGGCGACCCGCTGGAGCCGGGTGATCACCTTCATCAGCTGGGCGCGGAACGGCACGTACTCCCCGAACGGGACGGGGTGCTGCTTGGTGTAGGAGGCGCCGGGGCCGGTCTTCGGGTCCCAGACGATGCCCTCGTTCTGGACGTGCTGCGCGTCCGGGCCGTCCACCAGGGTGCCGACCAGGGTGGGCACGCCGACCGTCTTCACGGCCTGGTCGATGCGTTGGTAGGCGAGCGGGTCGCTGAACGGGTCCAGGTCGGAGGAGTTCTCCGGCCAGATCACGATGTCGGGGCGCTCGACCTTGCCGGCGGCGATGTCCGCGGCCAGCCGCTCGGTCGCCGTCGCGTGGTTGTTGAGGACCATCATCGGGCGGCCCAGGAAGTCCATGCCCGGGTTGGGCACGTTGCCCTGGACGATGGCGACCTTCACGGTGTCGGCCGGCGCGGTCGGCACCGGCACCAGGTACCCGGCCAGCAGCGCGGCCACCGCGCCCAGCCCCGCCAGCGCGGCGGCCCGGGGCGTCTTGCGCGGCCCGCGCACGCGCAGCGCGGCGCCGGCGAGCAGGGCTCCCGAGAGGGCGACCGCGAAGGTCACCAGCGGTGCGCCGCCGAGCGCGGCCAGCGGCGTGAACGGGGTCGCGGTGTTGGCGAAGGCCAGCCGCCCCCACGGGAAGCCGCCGAACGGCAGCCGGTCGCGCGCCCACTCCTGGGTGATCCACAGGCAGGCCGCCCAGAGCGGCCAGGCCGGCAGCCGGGAGGTGAGGGCCAGACCGCCGCCGAGGACGGCCAGGAACAGCGCCTCCACGACCGACAGGCCGACCGTCGCGTCCCAGCCGACCACCCGCAGCCAGCTGAGCAGCAGCAGGAAGAACGGCAGGCCGAAGGCGAAGCCCGTCCAGGCCGCCTGGCGGACGGTGCGGCCCCGGGTGAGCAGGGACAGCGCGGCGACGCCGAGCAGCGACAGCGGCCACAGGTCGAAGGGCGGGAAGGCGAGTGCGAGCAGCAGACCCGCCAGGGCCGCGAGGCCGGTGCGGGGAAGGCCCGCCCGGACCTTGGCGACGGCGCGGGCGGCCCGGCCGGGCCTGGGCGCCGACTCCGCCGGCTCGGGTGCGGCCCCCGGCCGCTCCTGGGTGACGGGCATGGCCACCGGCGCACCATCTTCCTGGATCTTGCTGTTCGGACGCTGTCCGAAGAAGGTACCCCGGAAGGTCAGGGAAGCGTGAGGTCAGGGTGGTAGCAGGGTCAGCGGCTCACGGCCCGGCGGGCCTTGCCGCACACGCCCCCGACCGGGCGGCGGGGTCGGCGGCATGGTGCTGCCCGCCCAGGGGCTCCGGGCGGAAGTCCGGGGCGGGCAGCTCGCGGGGGACGGTGAAGCCGGCGGGGACCAGCGGGGCGGTCGTCCCGGGGGTCGCCCCACGGCCGCCGGGCCGCCGCTTCGGCCGGGTTCACGCGGGTCTGCTCGGCTCTGCTCGGCTCTACTCGGCGGCGCGGTGGACGGTGCGGCCGCGGACGACGGTGCGCAGGCAGGCCGGCAGCGGGTGGCCGGGGGTGAGGTCGGGCAGGCCCGGGGTGCCGGAGCGCGGGTCGGTGGACCAGCCCGCCACCCGGGAGTCCGGGGCCTGGACGACCAGTTCGTCGGCGGCCCAGATCGCGTAGCTGGCGACGGCGCCGGGCACGAGCACGCCGTCCTGGTCGCGGCCGATCGCGCGCCAGCCGCCGCGGGTGTGCGCGGTGAAGGCCGCGCGGACGGAGATCCGGTGGTCCAGGGTCTGGTGGAAGGCGGCCGCGCGGACGGTGCCCCAGGGGTCGAGCGGGGTGACCGGGGCGTCCGAGCCGAAGGCCAGCGGCACACCGGCCCGCAGCAGGGCGGCGAAGGGGTTGAGCGCGGCGGCCCGCTCGGCGCCGAGGCGCTGGACGTACATGCCGTCCGGGCCGCCCCAGGCGGCGTCGAAGGCGGGCTGGACGGAGGCGGTGAGGCCGAGCTCGGCGAAGGCGGCGACGGACTCGTCGTCCAGCGCCTCGGCGTGCTCGACGCGGTGGCGCAGCGCCTTGACCCGCCCGGCGCCGACCCGCTCCCCGGCCGCCCGGACGCCGTCCAGGACGGCGGCCACGGCCGCGTCGCCGATGGCGTGGAAGCCGGCTTGGAGCCCGGCCTCGGTGCAGGCGGCGACGTGGTCGGCGACCTGCTCGGCGGTCAGGTAGGCGGTGCCGGTGTGCTCGGCGTCGGCGTAGGGGGTGTGCAGGCAGGCGGTGTGCGAGCCCAGCGCGCCATCCGCGAAGAGGTCGCCGCCGGCGCCCACCGCGCCGAGCCGGCGGGCCGTCTCGACGCCGCCCAACTCGCCCCAGTAGCCGAAGACTTCGGGGCCTTCACCCTCGGCGGCGAGGGCCAGCAGGGCGGCCAGGTCGGCCTCGGAGGAGATCTCCGGGCCGGCGCACTCGTGCAGCGCGCCGATGCCGAGTTCGGCGGCGCGGGCGAGGGTGGCGCGCTGGGCGCGGCCGCGCTGCTCGGGGGTGAGGTGGGCGAGCGCGGTCCGCCGGACGGCGTGGTGGGCGTCCTTGGTGAGCGGGCCGTCCGCGGCGTGGCCGGGGCGCTCGGCCAGGCCGGGGGCGAGGGTGCGCAGCGCGGTGGTGGCGAGCGCGGAGTGCACGTCGGTGCGGGAGAGGTAGAGCGCGGCGCCGCGGGCGGCGGCGTCGAGTTCGGCGAGCGTGGGCGGGCGGCCCTCGGGCCAGCCGGTCTCGTCCCAGCCGTGGCCGATGAGCACCCCGCCGGGCTCGGGCCGGGCGTCGACGAAGGCGGTGACGGCGGCGAGGGCGTCGGCCAGCGAGGGGCTGCCGGTGAGGTCGAGGCCGGTGAGCGCCAGGCCGGTGGCGGTGGCGTGCACGTGGGCGTCGACGAAGGCGGGGGTGACCAGGGCGCCGTCCAGGTCGACGATCTCGTCGGCGGTGGCGGCGTACGCCTCGGCGGCGCCGTCGCTGCCGACCCAGGCGATGTGCTCGCCCTCGACGAGCATCGCGGTGGCGAAGGGGTCGGCGGGGCTGTAGACGGCGCCGCCGCGCAGCAGGACGGTCCGGGAAGTGCGTTCGGTCATGCCGCTAAGTCTGCACCTGCGGGGTTCGTCCTCAGAGCCTCGGGGGTCGCGCCTCGTAGGGGGTGGAGAGGACGACGGTGGTGCGGGTGGAGACGCCGGCGGCGCTGCGGATGCGGGCGAGCAGGTCCTCCAGGTCTCCGGGGGCGCCGACGCGCACCTTGAGGATGTAGTTCTCGTCGCCGGCGACGCTGTGGCAGGCCTCGATCTCGGGCAGGCCGGCCAGCCGTTCGGGGGTGTCGTCCGGGGCGCTGGGGTCGAAGGGCTTGACCGAGATGAACGCGGTCAGTGCCAGGTCGACGGCGTCGGGGTCGATGATCGCGGTGTAGCCGCGGATCACCCCGCGCTGTTCGAGGCGGCGCACCCGCTGGTGCACCGCCGAGGTGGACAGGCCGGTGGCCTTGCCCAGGTCCGTGTAGCTCATCCGGCCGTCCTCTAGGAGCAGCTGGACGATGCGTTGGTCGAGATCCTCCACAGTGCGCAAACCTACCCGGTCGGGGGCACGGGGGGCGCACGCGGTGTCACATCGGGTGCCCGCAGGTGTCACGCGGGCAAATGCCAGGCGAATGTGGCAGTGGATGTGGCCAAGGACACACCCGGTGCATCACGGTGCACCGGACCGCAGGGTTATGAGCCCGAATCGGAGGGAAGTGCTGGTTGTGGCCCCGGGCGACCACGCCGGGCCCGATCCGAGGGGGATCCTCATGCCGACTGACCAGCGTGCCCTGGGCGCCGACGAGACCGACGATACGACCGGCCGCGACGACCTCGCGGTCGATCACGGCCACGTCCCGGGCATCGACCCGGGCGAGGCCGAGACCTGGGACATCTTCCGGGTGCACTGCCCCGAGTGCCGCCGCCCGATCGCCCTGGTGGCCGACGAGGAGCGGCTGCCGCAGCACGCGCTGCTGCCGACCGCCTGGAACCCCTTCACCCCCGCGCTGTGCCCGGGTTCGGGCACGCCGACCGACGACCTCGCCGAGGTGGAGACCCCGGAGGACGCCCAACCCGGCGTGCTCGACGCGCTGTTCAGGCTCCCCACCGAACTCGACTGGCGCACCCAGCCGTTCTCGCACGCGGTGGCGCACCGGCCGACGCGGACCGCCGTCGTCGCCCCGGCCGTCCCGGTCATCTCGGCCATCTCGGCCATCCCCGAGCAGCGCCGCCGCCTGGTCCGGCGCTGATCCGCCGGCCCGCGCGGGCGGGTTGCTGATCCGCCCGCCCGCGCAGGCGGGTTGACACAGGATCGAAGACGCCTCCGGCCGTCACTCCGCACCCTGGAGTGACGGCCGGAGGCCGTTTGTGGGGGGGCTCAGCCCCTGGTGAGGTGACGGCCGATCACCAGGCGCTGGATCTGGTTGGTGCCCTCGACGATCTGCAGCACCTTCGCCTCGCGCATGTAGCGCTCGGCCGGGAAGTCCTGCGTGTAGCCGTAGCCGCCGAGCACCTGGACCGCGTCGGTGGTCACCCGCATCACCGCGTCGGTGCAGAACAGCTTGGCCATCGCCGCCTCCTTGGAGAACGGCAGGCCCGCGTCCCGCAGCCGGGCGGCGGACAGGTAGAGCGCCCGCCCGGCCTCGATCTGGGTGGCCATGTCGGCGAGCATGAAGGACAGGCCCTGGAAGTCGGCGATCGGGCGGCCGAACTGACGGCGGGTGCGCGCGTAGTCGACCGCGAGGTCGAGCGCGGCCTGGGCGACGCCGACCGCGCAGGCGGCGATGCCGAGGCGGCCGGAGTCCAGTGCGGCGAGCGCGATCTGGAAGCCCTGGCCCTCCTCGCCGATCAGCCGGTCGCGGGAGACCCGGGCGCCGTCGAAGTGCAGCTGCGCGGTCGGCGAGGAGCGCATGCCCATCTTGTGCTCCGGCGGGGCGGCCGACAGGCCCTGCGCGTCGCCCGGGACGAGCAGGCAGCTGATGCCCTTGGAGCCCTCGTCGCCGGTGCGCACCAGGGCGCTGTAGAAGTCCGCCCGGCCGCCGTGGGTGATCCACGCCTTGGTGCCGTTCACCACGTACGCGTCGCCGTCGAGGTCGGCGCGGGTGCGCAGCGCGGCCGCGTCCGAACCGGACTGCGGTTCGGAGAGGCAGTAGGCGCCGAGCTGCTCGCCGGAGAGCATTCCGGGCAGCCACCGGCCGCGCTGCTCCTCGGTGCCGAAGCCGGCCAGCGCGTGGCAGGAGAGGGTGTGCACGCTCACCCCGAGGCCGACGGCCAGCCAGCCGGCCGCCAGCTCCTCCAGCACCTGCAGGTACACCTCGTAGGGCTGCCCGCCGCCGCCGTACTTCTCGTCGTAGGGGAGGGAGAGCAGGCCGGCCTCGCCGAGGGTGCGGAAGACCTCCCGCGGGAAGCGGCCGGCGGCCTCGTCCTCGGCCGCGCGGGGCTGCAGCTCGCGCTGGACCAGGTCCCGGGTGAGGCTCAGCAGCTCGTGGGCCTCCTCGCTGGGCAGCTGGCGCTCCACGGCTTTCGCTGGGGACGGGGTCATGGCGGCGGTCGCCTCCTCGATCGGGCACCGGAGCGTGGTGTGGCTGGTCCGGCGCGGGTGTGGCAGGTCGGCCCGACCGGCACCGGATTACGGTGAACGGCCGTTCACAGGCATGGCGATGCGAGTATGCCGGAAACCCGCGCCGCCGTCACGATCACCCAGGAGTAACTGGACGGACTGGTGGGCTACGGCACCGTAGGGTTGCCGTTGTGGCTGCTTCCCGACCCCTCTCCCCCGCCCTTCCACCCGTTCCCGGCGACGCGGTGGCCTCGCTCGCGGCGGAGCTGCGCGCGCTGCCGCCCTCCTGCGGGCCGGTGCGGCTGGTCGCGGTGGACGGGCACGCGGGCTCGGGCAAGACGACCTTCGCCGGGCGGCTGGCGGCGGCGCTCGGCGGGGCGCCGGTGGTCCACCTCGACGACCTGGCCACCCACGCCGAGCCCTTCGGCTGGACCGGGCGGCTGCGCGAACAGGTGCTGGAGCCGCTGGCGGCCGGCCGGGACGGCGCGTACCGGGTGTACGACTGGACGCTGCGCCGCTTCGCGGGCACGGCCGCGGTGCCGGTCGCCCCGGTGGTGCTGGTGGAGGGCGTCGGCGCCGGACGGCGGGCGGTGCGGCCGTGGCTGGCCCGGGTGATCTGGCTGGAGTTGGACGCCGCCTCGGCCCGGCGGCGCGGCGAGCAGCGGGACGGGCCGGATCTGGCCGAGTTCTGGGCCGGCTGGGCCCGGGCCGAATCGGCGCATTTCGCCGCGGATCCGAGCCGTCCGTTCGCCGGGACGCGGGTCGACGGGGTGACCGGGCGAATCACGCCGGGCACCGTGGGTGAACCTTCAACAAGCCCTTGACCTGCGCTGTCGCCAGGATTTAGGTTCTCCTCAGCCGCCGGAACGGGATGTTCCGGCCGCCTCGGACCCGGCGTCCCCGGCTTGTTCCCCCGTGAGCCGGGGGCGCCGTCCGGTCCTTTCCGAATCGCGCTCCCGCACCCCCGGTCCAGGCCCCCACCCGCTCAACGACCGCTCACACGATCGCATTTGACTCCGTGGGCGCCCTTCCGGATCAGCGCCACGCCGGTACGATTCCTCGCAGGCGCAGATGCGCCCGGGGGCTTTCGACCACCGGCCCGGCTGCACGCAGGCGACCTGCCACCGAGCCCCGGGCCAAGCCGCGGGGGGCGTGAGTGACGACGGTGGACAGTTCGGACAGCAACGCGGGCGGCCCGGACCGGCTCGCCGAACGCGCGTGGCTGCGTGCCATGGACGCGTACACGGCGGGCGCGTACGCCCGTGCCGAGGAGGAGTTCCGCGCGGCCGTCCGGCTGGACCCGGGCATGGCCGACGCCTGGCTCGGCCTGCACGCGCTGCGCAGCGACACCTCGGCGGCGCTGCTGGCCATGTACCGCAACCAGAAGCGGTTCGGCGAGCAGCGGCGGCGCCACCGCCGCCCGCTCAGTTCCTGGTACTGGCTGGGCTGGTGGGTGCAGCCCGTCCTGGAGGACGCCCGCGACCTGGCCCTGGCGCACGCCTCGCACTGGCTGGACGGCCGCCACCTGGCCGAGCTGGACCGGGCGCTGGAACAGTGCCCGGCGCCCAGCGAGGACCCGTCCGCCCAGTTCCTGTACGCCTGCCGGTCCTATCTGCTCAAGGACTGGGAGCAGTTGATCCGGGACACCGACCGGCTGCTGGACGACCCGCTGCTCGGCATCGAGGCCGGGTTGTTCGCCGGCATGGCACGGGTCCGGCTGGACATGTGCGCCCAGGCGCAGGCGCCGCTGGCCGCCTCGCTGGCCCGCTGCCGCTCCGAGCAGCCCCAGCGCAAGGAGCTGCGGTACTGGCTGGCCCGGGCGTACGAGGGGGCCGGGCGCAGTGCGGCCGCGCTGCCGCTCTACCGGGCGGTGCACCGGGCCGATCCGGTGTTCATGGACACCGCCGCGCGGCTGGCCGCGATCGCGGCGGAGGACGGGTTGGCGGACGACCTGCCGGACGCCCTGCTGGACGGCGGCCTGCCGGCGGGCGGGCGGTCGGCCGGGTACGAGGACACCGCGCCGGACGAGGCGGACGAGACGGACGAGACGGACGAGGCGGACGAGGCGGACTTCCAGGACGGGGCCGGGTACGCCACGGCGGGGGGCTTCGGCGACGCGGCCCCCGGGTTCACCGAGGGCGCCGGGTACACCGGCGGGGTCGGATTCGTCGAGGGCGTCGGGTTTCTCACGGGGCCCGGCCCGGGCGACGCCTCCACGGCGGACCCCGCGCCGCAGGCGGCCGGCGAGCGGTCGGGTTCGCCGGGCGGCTCCGCCACCCCGCTGCCGGCGCCGGTCCGCGCCGAGGCCCAGCCCCGCACCGCTCCACTGCCCGCCACCCAACCGGTCGACGACGAGCGCGAGTTGGACGCGGCGCTGGCGGAACTCTCGCTGATGGTGGGCCTGGAGCCGGTCAAGCGCCAGGTGCGGGCGCTGTCGGCGCAGCTGCGGATGTCCAGACTCCGGGCCGCGCAGGGCCTGCCGGTCCAGCCGCCCAAGCGCCACTTCGTCTTCTCCGGCCCCTCCGGCACCGGCAAGACCACCGTGGCCCGGATCCTCGGCCGGGTCTTCCACGCCCTCGGACTGCTCTCCGGCGACCACCTGGTGGAGGCCCAACGGGCCGACCTGGTCGGCGAGTTCCTCGGCCAGACCGCGGTCAAGGCGAACGAGCTGATCGATTCGGCGCTGGACGGCGTGCTGTTCATCGACGAGGCGTACAGCCTCTCCAACTCCGGCTACACCAAGGGCGACGCCTACGGCGACGAGGCCCTACAGGTGCTGCTGAAACGCGCCGAGGACAACCGCGACCGTCTGGTGGTGATCCTGGCCGGCTACCCCGAGGGCATGAACCGGCTGCTCGCCACCAACCCCGGCCTCAACTCCCGCTTCACCACCCGGGTCGACTTCCCCAGCTACCGCCCGAACGAGCTGACCGCGATCGGCGCCGCGCTGGCCGGCCGGGACGGCGACGGCTGGGACGAGGACGCGGCCGAGGAACTGGCCAGCATCTGCGCCCACGTGGTCCGCGAGGGCTGGATCGACGAACTCGGGAACGGCCGGTTCATCCGCACCCTCTACGAGAAGTCCTGCGCCTACCGGGACCTGCGGCTCTCACTGCTGCGCGAGCCGCCGGGCCGGGAGGACCTGGCGACCCTGCGCCTGCCCGACCTCGTCCAGGCCTACGGGGAGCTGATCGACGGCCGCGGCTGAGACCAGCTCCCCGGGATCGCGCCGGGATCAGCCCCGGAGCAGCTCGGCCTCGCGCTCGGGGTCGAGTCCGACCTTCGGCCGGTCGGCGCGCCGCGGGGCGACGCCGCCGATCGACCGCAGCCAGGCCCAGGTGTCCTCGACCGTCTCGCCCACCGGCCGGCAGCGCAGCCCGGCGGCGACCGCCCGGTCCACGGACGCGCCGTGCAGGAAGTCGTTCAGCTCTCCGGGCGCCAGCCAGATCGGCAGCTCCGTCCACGGCTCGACGCCGGCCGCCAGGATGCGCTCGGGGTCGGTCCAGCGCAGGTCCGCGTCCGAACCGGTGACCCGCACGCAGGCCTCCAGCAGCTCGCCCGTCGTGGTGTGGCCCGCCGGGCTGACCACGTTGCACGCGCCGCCGAGCCGGGCCGCCGACGCGTCCAGGAGCCAGCCCGCGAGGTCGCGGACGTCGATGTACTGCAGCGGCAGATCGTACGGGCCGGGGGCGAGCACCGGGCCGCCCCGGGCGATCCGGTTCAGCCACCAGGGCAGCCGGCCGATGTTCTCGTGCGGGCCGAGGATCAGCCCGGCCCGGGCGAGCAGGGCGCGCCCGCCGAACTCCGCCTCCAGGGCCAGTTCGGCCCCGCGCTTGGCCTCGGCGTAGGGCACCTCGCCCTCCGCGTCCGGGGACGACTCGACCACCTTCGCCGACTCGTCCGCCCCGCGCGCCAGCGGGTAGTCGTACACCGACCGGCTGGAGACGTACGCGTAGTGGCCGACCCGGCCGGCCAGCAGCCGGGCACTGTCGCGCACCGCCGTCGGGGCTCCGGACCAGGTGTCCACCACCGCGTCCCACTCCCCCGTGGCCAGCGCCGCGAGCCCGCCCTCGGCGGTGCGGTCGCCCAGCAGTGCGGTCACGCCCGCGGGCGCGGGCTGCGTACCCCGGTTGAGGGCCGTCACCTCCCATCCCCTGACCAGCGCCTCCTCGGCGACGACCCGTCCGACGAAATTCGTTCCACCCAGCAGGAGAAGCCTCATGCCGACCACCCTGCGCCCAGGGTGGTCGGCATGGGAACGGCTGAACGCCGAGAGCAGAATCGCCCGCGGCGGACACGCCGTCAGCGGAAGGGGGAACCTCAGGCGGCGGAGCGGTGGTCCGGGTCGTGCATCTCGCCGACCAGCTCCTCCAGCACGTCCTCCAGCATGACCACACCGAGCGTGCGGCCGTCCTGGTCCAGCACGGCGGCCAGGTGGCAGGTCGCCCGGCGCATCGCGCCGAGCGCGTCGTCCAGCGGGAGGCTGCCGCGCAGCACCGTGATCGGACGCCACAGCCGGGCCGGGACGGGCGCGGACGGGTCCTCCACGTCGAGGATGTCCTTGAGGTGCAGGTAGCCCAGGTAGCCGTGGCCGGCCGGGTCGCCGTCGGTGACCGGGAAGCGCGAGAAGCCGGTGCGCAGGGCGAGTTCCTCGACCTCCGCGGCGGTCACCTTGGTGTCCACGGTGACGAGCTGCTCGGGCTTGAGCAGCACCTCGGTGACCGGGCGGTGGCCCAGCTCCAGGGCGTCCTCCAGGCGCTCCTGACGGCCCTCGTCGAGCAGGCCGGCGTCCCGGGAGTCGACCAGCAGGTACATCAGCTGCTCGGTGGTGAACACCGACTCGACCTCGTCCTTGGGCTCGACCCGGAACAGCCGCAGCACACCGTTGGCGATGGCGTTCAGCAGGCTGATCACCGGGGCCAGCCAGCGGGCCAGCCGGTCCAGCGGCGGGCCGAGCCAGAGCGCGGCCTTCTCCGGGCCCGCCATGGCCATGTTCTTGGGCACCATCTCGCCCATCACCATGTGCAGGAAGACCACGACGGCCAGCGAGATGCCGTACGAGAGCGGGTGCATCAGACCGGACGGGACGCCGATCGCGTGGAACGGGCCCTCCAGCAGACTGGCGATGGTCGGCTCGGCCAGGGCGCCGAGGCCCAGCGAGCAGACGGTGATGCCGAGCTGGGCGGCGGCCAGCATCGCGGACACGTTGGACAGCGCGTGCAGCACGGTGCGGGCACGCTTGTGGCCGGCCTCGGCGAGCGGTTCGATCTGGCTGCGGCGCACCGAGACGACGGCGAACTCGGCGCCGACGAAGAAGGCGTTCCCGAGCAGGAGCAGGACGGCGACGGCCAGTTGGAGCGCGGTCATCGGGCGTTCTCCTGGTCGTCTCCGAACGAGGCCGGCGCGCTGGTGCGCTCGACCCGGACCTGGCTGGTGCGGTGCCGGTCGACACCCGTCACGGTGAAGCGCCAGCCCGGCAGCTCCGCCTGCTCGCCGACCTCGGGCAGCTTGCCGAGCAGGTCGGCGACCAGGCCGGCCAGCGTCTCGTACGGGCCGTCCGGGGCGATCAGGCCGATCGCCTCCAGCTGGTCGATCCGGGCGCGGCCCTCGGCCTCCCAGGCCGGCAGGCCGTCCACCGGGGGCAGCGGGAGCAGCTCGGGGCGGTCGGCGGGGTCGTGCTCGTCCTGCACCTCGCCGACGATCTCCTCGACGATGTCCTCGACGGTGACGACACCGGCGGTGCCGCCGTACTCGTCGACCACGATGGCCATCGGCTGGAGGCGGCGCAGCTGGTCGAGCAGCCGCTCGGCGGGCAGGGTCTCGGGCACCAGCAGCGGCGGCGAGGTGAGCTCGCTCACCCGGACCAGGCCGCGCCGGGCGGCCGGGACGGCGAGGGCGTCCTTGAGGGTCACGATGCCGGTGACCTCGTCCAGGCTGTGGGTGTAGACCGGGAAGCGGGACAGGCCGGTGGCCCGGGTCAGGTTGATCACGTCGGAGGCGGTGGCGTCGCCCTGGAGGGAGGCGACGTCGATCCGCGGGGTCATCACGGACTCGGCGGTCAGCTCGCCCAGGCCCAGGGTGCGGACGAACAGGGTCGCCGACTCCTCGTCTATCGCGCCGGCCTTGGCCGAGTGGCGGGCCAGCGAGACCAGCTCGGCCGGGGTCCGGGCGTGGTCCAGCTCCTCCTGCGGCTCGACGCCGAAGGCGCGGACCGTCCGGTCGGCCGCCCCGTTGAGGAAGCTGATCAGCGGGCGGCAGGCGAAGGAGAAGGCCATGTGCGGGGCGGCGACCGCGCGGGCCACCTGGAGCGGGCGGGAGATCGCCCAGTTCTTCGGGACCAGCTCGCCGATCACCATCTGCACCACGGTGGCGAGCACCATGCCGACGACCACGGCGACGCCGCGGGCGGCCGACTCGGGCACGCCGATCCCGGTCATGACGGGGCTGAGCAGGGTGGACAGCGCCGGCTCGGCGAGCATGCCGACCACCAGCGAGGTGACGGTGATGCCGAGCTGGGCGCCGGAGAGTTCGAACGAGAGGTGCCGCAGGGCCCGGGAGACGCGGACGGACTTGGCGTCTCCGGCCTCGGCGGAGCGTTCGACAGCCCCGCGCTCGACGGTCACGAAGGCGAACTCGGCGGCCACGAACAGGCCGTTGGCGAGGATCAGCAGGAGGGCTGCGAGCAACAGCAGCCAGGCGGTGATCACAGTGCCGCCTGCCTTCCGCTGACAGGAAGGTGGGCGGCGCAGGTACTACCGGACGGATCGTCCATCGAGGGGGGAAGTCACTCCTCAAGTCGTCTTTCGGGCAGGACGGAAGTTTTGCCCTGCTTTTACCAGCGTAGACCATACCCGGACGATGGTAGGAAGAGTGTTCGGACCCGCCGGGCCGAGGATTCGCAGGCCCGGCGGGGACCGGAGGGGTGTCGGCGGGCCGGCGGTGCCGGTGTGGAACGGGCGGGCGCCGACCGGCGGCGGCGCTGCGGGGCTCAGGCCCCGGCGTGGTGCTCGACCAGGTCGCGCAGGGCGCGGGCGTGCGCGATCGCCTGGTCCTTGCCGACGCCGGACTGGATGCCGACCGCGGCGAGCGAGGTGCCGTCGGCCAGGTCGAGGGTGGCCCACGGGTCGCCCTGGCGGAAGTTGACCCGGACGATCTCGGCCCAGGTGAGCCGGCGGCTGCGGACGAAGTTGACCACCGTCACGCCCTGCGCGTCGGCGCTCACCCGGGGGCGGGCCAGCATCAGGCCCACGCACGCGAACAGCACGCCGCTGCCCGCCATCATGATCCGGTCGTTGAGCTGCCAGTTCTCCGGGAGCGCCACGGCCATCACGGCGAACAGCACCACCAGCAGCGCGCAGACCGGCAGCAGCACGGCGCGGGTGCGGCGCGGCGCCCAGGTGACGGGGAACTCGACGGGCGGCGTGGACACGTGGGGTCTCCGGTGGGGTGGTTCGGGGGAACGGTCGTTCCCGGGAACGACGGTTCCGGGCAGCGGGCGGATCCGGACGAAGGGCGGGGACGCCGGTCAGCGTCCCCGCCCCATTCAACCGTTCCTTACCCGCACCACGGCGGGCGAGGTCGCCGCCGCACCGGTTCAGAGGCGGCAGGCGTGGATGTTGGTGACCAGGATGGCCCGGGCGCCGATGCCCCACAGGTCGTCCATGATCTGCTGGGCCTCCTTGCGGAGCACCATCGAGCGCACCGCCACCCAGCCCTCGGTGTGCAGCGGGGAGACGGTCGGCGACTCCAGGCCGGGGGTGAGCGCCACGGCGGCACCGACCTTCTCGGCGCGGATGTCGTAGTCCATCAGCACGTAGCGGCGGGCCACCAGCACGCCCTGGAGGCGGCGCAGGAACTGGTCCACCCTGGTGTCCTCGCCCGCGCCCTTGGGGCGGATCACCACGGCGTCCGAGATCAGGATCGGCTCGCCGAACACCTCCAGGCCGGCGTTGCGCAGGCTGGTGCCGGTCTCCACCACGTCGGCGATCACGTCGGCGACGCCCAGCTGCACCGCGGTCTCCACCGCGCCGTCCAGCTTGGTGACGGTCGCCTTCACGCCGTGGTCGGCGAGGTGCTGCTCGACCAGGCCGGTGTAGGAGGTCGCGATCCGCAGGCCCTCCAGGCCCTTGACGTCCTCGACGGCCACGCCTTCGGGGCGGGCGAAGCGGAAGGTCGACGCGGCGAAGCCGAGCGCGAGCACCTCTTCGGCGTTGGAGTGCGAGTCCAGCAGCAGGTCGCGGCCGGTGATGCCGATGTCCAGGCGGCCGGAGCCGACGTAGACGGCGATGTCGCGCGGGCGCAGGAAGAAGAACTCGACCTCGTTGTTCGGGTCGACGAGGACGAGCTCCTTGGGGTCCTTCCGCTGGCGGTAGCCGGCCTCATGGAGCATCTCCGCCGCGGGACCCGAGAGAGAACCCTTGTTGGGGACGGCGATGCGCAGCATGGGAGGTTGGTTCCTTACCTGTGGGGAGGGGCGTGCGGTTCGGGTTTAGAGGTACTTGTAGACGTCGTCGAGCGTCAGCCCGCGGGCGATCATCATCACCTGAACGTGGTACAGGAGCTGTGAGATCTCCTCGGCGGTCTGCTCGTCCGTCTGGAACTCGGCGGCCATCCAGACTTCGGCGGCCTCCTCGACGACCTTCTTGCCGATCGCATGGACGCCCTGCTGGGCGAGCTGCGCGGTACGGGAGGACGAGGGGTCGCCGGTGGCGGCCTTCTGCTGGAGCTCGGCGAAGAGCTCCTCGAATGTCTTCGAAGCCATGATGGGACTCACCTTACGGCGTGCGGGCTGACCGGCGGTAAACGGTCCCGGACCGTGGACAGTCCGTTGGACGTCCACGGTCCGGGTCGGGGCGGTGCGCTCAGAGCGCGGCGCGCAGCACCGCGGCGGTCGCGACGGCGGCGGTGACGGCCTCGTGGCCCTTGTCCTCCGCGGAGCCGGGCAGGCCGGCGCGGTCGAGTGCCTGCTCCTCGTTGTCGCAGGTCAGCACGCCGAAGCCGACCGGGACGCCGGTGTCGACGGTCACCTGGGTGAGGCCGGCGGTGGCCGCCTGGCAGACGTAGTCGAAGTGCGGGGTGCCGCCGCGGATCACCACGCCGAGGGCGACGACCGCGTCGTAGCCGTGGTCGGCGAGGCGTTTGGCGGCGACCGGCAGCTCGAAGGTGCCGGGGACGCGCAGCACGGTCGGCTCGGTGACGCCCAGTTCCTTGAGCGCCCGGTGGGCACCGTCCAGCAGGCCGTTCATCACGACGTCGTGCCACTGGGCGGCGACGACGGCGACCTTGAGGTCGGCGGCGCCGTCGATGGTCAGCTCGGGGGCTCCGTGGCCGCTCATGTTCGTTCTTCCTGTCCGTCGTGGTGGGGCGTGGTGCGTGAGGCGTGGGGCGTGGTGCGTGAGGCGTGGGGAGGGTTCAGGAGTCGAGGCCGGGCAGGTCGTGGCCCATCCGGTCGCGCTTGGTGCGCAGGTAGCGCAGGTTGTGCTCACCCGGCGCGATCTCGACCGCTTCGCGCCCCTTGACCTTGAGACCGTGCTCGGTGAGCGCGGTGAGCTTCTCCGGGTTGTTGGTGAGCAGGGTGAGCGAGCGGACGCCGAGGTCCACCAGCATCTGCGCCGCGATGCTGTAGTCGCGGGCGTCGGCCGGCAGGCCGAGGTCGAGGTTGGCGTCGACGGTGTCGCGCCCCTGCTCCTGGAGTTCGTAGGCGCGCAGCTTGTGGGCCAGGCCGATCCCCCGGCCCTCATGGCCGCGCAGGTAGAGCACCACGCCGCGGCCGGACTCCGCGACCTTGTGCAGCGAGGCCTCCAGCTGGGGGCCGCAGTCGCAGCGCAGCGAGCCGAAGACGTCGCCGGTCAGGCACTCGGAGTGGACCCGGACCACGACGTCCTCGCCCTCGGGCAGCCGGCCGTCCGCGCCGAGGCCGCCGGCCACCAGCGCGATGTGCTCGACGCCGTCGATGGTGCCCTGGTAGCCGACGGCCGTGAACTCGCCGTGGACGGTGGGCAGGGCGGTCACGGCGGCCCGGTCGACGTGCAGTTCGGTGCGGCGACGGTAGGCGATCAGGTCCTCGATGGAGATGATCGCGAGGCCGTGCTCGCGGGCGAAGGCGACCAGCTCGGGCAGCCGGGCCATGGTGCCGTCGTCGTTGACCACCTCGGCGATCGCACCGGCCGGCGGCAGTCCGGCGAGCCGGGCCAGGTCGACGGCGGCCTCGGTGTGGCCGGGGCGCACCAGCACGCCGCCCTCGACCGCGCGCAGCGGGAACACGTGCCCGGGGCGGGTGAGGTCGCCGGGCTCGGTGCCGGGCGAGGACAGCAGCCGGACGGTGCGGGCGCGGTCGGCGGCGGAGATGCCGGTGTCGACCCCCTCCCGGGCGTCCACCGAGACGGTGTACGCGGTGCCCTTGCGGTCCTCGTTGACCTGGGTCATCGGCGGCAGCTTGAGCCGGTCCAGCTCCTCACCGGTCAGCGGGGCGCAGATCACGCCGGAGCTGTAGCGGATGGTGAAGGCCATCAGCTCGGGGGTGGCGGCGGAGGCGGCGAAGACGATGTCGCCCTCGTTCTCGCGGTCCTCGTCGTCGACCACGATCACGGCGCGGCCGAGGGCGATGTCGGCGATCGCGCGCTCGACCGGGTCGAGGACGAGTTCGGGTGCCGCCTCGCGGTCGCGGTCGGCGGTGTGGTTCTCGGTCATACCGTGACTCCCTGCGGGACGGTGGCGGAGTTGACGCGCGGCTCACGACTGCTCAGCCACCAGGAGCGCAGGCCGAGCAGCACCAGGACGAAGTAGATCGAGTAGGTGAGACCGGAGAAGGGGTAGCCGTTGTTGAAGGCGAGCGGGACGCCGACCACGTCGACGGCGATCCAGGCGAACCAGAACTCCAGCCAGCCACGGGCCTGGGCGACCATCGCGGCCAGCGTGCCGACGAAGATGTAGGCGTCCGACCAGGGGCTCCAGGACAGGCTGGGGTGGGCCGTGAACAGCCAGGCCAGCGCGACGGTGCCGGCCGCGGTGCCGACCACGAGGGCGGCCCGCTCGGGCCAGGTGGCGAAGCGGACGGCGATCGTGCCGGTGTCCCGGCGGCCCCGCCGCCACTGGGCCCAGCCCCAGGCGGCGGTGACGAGCACGATCAGCTGCTTGCCGATCAGGCCGGGGACGTGGCCCCCGAGGTAGGCGGCGATCAGCACGGCGCCGGACAGGAGTTGGAGCGGCCAGCTCCAGACCGAGCGGCGCCAGCCGAAGGCCAGCCCGGCCAGGCCGAGCAGGTTGCCGAACATGTCGGCCCACTTCACGTGCTCGCCGAAGACGGTGAACGCTTCTCCGCTGAGCCAGTTCACTTGGACTCTCCGGCGATCGTCGGGGGAAGGGTGCGGGAGTCGAGCAGTCGCTCGACGTACTTGGCGAGCACGTCCACTTCGAGGTTGACGCTCTCGCCGACGGCCTTGGCGCCGAGCGAGGTCAGCGCGAGGGTCGTGGGGATGAGGCTGACGGTGAAGCTGTCCCGGGCGGGCTCCACCACGGTGAGGCTGACGCCGTCGACCGTGATCGAGCCCTTCTCCACCAGGTAGCGGGAGATGGTGCCGGGCAGCGAGAAGCGCAGCACCTCCCAGCGCAGGTCGCCGGCCGCGTCGCGCTCGCCGGGCTCCCGGCCCAACAGCGTGCCGGTGGCGTCGACATGGCCCTGGACGAGGTGGCCGCCGAGCCGGTCGCCGAGCGCCATGGCGCGCTCCAGGTTGACCCGGGAGCCGGGCTTCAACTCGCCGAGGCTGGAGCGGTGCAGCGTCTCGGCCATCACGTCGGCGCTGAACTCGCCCGTATCGGCCGCCAGTTGGTCC
Organism: Kitasatospora sp. NPDC087271; assembly: GCF_044744605.1. Classification (NCBI taxonomy): domain Bacteria; kingdom Bacillati; phylum Actinomycetota; class Actinomycetes; order Kitasatosporales; family Streptomycetaceae; genus Kitasatospora; species Kitasatospora sp. NPDC087271. The sequence continues at coordinate 318,292 of NZ_JBIUYQ010000005.1, forward strand.
GGGCTGTCGACGACGGTCAGGCAGACGCCGTTGACCGCGATGGAGTCGCCGTGCCGCGCACCCGTACAGACCACCGGGCCGCGCAGGCGGATTCGCGAGGAGTCGCCGATCTCCTCGATCGACACGACCTCGCCGAGCTCTTCGATGATGCCGGTGAACACCCGGGTTCTCCTCGCGCTTGGGGGCGCGGACTCCGGGGCGGCATGGGAGATGACACGGACGGGCAACGGCGCGCGAGCCGACGGCACGACCCGTCGCCGGGATGCCGAGGCCGCCGGGAGATCGCTCGCCCGGCACGGGAGACACCTCTCCCGCCGTTCACCTGGCCGCGGTCCACCGGGGGACCACGGATACTGCTCTTCGTCCGCCCGCGCACGCCTCCCATCCGGACTTTAACCGTCGGTCCAGGAATTTCACCTGGTCAACCGGCCGCTGGCTGCGGACGGGTCGCGGACTGTAACCGCCGGTTCGGATTTTCACCGACCCCGGAGTGCGCTGAACGTCACTGCTGTTGGGGTCATTCTGCCATGGCGTGCGCAAGCCCAGGGAGAGCCTTCCGCTGTGGCCTGTTTCACGCGGATGCGGGGAATGTGCGGCCGGGTGGTAGGTGACGCCCACAACGTGGCGGGCGCACACGGAAAGTGGCAGGTGCGTACGGAAAGTAGCGGGCGCGGTCAGAGCGTGGCGGGCGCGGCGATCGACGTGAAGTGGGTGACCACCGGCGGGTGCGCGAGGTAGCACAGCTCGCCCTCCGACCAGACCGGCCGGATCCGCCACATCGGCCCCGCGTACCCGCGCAGGGCCGCCTCGTCGCGCCAGCGGCTCACCACGAGCACCCGGTGTCCGTCCTCGGTCACCGAGCGCAGCAGTTCACCGCCCAGGCAACCGTCGGTCCGCCCGAGCTGCGGGATCACCTGGGTTGTCAGCAGCACACAGAATTCCTCGATGCGACCGGCCAGGACCTGCCCGGCCCAGATCCTCACGATCACGACCACCACCTCCGAGCGGAGCGCCTGGCCCCATTATCACGGTAAAACCGCTGGTGGGGAGGGGTGGCGGGGAAGCTTTACCGAGGACTGCACCGCCGGCGGCCGGGGGCTCCGGGAAGGGGCTCGGCTAGATTTCCGGTATGACCAGCACACCGGAATCTGTCATGCCGTCAACCGCCGCCCCGGATGCGCCGGGCAGCCTGTTCGCCGCTCTCGGCGCCGGGGCGCTGACCGACCCGGCGCAGCTGCGCGAGATCTACGAGCAGCCCGGCGACCACGCGCGCCGCAAGCAGGTCGACCACCTGCACGAGGTCGCGCGGCGGCTGATCGCCTGCTCCTCGCTGGTGTTCGTGGCGAGCTCGGACGCCGCCGGGCGCTGCGACGTCTCCCCGCGCGGCGGGCCGGCCGGGGTGGTCTCCGTCCTCGACGAGCACACCCTGGCCATCCCGGACGCCACCGGCAACAAGCGGTTGGACACCCTGCACAACATCCTGGAGAACGGCCGGGTCGGGCTGCTCTTCGTCGTTCCGGGCCGGGACACCACGCTCCGGGTCAACGGGCGGGCCTGCGTCTCCACCGACCCGGAGCTGCTGCGGCAGCTGACCGCCGTCGGGAAGCCCCCGCGCAGCGCGATCGTGGTGGCCGTCGAGGAGGTGTACGCGCACTGCCCGAAGTCCTTCCTGCGCGGCTCGGCGTGGAAGCCGGAGAACTGGCTGGCCAAGGACGCGCAGCCGACCTCGGCCGAGATCACCCTCTCGCACCTGCGGGACGACTCGCTGACCATCGAGATGATCGAGCAGACCGAGCGGGAGGCGCTGCTCCACCGCTACGAGTGACGACCGCGGCGCGGGCGGCGCCTTCCGCCACACGGCGTGCTGCCGCGTGGCGGGCGGCGCTCGACGCTCGGTGCTCGGCACTCGGTGTCGGCACTCGGCGCTCGACGCTCGACGCTCGGTGCTCGGCACTCGGTGTCGGCACTCGGCGCTCGGCGCTCGGCGCGCTCAGGCGGCCTTGGGCACGTCCACCACCGGCGCGTCGCTGGCCGCCCGCTGGACGGCCTCGACGCCCTTGTGGGCGGCCTCCTTGCTGGAGTAGCCCTGGCCGGTGGCGACGATCTCGCCGTTGCCCGCCTTGAGCCGGAACCGGTACTTGCCGCCGGCGTCCTCGTAGACCTCGAACTTGCCCGCCATCGGGCCACCTCCTCGTGCGGCGCACGGCGCGCCTCTGGTCGACCCCCTCCAGCACCGTGCGCCACCCGCCCCGGAGGCCGCACCCGCTCGAGGCCGGACGGGTGACGCCCCGCAACCGCGCGATCGCGGAGGTGCCGGGGCGGCCGCCGGTGGTTTGAATGGGCGGATGGACTGCGTCTTCTGTGCGGTGGTGGCGGGCGAGGAGCCCGCGCACCGGGTGCTGGACGACGCGGCGGCGGTGGCCTTCCTGGACCGGCGGCCACTGTTCCCCGGTCACGTGCTGGTCGTCCCGCGCGCCCACCACCGCACCCTGGCGGACCTGCCGGCCGCCGACGTGGGGCCGTTCTTCCTCCAGGTGCAGCGGGTGGCCGCCGCGGTGGAGCGCGGATTGGGCGCGGCGGGCAGCTTCGTGGCGGCGAACAACCGGATCAGCCAGTCGGTGCCGCATCTGCACGTCCACGTGGTGCCGCGCAATCCGAAGGACGGGCTGCGCGGCTTCTTCTGGCCGCGGGGGAAGTACCCGGACGAGGCGGGGGCGGGGGAGGTCGCGGCCCGACTGCGCGCGGCGCTCGGCGACTGAGGGGGCTCGCGACGGGCCGAGGGCGACGCTTGGAGGCCGGGAGGGCTCGCGGGGGCGCCGGGGGGCGTGCGCACCGCATTTGTGAGCCGGTTCCACCCACTCTCTTGACAGGTATAGAACACTCCGCTTGAGTCGCCTTCACGGCCCCGCACCGGCCCACACCCCGGTCGGCCGCCTTCCCCTGGCGCACCCCCGCACGGGACCCGGCTCCCCTGCCCCGTTCAAGTCCCTGTCACGACGACGTGCGGCCCCCACCGCACAAGGGGTGATGACGTGTCAATGAAACGCCTGCTCGCGCTGCTCTCCGCCGTGGTCACGGCGCTGGCGGTCGCGGTGCTCCTCCCCGCCTCCGCCAGCGCCGCCGCCTGCGGCACGCCGTGGAGCGCGGCCACCGCCTACACCGGCGGCGCGGCCGTCTCGTACAACGGTCACAACTGGACCGCCAAGTGGTGGACCCAGAACGAGCCCCCGAGCACCGGCGGCACCGGGGTCTGGGCCGACCAGGGCTCCTGCGGCGGGTCCACCGACCCGACGCCGACCCCGACGTCCGGCGCCTGCGACTACCCCGCCTGGGTCGCCGGCCGCGCCTACGTCGCCGGCGACATCGTCCGGTACACCAACGGCGGCTACTACCGCGCCACCCACGACAACCCGGGCTACGACCCGGTCATCAGCACCTGGTACTGGGAGCCGTACGGCTGCGGCTCGACCCAGCCGCCCAACCCGGGCGGATTCCCGGTCAGCCAGGCCCAGTTCGACCAGATGTTCCCGGGCCGGAACTCCTTCTACACCTACCAGGGCCTGCTCGACTCGCTCGGCGCCTACCCCGGCTTCGCGGCCACCGGCAGCGACACCGTGCGCCGGCAGGAGGCCGCCGCGTTCCTCGCCAACGTCAGCCACGAGACCGGCGGACTGGTGTACGTGGTCGAGCAGAACACCGCCAACTACCCGCACTACTGCGACGCCTCGCAACCGTACGGGTGCCCGGCCGGGCAGGCCGCGTACTACGGGCGCGGGCCGATCCAGCTGAGCTGGAACTTCAACTACAAGGCCGCCGGCGACGCGCTCGGCATCGACCTGCTGCACAATCCGAACCTGGTGCAGACCGACCCTGCGGTGGCCTGGAAGACCGGCCTCTGGTACTGGAACACCCAGAACGGGCCGGGCACCATGACCGCGCACAACGCCATGGTCAACGGGTACGGCTTCGGTGAGACGATCCGCAGCATCAACGGCTCGCTGGAGTGCAACGGCAACAACACCGCCCAGATGCAGCACCGGATCAGCCTGTACCAGAGCTTCGTCCAGATCCTCGGCACCGTCCCCGGGGGCAACCTGAGCTGCTGACGGCTTGCCCCCGCCCCACCACGCGCCCCGCTACGCCCGGACCGGCCATCACACCGTGGTGTCCGTACGCTGCCGAGCGTAGCGGGGCGTACTCACGTGGGGGGCGTACTCCCGCAGGAGCAGCGGAGGGCGGTTGAAATCGTCGTTCCGGCGGACGACTTCGCAGGTCGCGGCCCCCTACGCTCAAGGCATGAACGAACTCGCCCGCCTCGTGCAACAGACCGCCGACCGGCTCGCGGGCCAGCACGTCGGCGCGGTGGTCGCCGGGCTGGCCGGCGGCGCCGTGGAGATCCGCGGCGCCGGGCGGACCGGTCCGGGCGGCGCCGTGCCCGGGCCGCACACCCTGTTCGAAGTCGGCTCCGTCACCAAGGTGTTCACCTCGCTCGCCCTCGCGCGGCTGGTGCTCGCCGACTCCGGCGGGACCGCCACCGGGCTCGACGACCCGCTCGACGAACCGCTCGCCGACGTGCTCGCCGACGTACGGCCCGACGGTGCCGCCGTCCCGGCCAGGGGCGGGCAGCCGATCACCCTGCGACACCTCGCCACCCACACCTCCGGGCTCCCCCGGCTGCCCCGGGGCATGCTGGCGACTGCGCTGCTCAATCCCAACAAACCCGATCCGTACGCGCATTGCAGCACCGAGTACGTCCTCGCCGGGCTGGCCCGGACGAGACTGCGGGCCACCCCCGGGCGCGGCTTCCGCTACTCCAACCTCGGCGCCGGGCTGCTCGGCCTGGCCCTCGCCCACCGGACCGGCACCGGCTACGAGGAGCTGGTGGCGCGCGAGATATGCGAGCCGCTGGGGCTGGTGGACACCCACGTGCGCTCGGGCCGGGAGCAGTCCGAGCGGCTGGCGCACGGGCACACCTCCGGCGGGCGGCCCGTGCCGTACTGGAACTTCGCGGACATTTCCGGCATGGGCGGGCTCCGGTCGACCGCCTCCGACCTGGCGATACTCCTGCGGGCCCAGCTGGCCGCCGACCGCGAGCCGGACGCGCCGCTGGCGCCCGCGATCACGCTCACCCGGGAGACCCGGCACCGGGTCAACCCGTTCGCCTGGACGCACCTGGGGTGGCTCGGCCACCGCCTGCACAGCCAGCAGGGCGGCCACCTGCAGATCTGGCACAACGGCGGCACGGGCGGGTTCCGCTCCTTCGTGGCCTTCGATCCGGAGAAGCAGGTGGGGGTGGTGGTCCTGGTGAACACCCGCCGCTCCGCCGATCCGGCCGGGACGGCCCTGCTGCGCACGCTGCAGAACGAGTACGCGACGACGAGCTGACGAGCCGGGGCCGGGGCGTGGCGGTGAGCGGGCCCGGCGGAGGACCGGGTGCGGCCGTCGGCGGAGTGAGGTGGAGGATGGGGTGAGGTCGTTTCAGGGCCAAGAGGTACGAATTGGCCCTGTTCGAGGGCGCGGCGGTCGGTCGATGCTGAGGATCTGACAGTCGCGGTTCCGGTTGTGGTGTTCGCTCAGCGGGAGGTGGCCGAGGTGGCGGTGGTGTGGCCCTTGTCGCGGGCTCGGTCGGTCGCGGACGGCGACGGGCGGCTCGGCCGCGCGGTGCGGGTGTACCGGCGATTCCGGCCGCTGCCATGGCCGACGCGGGCCTGGCTGGACGCGGCGGCGGCCGCTGTCGCCGGGGCGGCCTGGCTGGCGAGCGGGGAGTGGTGGCCCGCGCCCGTGGTGGCCGCGGCGGCGATCACGGCCGCGAGCGGGTACGGGCGGCTGCGGCCGGCGCCGGGCCTGCGGGCCGTCCGGGTGCACGAGCGCGGGCTGGTGCTGGTCGGGGCGGACGGCGCGGAGCAGCCCCTGCCGTGGAGTGCGGTGGAGGCCACCGAGTACGCCCCCGGCGGGCGGCACGGAGTGGGCGAGCAGGGCCGGATCTGGCTGGTCGGCGCGGACGAGCCACTGGCACTGGCGCACCTGCGACGGCTGGACGAGCTGTTCCGGGAGCTCGACGAGCGACTCCGCCCGACCCTCCGGGCCGCACTGCACGAGGCGCTGCGCACGGAGGGCGGCGTCCGGTTCGCCCGGGGGCGGCTGACGCTGACGGCCGGCGGGCTGGTGCACCGGCCGCCGCACCCGCTCGCCGCGACGGAGTCGTTCCGGTGGACGGAGGTGCAGTCCGCGCGGGCCTCGGAGCTCGGGGAACTGGAGATCCGGACGCACTCGGCCGGCCTGCCGCTCACCCTCCCGGTGCCGAACGCCGGTGCGGCGGCGGCCTTCGTCGAGGAGGTCCGGGCCCGGAGCCTCTGACCGGCGGACGATCCGAGGGGTGGGCTCCCGAGCTCGCTGCTCCGCGGTGAGTTCGAGTTCGATTCCTCAACGACTCCGGCCTGGTTCGGTCCGGCCCGGCCCGGCCTGGCCCGGCCTGGTTCGGTCCGGTTCGGTTCGGCCCGGTTCGGCCGGCGTCCATTCGGCCGACCCCTAAGGGTCCCCGCCCGCACATCCCGGAAGGGATCTCTACGCCGCTGAGTGGACGTCAACTTCCGCTCCCCCGGCCTACCGTCCCTCACATGAACCGACTTCGCACCACCACGGCCGCGGCAGCCCTGCTGCTCACCCTGCCGCTGTCCGTCGCCGCCGCCGCGCCGGCGCTGGCCGCTCCCGCCGCCCTGACGAACGCCTCCACTCCCGCCCCCGCCGCCGTCCACGTCGACCTGCCGCGCCCGACCGGCCCGTACGCGGTCGGGCAGGAGATCCTGCACCTGGTGGACCGGGACCGCCCGGATCCGTGGGTCCCCTCCGCCGGTCCGCGCCAGCTGATGGTGTCGATGTACTACCCCGCGAAGGACGGGACGGGCAGCGCGGCCCCGTACATGACCCCTGCGGCCGCCCGGATGTTGCTGGACGGGAAGCTCCCGGGCAACACCATCCCGACCGAGACGGTCACCGGCACCCGGACCTGGGCGAAGTCCGACGCGCGCCCGCAGGGCGGCCACTTCCCGCTGGTGGTGCTGTCGCCGGGCTTCACCATGCCGCGGGCCTCGCTGAGCGGCCTCGCCGAGGACCTGACCAGCCGCGGGTACGTCGTCGCGCTGGTCGACCACACCTACGAGAACACCGGGACGACGTTCCCCGACGGGCAGACCCTCCCGTGCCTGCTGTGCGACAAGCTGACGACCCCGGAGTCCTGGGCGGCCGTGGACAACAGCCGGGCGAAGGACGTCTCCTTCGTCCTCGACCAGCTGACCGCCCGCCCCCACCCGGCGTGGCGCTACGCCCGCATGATCGACCGCGACCGGATCGGGATGGCCGGGCACTCGGCCGGCGGCGCCTCGACCGTCCCGTCCCTGCTCGCCGACGACCGGATCCGGGCCGGGGTGGACCTGGACGGCACCATGGACGTCACGGTCCCCGCCTCCGGGATCGACGGCAAGCCCTTCCTGATGATCGGCCACCCGCTGCCCGACGGCGCCGAGGACAGCAGCTGGACGGAGAGCTGGGCACACCTCGACGGCTGGAAGCGCTGGTTGACCTTCGCCGGCTCCAACCACGGCACCTTCACCGACTTCCCGCTGTTCTTCGAGAAGCTCAACCTGCCCCAGCCTCCCGGCACCACGATGTCGGGCGAGCGGGGCGCGGAGCTCACCCGCTCGTACGTGGCGGCCTTCTTCGACCTCCAGCTGAAGGGCGTGCGGCAGCCGCTCCTCGACGGGCCGACCGCCGCCAATCCGGAGGTGTCGTTCCAGCCGTGACCCGGGTGTGGTGGGCGCGGCCGTCGGCAGCCTGCCGGCGGCCGCGCCGCCGTCCGTCGCCCGCCGTTCGCTATGCGGCCGGCGCCGCCGAGGCGATCGGTTCGAGCAGCCGGTGCGGGCGGACCAGGGAGCGGGAGACCGGGTCGTCCCGGTGCGCGTCGCCGCGGGCGGGGTTGGGGCGCATCGCGATCTCGGCCGGCGGGACGGGTGCGCCACCGCACCGCGGGCAGGCGCCGACGACGTCCAGGTCGGTGCCGCAGACGGCGTGCGCGAACAGGTGGTGCGGACCGCCCGCGGTCGCGTGGCGGCCGCCCCAGCGACTCAACTGGTAGAGCGGCCCCCACAGTTCGAGGCCGGTCTCGGTGAGCAGGTAGCCGTGGCGCAGCGGCGCCTGCTGGTACGGCTCCTTGCGCAGCACCCCGGCCGCGACCAGGGCGTTGAGGCGGGCGGTGAGGACGGCGCGGGGGATGCCGAGGTGGGCGAGGAAGTCGTTGAAACGCTGCACTCCGTAGAAGGCGTCGCGGAGGATCAGCAGGCTCCAGCGTTCGCCGACCACCTCCAGGGCGCGGGCCAGTGCGCAGTCCTGCTGCTCGTAGTCGGTTCCCAGCGCCATGCGGGTCAGCGTAGTCCACCCGGACAGCGGGTTCAATGAACAGACCAATGGTGGTAGCGTGCCGATCGAGACGAAGGTTCATTCACCAGACCTAAGGTCCGCGCTCCGGAGGAACACCCCATGTCCCCCGCACCACCCGGCTCCTCCCCCGTCACCGCGCCCGTCCGGCCCCGCGCCACCCTGGCCGCCACCGCAGCCGCGACCGCGCTGGTCACCGTCGCCTACACCGCCCCCACCGCCTCGCTCGCCGCCACCGCCCAGGGCGCGCACCTCGGGGCCACCGGCCGGACCTGGATCCTCACCGGCACCCTGGTCGGCATCTCCGCCCTGCTGCTCACCGCCGGAAGCGCCGCCGACGACCACGGCCGCAAGCGGGTCTTCACCTTCGGCGTGCTGCTGTTCGCGGCCGCCGAGACGCTGGCCGCGCTGGCCCCCGGCGGCGCCGTCTACCTGGCCGCCCGGGTGCTGCTCGGCGTCGCCTCGGCCGCCGTCCTGGCACCCGCGCTCGGCCTGATCAGCCACGCCCACCCACCCGGCCCGGGCCGGATCCGGGCACTCGGGGTCTGGGGCGCCGCCGTCGGCCTCGGCATCGCCGTCGGCCCGGTGTACGGCGCGCTGGTCGGGCAGTGGGCCGGCTGGCGCGCGGTCAGCGGCGGGATCGCGGTCGTCTCGGCCGCCGTGGCGGCGTACGCGGCCGCCGTCCTCACCGAGTCGCGGGCCGAACGGCCACGCGCCCTCGATCCGTACGGGGTGCTGACGCTGGCCGCCGGGACGTCCTGCCTGATCGCCGGGCTGGCCGAGGGGCGCGGCGGCTGGGGGCGGCCGGTGGTCGTCGTGCTGCTGCTGCTCGGGGTGCTGCTGCTGGCGCTGTTCGGGCTGGTCGAGGCGAAGGTCCGGGAGCCGATGCTGGACCTCGCGCTGTTCCGCCGCCCCGGCTTCGTCGCCGCCACCGGCGGGGCCCTGTTCACCGGACTCTCGCTGGTCGGCTTCATGAGCTATCTGCCGACCCTGCTCCAGGGCGTCCTGGGTCTGTCCGGCCTGGCCGCGGGCGGGGTGCTGGCGCTCTGGTCGGGCCTGTCGGTGCTGTCCGCGCTCCAGGCGCGGCGGCTGGCGGCGCACCTGTCGGCCACCGCGCAGGTCGCCGTCGGGCTCGCGGTCTGCGGCCTCGGCGAGGCGGGCCTGTACGGGCTGGCACCCGGCTCCGGCTGGCTGCGGCTGGCGCCGGGTCTGGCGGTGGCGGGCGTCGGCAGCGGGGTGCTCAATGCGGCGCTGGCCCGGCTGGCCGTCAGCAGCGTCCCGGCGCACCGGGCGGCCATGGGCTCGGGTGCCAACAACACCTCCCGGTACCTGGGCTCGGCGCTCGGCGTCGCGGTCACCGTGGCCGTCGCGGGCTCGGCCCGACCGGGCGGCCCCGGCCGGGAGGCCGCCGCCCGCGCCCTGGCGGCGGGCACCGACCGGGCCGTTCTGGTCGCCGCCGCCCTCTGCCTGGTCGGCGCGCTGCTCGCCCTGGTCGCCCGCGCCGCCGAAGCCCGGGGCGGCGGAGCCCCGGAGGCCGCCCCGGCCCGCGAGCGGGCCGCGACCCGGTGAGGAGCGCGGGAAGTCGGCCCGGCCGACTTCGCGCGCTCGACCGCCGCCAGCGCCGCGGTGCAGCCCGTGCAGCCGGGAGCTCGACGACTTCTTCCCGGAGCGCCCGCCGCCGCTCCGGTGAGCCGCTACGGTGAGCGGCCCGCCGGGGCCGCGTGCGAAGATGGCAGGGCTGGTGGGGACGATCTCCGGACGGTTCTCTGGCCATGGTGAACGACAACGAACACCACCTGGGCGAGCCGCAACAGGACGCCCTGCTGATGGTGCCGATCGCGACGGCGCTGATCGAGGCCGACGGCCGGATCCTGCACTGGAGCGGCGACGCGGAGGCACTGCTCGGCTACTCCCCGGGGCAGGCGATCGGGGCCAAGGCCGCCAAGTTGCTGACCTCCGAGGAGCAGCGGCCCGAGGTGCTGGAGCTGTTCCAGCAGATCCTGCACGGCCGGGCCTGGTCCGGTGTGTTCCCGGTCCGGCACCGGGACGGGCATCTGGTGAACCTGGAGTTCCGCACCCATCCGATCACCGGGCCGGACGGCCGCACGCTGGTGCTGGCCGTCGCCTCCGACGTGACCACGCTGCGCCGGATCCAGGCGGACCTGGCGGTGCTCGACGGCTTCTTCACCCAGTCCCCCGTCGGCATGGGCGTCTTCGACCCCGAGCTGCGCTTCGTCCGGCTGAACGAGGCGCTGGCCCGGGCCAACGGCCTGCCCGTCGAGGAGCAGCTCGGCCACCGGCTCACCGAGGTGCTGCCCGGGATCAACGGCGCCGAGGCGGAGGCGGTGATGCGACGGGTCCTGGAGAGCGGCGAACCGGTGGTGGACACCCGCTCGCACGGCCGCACCCCGGGCGACCCGCAGCACGACCACGCGTGGTCCGCCTCGTACTTCCGGCTGGAGGAACCCGGCGGCCGGGTGCTCGGCGTGAGTTCCACCGTCATCGACGTCACCGAGCGGTTCCGCGCCGAGGCCCGGGCTGCGCGGGCCCAGGAGCGGCTGGCCCTGCTGGTCGACGCGACCGCCTCCATCGGCACCACGCTCGACCTCCGGCAGACCGCCCGGGAGCTGGCCGACACGATGGTGCCCAGGGTCGCCGACATCAGCGGGGTGTTCGCGCTGGAGGTGCTGGTGACCGGGCGGAACGTCGAACCGCCCGACCCGGACGCGCCGCAGCTGGTCCGCCGGCTGGCCCTGGCCACCACCGACCCGCTGTACCCGGCCGAGTCACTGCCGGTGGAATCGCTGTACGAGCTGACGCCGGACTCGCCGTACGCCCGGGCGCTGGCCACCGGGCGGACGGTGGTGGTGCCGTCCTGGGAGCTGCCGCTGCTGAGCGAGGCCATCACCGAGAGCCACCGCCGGGCCTACCTCGGCGACCGGCCGCGCTCGGTGCGGATCACCCCGCTGGTGGCGCGCGGCACCACGCTCGGCATGGTGGTGTACTCGCGGCGCGGCGACCGGGAGTCGTTCGCCGAGGCCGACATCACCCTCGGCGACGAGCTGGCCTCGCGGGCCGCCGTCGCGATCGACAACGCCCGGCTGTACCTGCGCCAGCACCAGACCGTCCTGGCCCGGCAGCAGGCGCTGCGCGAGGCGAAGGCCGCCCAGGAGCGGCTGGCGCTGGTCAACGTGGCCTCCACCCGGATCGGCACCACGCTCGATCTCGCCCAGACCGCGCAGGAGTTGGCCGAGGTGGCGACGCCCAGGCTGGCCGACTCCGTGGTGGTGGAGGTGCTGGAGGACCTGGTCCGCGGCGAGCGCGAGGCCCGCGCCCCGGCGGACGGTTCGGCGCTGCTGCGGCGGATGGCCTTCCACTCGGTACCCGGCTCGACGCTGCGGCCGGTCGCCCGGCTCGGCGGGGTGCACCGCTTCGCGCCCGGCACGCCGTACGCGTGGAGCCTGGCACACCGCAAGCCGGTCCTGGTGCCGCGGATGGACGCGGAGGGGCTGGCCTGGTTCGCCGACGACCCGGTGCGCGCCGCGGCGGTGCGGGAGCAGAACGTCCACTCCTTCATGGTCGTCCCGCTGATCGCGCGCGGCACCGCGGTCGGCGTCGCGGGGTTCTACCGCACCCTGGTGGAGCGCCCGTACGAGGAGGACGACCTGGCGCTGGCCGGCGAGTTGGCGGTGCGGGCCGCCGTGTCCATCGACAACGCGCTGCTGTTCACCCGCGAGCGCGACGCGGCCGCCGCCCGGCAGCGGGCTTTGGACGAGGCCCGGGCCGCGCAGCAGCGGCTGTCGCTGCTCAACGAGGCCAGCACCCGGATCGGCACCACCCTCGATCTGCACCGCACCGCCCAGGAGTTGGTGGAGGTGGTGATCCCGCGCTTCGCCGACTTCGTCACCGTGGACCTGCGCGACGCGGTGCTCGGCGGCGAGGAGCCCGGCCCCGTCCCGGAGAACGATTCGATACTGATGCGGGCGGTGGCGGTCGGCGAAGCGACCCGGGGCGGCGGCATGACGGCGGCCTCCGACCAGGTCGGCGAGACCTCGCAGTCCGCCCAGCTGTACGCCCAGAGCCTGCGCACCCGGCGCTCGATCCTGGTCTCCGAGGTGACCGAGGAGGAGATGCGCCGGATCGCCGCCTCGCCCGACCGGGTCCAGCCGGGGCTGGCCGCCGGGGTGCACTCGTACCTGATGGTGCCGCTGGTGGCGCGCGGACTCGTGCTGGGCGGCGCGGAGTTCGTCCGCACCCGCAACCCGGAGCCGTTCGGCCCGGAGGACCGCTCGCTGGCCGAGGAACTCGCCGCGCGCACCGCCCTCGCGATCGACAACGCCCGGCTCTACCGGCGCGAGCGGGACACCGCGCTCACCCTCCAGCGCAGCCTGCTGCCGCAGGAGATCCACCGCACGCTCGGCCTGGACCTCGCCTACCGCTACCTGCCCAGCAGCGTGGTCAGCGAGGTCGGCGGCGACTGGTTCGACGTCGTGCCGCTCTCCTCGGGGCGGGTCGCGCTGATCGTCGGCGACGTGATGGGCCACGGCATCCGGGCCGCCGCCACCATGGGCCAACTGCGAACCGTCGCCCGGACGTTGATCACCCTGGACCTGGACCCGGAGCGCGTCCTGCACCGGCTGGACGAGGCCTCCAGCGCGCTCGGCGAGGGCCAGTTCGCCACCTGCGTCTGCGTGGTGTACGACCCGGTGGACCGCCACTGCACCGCCGCCTGCGCCGGCCACCTGCCGCCCGTCGTCGCCGATCCGCAAGGGCGGGCGCACCTGGTCGAACTGCCGCCCGGCGCACCGCTCGGCGTTGGCGGGGTCCCGTTCGAGAGCGTGGAGTTCACCCTCCCCGAGGAGGCCATCCTGGCGCTCTACACCGACGGGCTGGTCGAGCGCCGGGGCCACGACATCGACGAGGGACTGCAGTTGCTCTGCCGAACGGTCGCCGACCGGCGCCGCTCGCTGGAGCAGACCTGCGACGCCGTCCTAGCCGAACTCACCGGCCCCACCAGCGAGGACGACATCGCCGTCATCATGGCGCAGGTCCGGCCGGTCGGCGCGGACCGGATCGCCAGTCTGCCGCTCACCGGCGACCGCGCGATGGTCGCCCACTCGCGCCGCTTCACCCGCGAGACGCTGGTCGCCTGGGGCCTCGAACCGCTCGCCGACTGGGCCGAACTGCTCACCAGCGAGCTGATCACCAACGCCCTGGTGCACGCCGGATCCCCCACCCAGCTGCGGCTGTTCTGCAACCGGGCGCTCACCGTCGAGGTCGCCGACCAGGAGAGCGAGACGCCCCGGATCCGGCGCGCCCGCGCCGAGGACGAGGGCGGGCGCGGCATCCACCTGGTCAACGAGCTCGCGCACCGCTGGGGCAGCCGCCGCACCGGGGACGGCAAGGTGGTCTGGTTCGAGCTGGAACTGCCCCCGGGCAGCCCGTCCGAGTGATCCGGCCCGCGACCGGGCGATCCGGCCCGCGACCAGGTGGCACGGCCCGCGACCGAGCGATCCGGCCCGCGACCGGGCGGCGCGGGCCCCGGGCTCAGTCCGGCAGGAGCAGGTTCACGTCGCCGAACTCGTGCCAGAGGTACCGGTGCTGGACGGCGGCCCGGTAGCACTCGGCGAGCAGGGGCCGCCCGGCGACGGCTGCCAGCATCAGCAGGTGCGAGGCGCGGGGCTCGTGCCAGCCGGTGAGCAGGCCGTCGACCGCGCGCACCCCGCGCTCCGGAGTGATCACCAACTCCGTCCAGCCGTCCGCCTCCTGGACGGTGCCGTCCGACGCGGCGGCCGACTCCAGGGCGCGCACCACCGTGGTGCCGACGGCGATCACCCGGCCACCGCCGGCCCGCACATGGCCGACCAGGCGGGCGGTGGCCGCCGGGACGTGGAACCGCTCGGCGTACGGCGCCTCGTGCGCCTCCGGCGAGGCCACCCCGGTGTGCAGTGTGACCGGCGCGACCAGCACCCCGCGACCCGCCAGCCGGGCCACCACCTCCGCGCTGAACGGCCTTGCGGCGCTGGGCATCTCACTGCTGCCGGGGACGGCCGCGAAGACCGTCCGGTAGGCCTCGATCGGCCAGTCGCGGTCCACGTAGCCGTATCGGATCGCCTTGCCGTGCACCTCCAGGTACGGCAACAGCCTTGCTGGCAGCGTCAGTTCGGCGTACCAGAGCCGGGCGGTGAACGGTGCGACCAGCTCGGCCGCGCCGCCGGCGGGCAGCGCCACCCGCAGACCGGGGCGGGCCGGGGAGTCGGCCGGCGGGTAGTAGGCGGCCGCCGCCCCCGGCACCACCCGCCGCAACTCCACCAGGTGGGAGCCGCGTTGGTCGGGCTGGGCGGAGGACAGGTGCAGCGCGACCGCCGTACCGTCGGGCAGCCGGCCGGGCAGCGCGGCCGGCAGGGTGGCCGAGTTGTTGACCACCAGCAGGTCACCCGCGCGCAGCACCTCGGGCAGCTCGGTGAAGCGGTGGTGCTCGACGCTCCCCCGGTCGCGCCGGCCGACCAGCATCCGCACGCCGTCCCGCGCCCCGCCGCGCGCCTCCGCCGGTGCCCGGGCGGAGAGTTCGGGCGGCACGGCGACGTCGAGGCCGAGGTCCACGAGTCCGGTCATCGCCCACCCCGGGCCGCGGCCCTCAGGTCCTCGGCGCGGTAGCGGCCGGAGGCGGCCCGGTCATGCAGCAGTCCGAGCAGGACCGGCACCACCTCCTCGGGCAGCGGCTCGCCGGAGATGTCCTCACCGGGGCTGGCCTCCTGCAACATCCCGGTGCGCATGCTTCCCGGGTCCACCGCCCACACCCGCAACTCCGGCTCCTCGCGGGCGAGTACGGCGGTGGCATGGTCGAGCGCCGCCTTGCTGGCGCCGTAGCCGCCCCAGCCGAGGTAGGGCACCACGGCGGCGTCCGAACTGATGTTGAGCACGCTCCCGGTGCGGGCTCGCAGCTGAGGCAGGAGGAGCTGGGTGAGGGCGATCGGGGCGAGCGCGTTGACCTCGAAGGTCTCCAGCAGGTCCGGCAGCGGGAAGTCGGCCAGCCGGGGCAGCGGCTCGGCGCCGGGCGCGGTGGCGCCGTTGAGCGTACCGGCGTTGTTGACCAGCAGGCTCGCGCCGCCGAGCCCGTCGGCGGCCGCGGTCAGGTGGGCACGGTGGTCGTCGTCGACGATGGAACCGGAGAGGGCGACGACCTTGGTGACGGCGGCCAGGGCCGCCTCGGCGGCGGCGAGTCCGGCCGCGCCACGGGCGCTGATCACCAGCTGCCAGCCGTCGGCGGCGAGGGCCCGGGCGAGCGCCAGGCCGAGCCCCCGGGAGGCTCCGGTGACCACGGCGACGGGGGCGGGGGCGGTGTGCTGTGCTGCGTTCATGCCCCCACCCTCGCCCCGCAGGGGGCGGCGGCGGATCGGCCGCCGGAACCGGGACCCGGTCGTCCGTTGGGCCTAGGGTGTCTGGGTCGCCGGACCTGGGCCGCCGGCCCAGGCTTGCGGGTCCGTCCAGGCGGCGAGGGTGCGGCGGGTGTCGAAGCGGCGCTCCCGGCCGGTCAGCGGGTCGGTGAACTCGACCACCGAGGCGAGGAGTTGGAGCGGGCGACGGAAGTCGTCCGGGGCCGGTTCGGGCAGCACCACCGGATACACCGGGTCACCGAGGATCGGCACGCCGAGGCCGCACATGTGCAGCCGCAGCTGGTGGGTGCGCCCGCTCAGCGGCCGCAGCCGGTAGCGGGCCAGGCCGTCGCGGCGTTCCAGGAGGTCGATCCGGCTCTCGCTGTTCGGCGGCGCGTCGAGCTCCCGGGCCGCGATCACCCCGCGCTCCTTGAGGATGTGGCTGCGCACGGTGCGCGGCAGGTCCAGCGCCGGGTCGTACGGGGCGATCGCCTGGTACTCCTTGCGCACCAGCCGGTCGCTGAACAGGGTCTGGTAGGCACCGCGTTCCTCGGGCCGCACCACGAACATGGCCAGGCCCGCGGTGAGCCGGTCGAGCCGGTGCGCGGGGCTGAGGGCGGGCAGGTCGAGACTGTGCCGCAACCGGGACAGCGCCGTCTCGACGACGTGCCGGCCGCGCGGGGTGGTCGCCAGGAAGTGCGGCTTGTCGACGACGACCAGGTGCTCGTCGCGGTGCAGCACCTCCAGTTCGAACGGGACGCGGACCTCCTCGGGGAGGTCCCGGTAGAACCACAGGTGCGCGCCGGGCCGGAACGGCGCGTCCGGGGCGACCGGGCCGTGCTCGCCGACGATCTCGCGGCCGCTCAGCGCCGCGTCGATCCGCGCGGCGGCCACGGCCGGCAGCCGCTCGACCAGGTAGGCGCGGACGGTCGGCCAGGGGCCCTCGGGTGGCAGCCGCAGGTGCACCGGGTCCACACCGTGGCGCTGCGGGAGGGGGGAGGCCGGGCGGCGGCTCTTGCGTCTCATCTCCCGGCCAGCGTAGTCCGCCCGCTCGGGGCGGCCCCGGCCGAGGTCCCCGAGCCGCCCCGGGCCCCCGAGGTGCCGCTCACGGGGAGTGCGGAGCACAGTGGACGGTAGGTCGCCAATCCGCCGGGAGCAGCCGGGAGGACGTGTGAGCGCAGACGGCCCGGACGGTGTGCCACCGCTGCACCTGCCGCGGCGCACCCGGATGCTGCTGGTCGGCGCCTTCGGGCTGCTGGTCGCCGCCGTGGTGGCCGACCTGGTGACGGGGCCAGGGACGACCCTCTCCCCCGTACTGGCCGTCGCGCCGGTCCTGGCCGGGGCGACCACCCGCAGCGCCCGGGTGCCGCTGGCCGCCGGGGGCATCGCCGTCGTGGCGGTCGGGCTGCTGGAGACCACCAACACCGAACTGCCGGCCGAGGTGCACATCACCGCGCTGATCACGGTGCTCGCGGCGACCCTGGCCAGCGCCGCCAACGTCGTCCTGGTCGCGGCCCGGGAGCGGGAGCTGTTCCACGTCCGGACGGTCGCCGAGGCGGCGCAGCGGGCCCTGCTGCGCCCGCCGCCGGAGCGGATCGGGCGGCTGCGCACCGCGGTGCGCTACGTCGCGGCGGCGGCCGAGGCACGCATCGGCGGGGACCTGTACGCGGTGGTCGACACCCGCTACGGCACCCGGATCCTGCTCGGGGACGTGCAGGGGCACGGGCTGCCGGCGGTGGAGACGGCGGCGGACGTGCTGGGGGTGTTCCGCGAGGCGGCCCGGACGGAGCCCGATCTCGCGCGGCTGGCCGAGCGGCTGGACGCGGCGCTCGCCGCCCGACCGGACGAGGGGCGCTTCGCCACCGCGCTGCTGCTGACCGTGCCCGCGGAGCGCGGGCCGGCCGGCGTGGTCAACTGCGGGCACCCGCCCCCGCTGCTGCGCCGTGCGGGCCGGGTGCGCGCGCTGACGCCGCCGTACGCCGCGCCGCCGCTCGGGCTGCGGGGGCTGACCGGCGGCAGGTATCCGACGGTCCACTTCGAGCCGCTGCCGGGGGACCTGCTGCTCCTGTACACCGACGGCATCACCGAGGCCCGCAACGCCGAGGGGCGGTTCTACCCGCTGGAGGAGCGGCTGCCGGGGCTGCCCGCGGGGAACCCGGCGGACCTGCTGGAGGACCTGCTCGCGGACGTCGACGGCTGGGTCGGCGACGCCGGGCTGACGGACGACGCGGCGCTGCTGGCGCTCCGCTGGGAGCACTGACGGGCGGAGGGCGGACGGCGGACGGCGGACGGGCAGGCAGGCAGGGGGCAGGCGGGATGGGCGGGCCGGCGGGAGCAGTGACGGCCCGGCCGATTGTCAGAGCCGTGTGCAAGGCTTCGCACACGGTCGGTGAGGAGCCGGCCGGGTAGCGATCGTCGGAGGGAGTGCGCCATGGGGGACAAGGCCAGCGGGTCGTTCGAGCTGACCGGCTTCGAACCGGTGGAGACGGAGGAACGCGAGGGTACGGCCTTCGGGCGGGTCCGGATCTCCAAGAACTTCACGGGTGGGCTGAGCGGCGCCAGCGAGGTGCGGATGCTCTCCGTCGCGGGCCCCTCGGGCGGCCCGGCGTCGTACGTCGCGGTGGAGCACGTGACGGGCGAACTGGACGGGCGTAAGGGCTCGTTCGTGCTCCAGCACGCGGCGTGGGACACCGGCGGGACGACCATACGCGTGGTGCCGGGCACCGGGTCGGGCGAGCTGGCCGGGCTCACCGGCGAGTTCCGCCTGACCGTCGACGAGGCCGGCACCCACACCTACGTCCTGGAGTACGAGCTGGGCTGAATCACCTGGTCTCAGCCGCGCGCCGCACGCACCGGGCTGCCGTCCGCGCTGCCACGATGATGCGATCAGTGCACGATCGACATCGGAGGGTGGCGCATGCCCGGTACGACGATGGCGGCGGACGGCACGCCGGTCGCGGTGCTGGCCGCGAACACGGTCACGGCGCCTGTCGCGACACCAGTCACGACTCGGGTCACGACGCCAGTCACGGTCGAGGAGGTGGTCGGTCGGCTGCGGGAGATCGGGGCGGTCCTGCCCCCGGCGGACGGGGTGGCGGTCTTCAACCGGCTCTACCTCACCGTCACGGAGGCCGTCCGCGGCCGGCTCGGCGGCTCGTACTTCGCCGATCCGGCGGCGATGGCCGAGCTGGACACGGTGTTCGCCGGGCGCTACCTGCTGGCCGTGGCCGCCGACGCGGCCGGGCAGGAGCCGCCCGCCTGCTGGCGTCCGCTGTTCGCACTGCGCGCCCACCCGGGGGTGCACCCGCTGCAGTTCGCGTTGGCCGGGATGAACGCCCACATCCAGCACGACCTGCCGCTCGCCGTCGTGGACACCTGCCTGCGTCGGGGCTGCGAGCCGGCCGGGCTCGCGGCGGACTACCACCGGATCAACGGCCTGCTGGCGGAGGTGGAGACCGCCGTCCGGGAGCAGCTGGTGCCCGGCCCGGACCTGCTGGAGCGCGCCGAGCCGCTCACCCACCTGCTCGGCGTCTGGTCGGTGGAGGCCGCCCGCGAGGGGGCGTGGTCCGCCGTCCAGGCGCTCTGGGAGCTGCGCGCGGTGCCGACCGCCGCGCGGGCCTTCGCCGCCGCCCTGGACTGCTCGGCCGGCCTGCTCGGCCACGCCCTGCTGCTCCCGCTCGGCCCGCACCCCGCACCGGACGCGGCCGGCGGCTCACCACGCACGGCGGACGCCCCGGGCACGGCGGCGGGCACGCCGGACGCACCAGACAAGGCACCGCACGCACCGGGCACGGCGCCGCATGCACCGGGCACTGCACCGGACGCACCCCACAGGGCACCGGACGCCCCCCGCACGGCGGCCGGCCGGCTCCCCGAGGCGAGGAACCGACCGGCCGGTGAAGGAGCGGGCGCTCAGGCCCGACCAGATCAGGCCCAGCTGGAGTGCAGCGGCTTGCCCTCGGCGTAGCCGGCCGCGCTCTGGATGCCGACGATCGCCTTCTCCTGGAACTCCTCCAGGGTGTTGGCGCCCGCGTAGGTGCAGGAGCTGCGCACACCGGCCACGATCGAGTCGATCAGGTCCTCGACGCCCGGGCGGGCCGGGTCGACGAACATCCGGGAGTGCGAGATGCCCTCCTCGAACAGCGCCTTGCGGGCCCGGTCGTACGAGGAGTCCTGGGCGGTGCGGTTGCTGACCGCACGGGCCGAGGCCATGCCGAAGCTCTCCTTGTACTGGCGGCCGTCAGCGGCGGTCTGCAGGTCGCCCGGGGACTCGTAGGTGCCGGCGAACCAGGAGCCGATCATCACGTTGGAGGCGCCGGCGGCCAGTGCCATCGCGACGTCGCGCGGGTGGCGGACGCCGCCGTCGGCCCACACGTGCTTGCCGAGCCGGCGCGCCTCGGCGGCGCACTCCAGCACGGCGGAGAACTGCGGGCGGCCGACGCCGGTCATCATCCGGGTGGTGCACATGGCGCCGGGGCCGACGCCGACCTTGAGGATGTCGGCGCCCGCCTCGACCAGGTCGCGGACACCGGCGGCGGAGACCACGTTGCCGGCCACGATCGGGATCCGCGGGTCGAGGCCGCGCACCGCGCGCAGCGCGCTGATCATCGATTCCTGGTGGCCGTGCGCGGTGTCCACGACCAGCACGTCGGCTCCGGCGTCGATCAGGGCCTTGGCCTTGCCGGCCACGTCGCCGTTGATGCCGACGGTGGCGGCGATCCGCAGCTTGCCGGCGGCGTCCACGGCCGGGGTGTACAGGGTGGCGCGCAGCGCGCCCTTGCGGGTGAGGATGCCGACGAGCCGGCCCTCGGCGTCGACGACCGGGGCGAGCTTGCGGTGCGCCTCGGTGAGCTTGTCGAAGGCGGTGCGCGGGTCGATGCCCTCGTCCAGGAGCAGCAGGTCGCGGGACATCACGTCGGCGAGGCTGGTGAAGCGGTCCACGCCCTGGCAGTCGGAGTCGGTGACGACGCCGACCGGCTTGCCGTCCTCGACGACCACGAGGGCACCGTGCGCGCGCTTGGGCAGCAGCGACAGCGCCTCGGCGACGGTGGCGCCCGGGGCGAGGGTGATCGGGGTGTCGTGCACCAGGTGGCGCTGCTTGACCCAGGAGACGACCTCGGCGATGACCTCGGTGGGGATGTCCTGCGGGATGGCGACCAGGCCGCCGCGGCGGGCGACGGTCTCGGCCATCCGGCGGCCCGCGATGGCGGTCATGTTGGCGACGACCAGCGGGATGGTGGTGCCGGTGCCGTCGTTCGAGGAGAGGTCGACCGCCTGCCGGGAGCCCACGGCGGAACGGCTGGGGACCATGAAGACGTCGTCGTACGTCAAGTCGTACGAGGGCTTGAGGTCGTTCAGGAAGCGCATGAAGGGGGCTCTCTGGCTGGGAGAAATTACACCTCGGGTGCGGTTGCGGCACTGCCGCCGGGCGCACTCGGGCGCCCGGCACCCAGCATTCGATTCTCCGGGACGGTGGGATCAAAAGCCAGTTCGAGGCCCATTGCTGGCACTGTGTACAAACCATGATCAATGCTCCGCGCGTAGACTTGGACGATCATCCAAGACCGGCGGTTTTCGCCCCGGCCAGGGCCGCTCCCGTAGCATTCACGCGGTAACGGCGAGGCGAGCGGGAAGCGGCGACAGGCAATGACGGCGGGCGTGGACATCAAGCAGGACCAGAGCGGCACGGACACCGGGGAGGAGATCGACTACGGTCCCGGCCTCGACCCCGAGCGGCTGCGGCTCTGCCTGGACGTGCTCGCCGAGCTCGACCGGCTGCACGTCGACCACCCGGACGCGATCACCGTCCGCCAGGCCGTCGGCGGCATATTCCGGACGCTCAAGCAGCGCCGCCGCCAGGAGACCCGGGCCCGCAAGACCGCCAACGACCGCGAGGTCACCGCGCGCACCGCCACCGGCGCACCCACCCGGATCGACGACGAGACCGCCGGCGCCTTCGGCCTGACCACCGTCACCAGCACCGAGATCGCCGGCATCCTGGAGCGGCCCCGCTCCTGCTACACGTGCAAGCAGCGGTACGTCGAGGTCGACGCGTTCTACCACAACCTCTGCCAGGACTGTGCCGTCAAGAACCGGGCCCACCGGGACGCCCGCGCCGACCTCACCGGCAAGCGCGCGCTGCTCACCGGCGGCCGGGCCAAGATCGGCATGTACATCGCGCTGATGCTGCTGCGCGACGGCGCCCACACCACCATCACCACGCGCTTCCCCAACGACGCCATCCGCCGCTTCACCGCGATGCCGGACAGCGCCGAGTGGATCCACCGCCTCAAGGTCGTCGGCATCGACCTGCGCGACCCGGCACAGGTCATGGCGCTCGCCGACGAGGTCGCCGCCGACGGCCCGCTGGACATCCTGATCAACAACGCCGCGCAGACCGTGCGCCGCCCGCCGGAGTCCTACCGCGAGCTGATCGCCGCCGAGTCCGCGCCGCTGCCGGCCGGCGAGCTGCCGCAGGCCACCACCATCGGCCGCTTCGGCAGCGGCAGCGTCGACCTCCCCGCCCTCCCCCACCAGGCGAGCGGCGACGCGCAGCGGATGGCCGCCGAGGACGTCACCTCGCTCGCGCTCGTCACCGGCTCCGCCACGCCCGCCCGGATCGAGGCCGGCACCGCGATCGACGCCGGCGGGCTGGTGCCCGACCTCGCGCCCACCAACAGCTGGGTGCAGACCGTCCAGGAGGTCGGCCCGGTCGAGCTGCTGGAGGTCCAACTCTGCAACTCCACCGCGCCGTTCATCCTGATCAGCCAGCTGCGCCCGGCGATGGCCGCCTCCGCCTCCCGCCGCAAGTACGTCGTCAACGTCTCCGCGATGGAGGGCGTGTTCCAGCGCGGCTACAAGGGCGCCGGCCACCCGCACACCAACATGGCCAAGGCCGCGCTCAACATGCTCACCCGCACCAGCGCGCACGAGATGTTCGAGACCGACGGCATCCTGATGACCGCCGTCGACACCGGCTGGATCACCGACGAGCGGCCGCACCCGGACAAGATGCGGCTGGCCGACGAGGGCTTCCACGCCCCGCTCGACCTGGTCGACGGCGCGGCCCGGGTGTACGACCCGATCGTCCGCGGTGAGCTCGGCGAGGACCTGTACGGCTGCTTCCTGAAGGACTACGAGCGCTCCAACTGGTAATCCCCGATCCTGGCGAGGACCCCCGCGAAGGAGATGGCGAATTGACCACCGCACCGCTGCTCGGCGCCGGAATCATCGTGCCCACCGGGGACGGCCGAGTGCTGATCGGCCGGCGCACCACCGCCGGCGAGCCGCCGACCTGGAGCCTGCCCGGCGGAAAGGTCGATCCCGGCGAGTCCTTCGAGCAGACCGCGGCCCGCGAACTCGCCGAGGAGACCGGCATCGTGCTGCCCGCCGAGCAGATGCGGGTGCTCGCGCTCCTGCTCGACCACGAGCTCGGCCGGCCCCGGCTGACCGCCGCCGTGCTGGCGCCGCCGAGCCTGGCCGAGGCGGTCGTCACCGAGCCGCACTCCTGCGGCGGCTGGGAGCGGGTCGCGCTGGACGCGCTGCCGGAGCCGATGTTCTACCCGTCCTCGCTGGTCCTCGGCAGCTGGCTGCCGCAACGGCCGTCGGTGGTCCGGGCCGGAACGACCGGGTACCCCGTCACCCGCTGAGGGCGCCGGGGTACCCCGGCGGCACTCGGACGCCGAGAGCCCACCGCCCGGGCGGCCCGCGCCGAACGGCGACGGGCCGTCCGCCGTTGCGGGCGGCCTCGGGGCCGGTGATCCGCTTCAGCGAGTCGAGCGCGCCGGTCGGCTCGTCGGCGAACAGCACCTGCGGCCGGGCCGCCAGACCCCGGGCCGGCGCCACGCGCTGCGCCTGACCACCCGACAGTTCGCCGGAGCGGCGCCGCTCCATGCCGCTCCATGCCGCCCAGGCCGAGCCGGGCCGAGCCGAGCCGGGCCGGCGCGTCCAGGCGGGCGGCGGTGAGGTCGATCCGGCGCAGGTCGGCATCCAGGTGGAACAGGCCGTGGTCGGCGGGCAGGGCGTCCACCAGGGCGCCGGTGCGGCGCAGTTCGGTGCGTTCGCGCATCCGGCGCAGGTGGGCGGCGCGCTCGGTGTCCAGGTACTCCTCGGCGTCGCGGCCCAGCGTCAGGGCCAGCACCACCTTGGTGAACAGCACGCTCCGTAGGCTGGGTTCGGGCGCGACCGGATCCCGGAGCCAGGTCTCGAACTCCGTCGCCCCCGCGCCGGTGATCACGTAGCGCTCGCTTTCGGGTCCCTCGCCGGGAACCCGGTCAGAACCCGGTCAGAACGTGGTCAGAACGTGGTCAGAACCCGGGCGGAGACACCGTCACCCGGGTGCGGGCGGGCAGGAGGCAGCCCCACGCTCACCCCCTGCACCGCACCACGGCCCGGCACCCCCACGGTCAACCGGGCCAAGCCGTCCCCTGGCACGAAGGATGCGGCCGGACCCCAGCCTGCCCGCCCGCCCGGCCGCTGCCGAGGGTCGAACGTCCCGGGTGCGCGAAGGGGCGCCGGGCGGCCGCACGCCCGGGCGTGACCCGGAACGCGACCGGCGCGCGGCGGCGCCGTCCGCAGGTCCCGGTGGTACGAGCCCGCACGACTCTTGTGCGCGGGCGGCCACCGGGTGGAAATTGGGTGACGAAGCCCCACGACCCCACCAGCACGCCGTCCCAACCCCCCTGAGGAGCCGTCGACGTGTCCAGCACACCCCGCCCCGCCCGGCCCTCGTCGCGCCCGCCGCGAACCGGCCGCCGGCTGCGGCGGGCCTTCGGTGCCCGGCACGAACCGCTGGTCCGGCCCGTCGACCGGGCCCGCGCCCGCGCCTGGCTGCTGAGCACCCTCGGGGCCCTGCTCGCCCTCGCCTTCGCCACCGGCAGCGCCCTGCTCGCCTACCACGCCACCGCACCCCAGGCCGACAGCGACCGCCTGCGCCTCCACAAGGTCGACGCCGTGGTGCTCACCCTCCCCGACCACGGCACCGGCACCGGCTCCGGCACCGGCGGACGCTTCGGCGCCGGCTACAGCACCCGCGTCGACGCCGAGGCCGCCTGGACCTACCCCGACGGGCAGCCGCACACCGGTACCGTCCAGGCCCCCCGCACGGCCGTCACCGGCACCGTCGTCCCCGTCTGGGTCGACCCCGCCGGCGCGCTCTCCTCGCCCCCGACCAACCGCGCCTCCGTCGCCGTCTCCGCCGTCTGCACCGGCGCCGGCGCCCTTCTCGCCCTCCTGGCCCTGCTCACCCTCGCCCTGCGCCTTCGCCTGCACGTCCTCGACCGCCGCGCCGACGAAGCCTGGGCCCAGGGCTGGGCCCGCCTCGAACCCCTCTGGAGCGGCCGCGCCGGCCACCGCCAGGACGACTGACCCACGAGAGAGGACCGGCGAGCGGAGGGGCGCGGCGCCGGGTCAGAGCGGGTGGATCCAGGCCGGGGCGGGGTGGGCTCCGGCGGCCCGGTGGGTGAGGGCCGCGACGGCGACGAGGAGGGTCAGGGCGAGGGTCAGGGCGACGGGGACGTCGGCCTGGCGGATGAGGAGGGCGCCGACGAGGGCGCCGACGAACATCCAGACGGCGGAGGCCAGACGGCGGGGGCCGGTGCGGTCGGCGGCGAGGGCCGTGATGGTCATGGTGAGCACCGTGGTGGTCAGGTCGGGGACCTTGAGGGAGCGGACCACCGCGTTCTGGCCGCCCATCGCGAAGGCCAGCAACCCGATGAGGCCGTAGCGGGCCGGGTCGGAGGTGTAGCCGGCCACGGCGGCCAGGGCGATGCTCGCGGCGACGAGCACCACCTGGCCGACCACCGCCGTGGTCAGCAGCCGCCCGCGGTGGTCGGGCAGCCGCCGGGCGAGGTGGCCCCCGACCAGGGCGCCGAGCACGAACGCGGCGAGGGCGCTCAGTGAGGCGGTGGCGGAGAGTCCGGCGGCACCGGCCAGGGCGAAGCCGAGGAAGACCACGTTGCCGGTCATGTTGGCGACGAAGACGTGGCCGAGCCGGAGGTAGCTGACCGCGTCCACCAGTCCGGTGACGACGGTGAGCACCAGCAGCATCGGCACCAGCGGCCCGTGCCTGGGGTCGGGGTTGAACATCGGGACCTCCTGGTCGGCCTCGTGACGGTGCCTCCGTTCTACCTCCCCCGGGCCGCCGACTAGGCGAGCGCGGGGCGGCTCGGGTCGTCGGGTTCGTCGTCGAGGTGCCAGTGCAGGTCGCGGACGCCGGGTTCGAGGGAGAGCCGGCTGACGACCTGTTCGAGGGCGGGAGCGACCTGCCCGGTGATGGCCACGGTGGCGCGCAGGCTGGTGGCGTCGCCGCTGTCGGTGCGGCGGGCGCGCAGGCCGGTGGGGGCGAGGCCGGAGGCGGACAGGGCCTGGAGCAGCAGGGCCCGGATGTGGGTCTCGGCCTTGCGCTCGCATTCCAGGTGGACGGTGGCGCGGACGGTGGAGTCGGGGTCGCTGCCGGACTGCGGGGCGCGGTCGAGCATCCGGCCGGCCGGGCGCAGGATCAGGTGGACGGCGAGGACGCCGAGCGTGCCGAGGACGGCGAATTCGAGCTTCCCGGCGGCGGCGAGCACCCCGACGGCGGCCGAACACCACAGCGTGGCGGCGGTGTTGAGGCCCCGGACGCCGGCGCCGTCGCGCAGGATGACGCCACCGCCGAGGAAGCCGATGCCGGAGACGACGTAGGAGGCGACCCGGGTGGGGCTGGCGGCGTCGCCGACGGCCTCGCTGTACAACACGAACAGGGTGGCGCCGGCGGCGACCAGGGCGTTGGTGCGCAGGCCGGCCATCCTGGCCCGCCACTGGCGTTCGACGCCGATGAGCGCGCCGCAGGCGACCCCGGTGGCGAGCCGGACGAGGAAGTCGGCGGTGGTCAGGGTGTGCACGACGGCACCTCCTTCACTGGGAGAGCTGGGAGAGCTGGCAGAGCTGGGAGAGCGGGAAGGGCTGCGAGACCTGGGAGACGGACGGACGGGTGGCGGGCCGCTGCCCACCACCCGTCCGTTCGGGCTGCGGTCTGCGGCTCAGTGGTTGAGCGCGGTCTGGACGATCTTGATGATGACCATCACCATCGCGACCAGGAGGTAGGCGCGCAGGGCGCCCATGCCGACCTTGCGGGCGGTGGACATGACCGGCTTGCCGAGGGTCTCCAGCGGGGGCATCCGCCACTCCTCGCGGCCGGTGCGGTCGATCGGGTCCTCCTTGGTGGCGGTGCGGCCGAAGGTGAAGAAGTACCCGGCGACCAGCACGCCCGCCACGCCGCAGCCGGCCATGATCCACAGGATCGCCTGCGAGCTGATGTCGGGCCAGACCACGGCGGCGGTCAGGATCAGCGACAGCATCACCAGGACCCCGACCACGGCGGAGGTGAAGGCGTTGGTCTTGGGCCCGTTGACCCACGGCCCCAGGACGGCCTTGTCGTTGCAGAGCAGCAGCAGGAACACCGTCGCCGAGGGCAGCAGCACACCCGCCAGCACCTGGACGAACTGCGTCATCAGGCCCTGGGTGTAGCCGGTGGACAGCAGCGTGATCGCGGCCGCCGCGACCACCAGGCCCGCGTAGATCGCGTAGAAGCCCTTGGCGCCCTTGACGCCCCGGTGCAGCGAGTGCCTGATGCCGAACACGTCGCCGATCGCGTAGGCGGTGGAGAGGGAGACGGCGAAGGCGCCGATGATCGAGGCGTCCAGCAGCGCGATGGCGAACAGCACGCCCACCACGTGTCCGGCCTTGTCCTCAAGGCCCTTGGCGACGGCCGCCGCGTCGGAGAACTGGCCGAAGCCGTCGGTGCCGGCGAAGGCCGCGGCGGTGAAGCCCATCATCGCGGCGGCGCCGATGATGACGATGACGATCCCGATCCACAGGTCGACCTTCTCGTACTTCATGAACCGCGGCGTGATCCGCTTGTCGATGACGTACGACTGCTGGAAGAACAGCTGCCACGGGGCGACGGTGGTGCCCACGATGGAGACGATCACCAGCATCACGGCCGCCAGCTGGCCCGAGCCGCCCGGCATGCCGGGCACCACGAAGTCGTGCGCCATCTGCGAGGTCTTCGGGTGGACCATGAAGTAGATCGGCACCAGCAGCAGCGAGCCCACGCACAGCGTGACCGCGACGCGCTCGAAGCGCCGGAACGAGCCGGTGAACGCCGAGGCGATGATCACCACCGCCGCCAGCACCACCGCGGCCACCTTCGGCAGCCCGAGGTATCCGGCGGCCAGGGTGACACCGATGAACTCGGTGACCAGCGTCAGCGCGTTCAGCAGGAACAGGTCGATGACGCTGAACGCGCCCCAGAACTTCCCGAAGCGCTCCAGGATCAGCCGGGCGTGGCCGACACCGGTGACGGCGCCCAGGCGCAGCACCATCTCCTGGTTCACGTACAGCACCGGGACCAGCATCAGCAGCGTCCACAGCAACTGCGTGCCGTAGTTCTGCCCCGCCTGCCCGTACGTCGAGAAGGCGCCCGCGTCGTTGTCGCCGACCATCACGATCAGGCCGGGGCCCACGATGGCGAGCAGGGTCTTGAGCCGCGCGGACAGGCCGTGGCGCGGCGTGGTGTCGTCGAGCCGGATGGTACCGAGCGCACCCCTGATGTCGCCGACGTGGGCGTCGTCGAGCACGGCGGTGCGGGTGGTGGTGGGGACCTTCTGGTCCAGCATCACGTTGGTCATGGCAGGGCCTCCCTGCCCCCTTCCTTGAGGGGGCGACAGGGGGCACGCAGCAGCGATCCTCCCTGCGAGAGCGCACGGCGTCGGACCACACGGCGGCGCTGAGCGGCGGCGGCCGTGAGGGCATGACGGAGCGTCAGACGTCGTGCGTCGGGGCGCGGTTGAGCGCATGACGCAGCGTCAGGTGAACGCGCGCAGGGAAGGTTGTTACCGCGTGCCAGAGGTGATCGAGAGCATGCGGGGGCAGGGGCGACTATGGCCCGGACTATCGCAGTCCATGTCTCTCGCCTCCTCCCGGTCGGGGGCGCACCGTCTGTGCACCGCATCGCGACACGGCAAGGAGCGGACCGGCCCCACGGGACCGGCACACCCCAACTCGTCAGAGCTTTGGCACTCCACGGCGTGTCCAGCCCGATCGGCCGGAAGCCACTTGGGGTCAACCCTTAACTCGGGAAGACCTGTCCTGAACCTGGGCGTCTCTCGACGTCGTCGGGTCAGTGGCCTGTGTCCGTGAAGACGCCTCACCGAACGAGGTGCCTTTCAAATCTCGTCAAGCATAAACCCTCCCCTTCACCCGGATAGCGGCGTCTCGACCGAACTTCGACAGCTTTGTAGAAGCTTGACCAAACCCACCCCTCGACGTGCACCCCCGTCCGGCATATATAGTTCACCGACATATGCAGCTCAACAGCTCACGAGGGGGAAGTGTGTCCCACAGCGATCCGACCCGATCCGCACCCGTCCTGCACCTGGCCAACGTCACCCGGGTGCACGGGCGGGGAGCCGCCGAGGTACACGCCCTGCGCGGCGTCGAACTGGCCGTCCACCCCGGCGAGTTCGTCGCCGTCATGGGCCCGTCCGGCTCCGGGAAGTCCACCCTGCTGACCCTGGCCGGCGGACTCGACGCGCCCAGCGAGGGCGAGATCCTGGTCGAGGGCGTGGCCCTCGGCGGCCTCAGCCGCGGCCGGCTCGCCGACCTTCGGCGGCGCTCCATCGGGTACGTCTTCCAGGACTACAACCTGATCCCCGCCCTCACCGCCGCCGAGAACATCTCGCTGCCCCGCGAACTCGACGGAGTCTCCGGACGCACCGCCCGCCGCGAGGCGCTCGCCGCCCTGGAGGAACTCGGCATCGGGGAGCTCGCCGACCGCTTCCCCGACGACATGTCCGGCGGCCAGCAGCAGCGCGTCGCCATCGCCCGCGCGCTGATCGGCGAGCGCCGCCTCGTCCTCGCCGACGAACCGACCGGCGCCCTCGACTCCGCCACCGGCGAGGCCGTGCTCGCCGTGCTGCGCGCCCGCTGCGACGCCGGGGCCGCCGCGATGATGGTCACCCACGAGGCCGCGCACGCCAGTTGGGCCGACCGGGTGGTCCACCTGAAGGACGGCGCGGTCGCCTCCGAGAGCCACGGGCGGCGCACCGGCAAGCGCCGGCTGAGCGCCGAGCCGCTCAGCGCCCCGGCCGACGGCTACGGCCACGCGGCCGACGGGGCCGGGCACTCGGCCACCGGCACCGGGCACGCGGTCGGCGACTTCGGCCACGCGGCCGACGGCTTCGGCGAGGTGGCCCGATGAGACTCGGCGCCTGGAAGGTCGCCCTGCGCATCGCCCGCCGCGACGCGCTGCGCGCCAAGGGCCGCAGCGCCCTGATCGTCGCCATGATCGCGCTGCCCGTCCTCGGCGTCACCGGCGCCGACGTCGTCCACCGCAGCGGGCAGCTCACCCCGGCCGAACGGGTCGAACGGGTGTTGGGAGGGGCGGACGCCCTCGTCACCTCGCTCGCCCCCGGCCGGGCCGTCGAGCAGGCCCCGGTCGCCGAGGACGGCGCCTTCGCGGCCCAGCCCCGCCCCGGGCAGCCGCCCACGGCCGAGCAGCAGAAGGGCGCCGGCACCGACCCGGTCACCCTGGTCACCGGACTGCTGCCGCCGGGCAGCGTGCTCACCTCCGCCCGGCAGGGCCCGGAGACCGGCGCGACCTCCCCCGAAGGCCTGGTCCGCACCCTCACCACCGAGGCCGACCTCACCGACCCGCTCTGGCACGGCCGGCTCAACCTGGTCGACGGCCACGCCCCGGGCGGCCCGCGCGAACTGGCCGCCACCCGGGCCTTCCTCGACAACTCCGGGCTGGCCGTCGGCGGCACCACCACCTTTCCGGGCCTGGAGCGGACCACCTTCACCATCACCGGCGTCGTCGAGCACCCGGACGACCTCCGCCGGGTCGAACTCGTCGCCCAGTCGGGCGCGTTGCTGAGCCAGCTCGCCGCCGCCACGCCTCCCGGCAGCCCGGCCGCGGCACCGCCGGAGCCCGAACGCGGCGCCTGGCTGGTCCGGCTCCCCGCCGGGGCCACCCTCGACTGGGCCAAGGTCCAGGAGTTCAACGCCCACGGCTACACCCTCACCGCCCGCTCGGTCGCGCTCGCCCCGCCGCCGCGCGCCGCCGTCCCCTACTACCGGGACGCCTACCGCTCCTTCGGCCCCTCCGCCGACGACAACACCAAGGTCGTGGTGGCCACCGTCACCGGCATGGGCCTGCTGGAGGTCGCCCTGCTCGCCGGCCCCGCCTTCGCGGTCGGCGCCCGCCGCTCCCGCCGCCAGCTCGCGCTGCTCGGCGCCGCCGGCGGCCGGCGGACGCACGTCGGCGCGGTGGTGCTCGGCGGCGCCCTCGTCCTCGGCGCGGCCGGGGCCGTGGTCGGCTTGGTCCTCGGCGGCGGCCTCGTCGCCGGGCTGCGCCCGTGGATCGAACGGGCCGGCGGCGCCCGCTTCGGGCACTTCGCCCTGCCGCCACTGGACCTGCTCGCGATCGGCGGGATCGGCCTGCTCACGGCGCTCCTCGCGGCCGCGCTGCCCGCCCGGCAGGCCGCCCGCCGCAGCGTCACCGCCGGACTCACCGACCGGGACACCGTCCAGGCCCCGAACCGCTGGGTCACCGTGCTCGGTGTGCTGCTGCTCGCCGTCGGCGCCGCCCTGGCCCTGTACGGCGCGAGCGCGCTGCAACACGGCGGCGTGCCCGTCGTCAGCACCTACGACACCCGCACGCTGACCGTGCTCGGCGGCTCCGTCATCGCCGAACTCGGCCTGCTCGCCTGCACCCCCGCACTCGTCGCCCTGCTCGGCCGGTTCGCCAGGCGGCTGCCGCTCGGCCCCCGACTCGCCCTGCGCGACTCCGCCCGGCACCGCTCGCGCACCGCGCCGGCCGTCGCCGCCGTGATGGCCGCCGTGGCCGGGGCCGTCGCCATCGGCGTCTACAGCACCAGCACCGACGCCGAGAACCGCCGCGACTACCGGCCGCAGGCCCCGTACGGCGCCGTGCAGCTCCTCTCCACCGTCGACGGACCGCAACTCGACGGCCTGCGCGCCGAGGTG
Source organism: Kitasatospora sp. NPDC087271 (assembly GCF_044744605.1). Lineage (NCBI taxonomy): Bacteria > Bacillati > Actinomycetota > Actinomycetes > Kitasatosporales > Streptomycetaceae > Kitasatospora > Kitasatospora sp. NPDC087271. Next base: position 350,124 of record NZ_JBIUYQ010000005.1, read on the forward strand.
GGCAAGCAGCTGACCGACCTGGGGCCGCGCGCCGACCTCGGCGAAGCGGTGTACCAGTTCTGTGCCAACTGCTCCAGCACCGTCCAGCTCAAGGGCACCGTGAACTGGCGCACCGCGTCCGGCCCGCCGCACCTGGCCTCCGGGGACGCCGCCATGCTCCGCACCCAGTTCGGCATCCACGACCCGGCCGCCGAACAGGCCCTGGCCGCCGGGAAGATCCTGGTCTTCGACCGCGCCTTCCTCGCCGGCGACGGCCGGGCGGTGCTCCAGCTGCGCGGCAGCTCCGGCGCGCCGCTCCAGCCCGGCGAGGTCCCCAAGCCCGACCTCCAGGAAATCCCGGCCGACGCCGTCCTGGTCGAGAACCCGGCCGCCGCCCGCTTCGCCCAGGGCCTGATCCTGCCCTCGGCGCTGCCCAAGCTCCTGCCCGGGCTCACCGCGAAGCCCACCGGCTCGATCTGGGTGCCCGCCACCCCGCCCGACCGCAAGGCCCAGCAGCGCGCCGAGGCCGCCGTCGTCCGGCTCGACCGGGCCGCCCAGCTGGAGGTCGAGCGCGGCTTCCAGCCCCGCGGCGACGCCCTCACCCTGGCCCTCAGCGGCTTCGCCGGACTGGTCGTCCTCGGCGCCGCCGGCATCGCCACCGGACTGGCCGCCGCCGACTCCCGCCAGGACCAGGCCACCCTGGCCGCCGTCGGCGCACCACCGCGGATCCGCCGCACCATGGCGGGACTGCAGTGCGCGATGATCGCCCTGCTCGGGGCGCTGCTCGGGGCGGTCAACGGCTTCGTCCCCGCGGTGGGCCTGCTGAAGTCCCGGGCGAGCGGGTTCGGCGGCCACCCGGCCCTGATCACCGCCCCCTGGGGCCAGCTGCTGCTGGTCGTCCTGGTGCTCCCGGTGCTGGCGGGGCTGCTCGCCGCCCTGCTGACCCGCTCCCGCATCCCGATGGGGCGGCGGCTGTCCTGACCCCTGGCGCACGCCGGTGCCCGCCCCCCCGTTCCGGAGGGCGGGCTTCGGCGTGCGCGGGCGACCCACGCGCGAGAGCGCCGTACCATGGGCGGGTTCTAGCGGGCGAAGGGCGCCGGCGGTCGGCGAGGGAGAGAACGGCGGTGCTGCGCGGGTTCGGCGACCTGGAGGCCGAGATCATGGACCGGCTGTGGTCCTGGGGCCGGGCCGCCACCGTGCGCGAGGTGGTGGACGACCTCCAGCGCCAGCGGCCGGTCGCGTACACCACCGTCACCACGGTGGCCGACATCCTGCACACCAAGGGCTGGCTGCGCCGGGACAAGGTGGGCCGGGCCTGGGCGTACGAGCCGACCTGCACCCGGGAGGCGTACACCGCGCGGCTGATGCGCCAGGCGCTGGAGACCACGCCGGACCGGGCGGGTGCGCTGCTGCACTTCGTCGACGGGATGAGCAGCGACGAGGCGTCCGCGCTGCTGGCGGCGCTGGAGCAGGTGAAGGCCCGGGACGCCGGGTGACCCTCGCGCTGCTCGGCCTCCACCTGGCCGTGACCGGGGTCCTGCTGCCGCGCCGGCTGGCCGGCTCGGCCCGGTTGCAGGCGCGCCCGGCGGCGGGCGCCGCGCTCTGGCTGGCCCTGATGGCCTCCTTCCTGGTCGCGTTGCTGCTGGCGGCGCACCACGCGGTGGAGCCGTTCGCCCACGAGCCGGCCGGGCTGGTCGGGCTGTTCCCGCACCCGGAGCCGCCCGGGCCCGTCGCCCCGCACACCCACGACTGGTGGCTGCTGGCCGCCGCCGGGGCCGCGATCGCCACGATGGTGGCGGCCGTCGGCGTCCGGGCCGGACGGGCGCGCCGGCGGCACCGGGCGATGCTGGACGTGGTCGCCGTCCGGGACGGGCGCTGGGGCGCCCTGATCCTGGAGCACGCCCACCCGACCGTCTACTGCCTGCCCGGCCGCAGCTCCCGGGTGGTCCTGTCACGCGGGGCCCTGCGGCTGCTGGACGACCGGCAGTTGGCCGCGGCGGTGGCGCACGAGCACGGACACATCCGCGGCCGCCACCACCTGTTCCGGCTGCCGGCGGACACCTTCGCCCTGCTGTTCGGCCCGCTGCCGCTGGCCCGGCGCGGGCGGGCGGAGGTGGGACTGCTGCTGGAGATGGCGGCCGACGACGCCGCGCTGGCGCGGGTGTCGCGCAGCGAACTGGCCTCCGCGCTCTGCGCCCTGGCGACGTCCGGGGCCCCGACGGGCGCCGCGCACGGCGTCGCGCCGGGCACGGCGTACGGCATCGCGCCCGGCGGGTCGCTGGCGGTGGCCGCCACCGGGGTGCTGGCCCGGGTCCGCCGGCTGGCCCGACCGGGGCACGGCCGACGAAGGCGCCGACTGGCCTTCTGGATGGTGGTGTCGGCGCTCCCGCTGCTGCCGTACCTGCTGGCCTGCGCGCCGCACCCGTAGGGCGTCCGCCGTCCCCCGGTCACGATGCCGGGCGGACCCTAGCGGTGCCGCAGGTACGCCTCGGCGGTTTCGCGCAGGCGGTCGTGCAGGCCGTCGTAGGCGCGGACCCGCCCGAGCAGGCTCTTCGGCAGCTTGGCGACCATCGTGTAGTTGGTGTCGCAGACGTTGGCGGCCGGCGCCAGCCCGGCCTGGCTGACCAGTTGGTAGGCGTCGAGCTGGTCCAGGCCGAGCAGGTGCCCGGTCCAGCCGACCAGGTCGTGCTGGCTGATCCGGAACGCGTCCTCCAGGGGGCGGGCGGAGCCGGTGCTGATCAGGAAGCGGTCGTCCTCCAGCCGCGGCCAGGCCGGTCCGCCGCCCTTGACCAGGTCGACGATCACGGTGGTGCGCATGGCCGCCTCCACCGCCGTCCCGCACACCTCCCCCTCCCCCTGGCGGGCGTGGCCGTCGCCGATGGCGAGCAGCCCGCCCGGGACGTTGACCCCGAAGTAGGCGGTGGTGCCGGCCCGCATCTCGGGGGTGTCCAGGTTCCCGCCGTGCGCGCCCGGCGTGATCGAGGCCAGCACCTCGCCGGCCGCCGGGGCGACCCCGACGGTGCCGTGCATCGGGTCGAGCGGGAGGTCCACCGTGAAGTCGCTGTTCCGGGCCCGGAATCGGCAGAAGCCCGCCTTGAGGTCCAGGTCGTAGACCCAGACCCGCTCCTCCAGCGGCGGGTGCAGCATCGCCGTGCTGTGGGTCGCGGTCAGCGCGCCGAAGTGCGGGAAGGTGCTGGAGACTCCGTACTCCCGGGCCGGGGTGATCTCCACGAAGTGCACCGCGAGGACGTCGCCGGGCTCCGCGCCCGCCACCGCGATCGGCCCGGTGACCGGGTTGAGGTAGGGGAAGACGCAGACCTGGCTGGGCAGGTCGCCGGTGCCGCGCACCTTGCCGCCGAAGCAGTCCTCGGTGGTCAGTTCGACGATGGTGCCGGGCCGCACGGTGACGAGCGGTGCGCGTCCGCCGAAGGTGTAGGCGTAGTCGGCCGGGGCGGGGGCCAGCTGGACGGTCTCGGGCAGGCTCACGGGTTCTCCTCGCGGGTGGTGGGCGCATCGACGGTGGATTCGGGCCCGGTGGCGGGATCGGGCTCGGTACCGGATCCGGGCTCGGTGCAGGATCCGGGCTCGACGGCCGATTCGGGCTCGACGGCCGATTCGGCCTCGATGACGGCCAGTCGGGGCTTGCGGCCGGTGGCCACCAGCCCGGCCAACACGACCGCGCCGACGGCCAGCCAGACGAAGCCGAGCCGCTGGGCCGCTATGTTGGCGTTCACGACCACGTAGGCGAGGATCGCGAAGCCGAGGACCGGCGCGATCAGGTGGCGCCAGTAGTCCCTGCTGCGTCGGCGGATCAGGTAGTGGACGACGACGGCGACGTGCAGGACCAGGAAGGTGGTCAGCGCGCCGAAGTTGACCAGGGTGCTCAGCAGGGTGATGCCGTCGTCGCGCGAGGCCATGTAGAGGCCGAGCAGCAGCGAGATCGCGGCGGTCAGCAGGGTGGCGTTGACCGGCACCCGGCGCTCGGGGTGGATCCGGGCCAGGAAGGCGGGCAGCTGGCGGTCCCGGGCCATCGCGTACAGCAGCCGCGAGGTGGCGGCCTGGGCGACCAGGGAGTTGGCGAAGCCCCAGGCGACGGCGGTGGAGGCGGCGGTCAGCGTGGCGAGCCAGCTGCCGGCGGCGGTGCGGGCCGCGTCGTAGAAGGCGGTGCCGTTCGGATCGCCGTCCCGGATCAGGGCGTCCGGGTCCGGCACCAGCAGCGAGGCCACCCACGTCTGCACGATGAACAGCGTGCCCGCGAGCAGCAGCGCGGCGACCATCGACCGGCCGACGGCCTTGGTGGAGTCCCGGTTCTCCTCCGAGAGGGTGGAGATCCCGTCGAAGCCGAGGAAGCTGAGCACCGCGATCGAGACCGCGCCGAAGACCAGGCTCCACGAGAAGGTGTGCGCGTTGTAGAGCGGGGTGAAGTCGAAGCCCCGGCCCTTGCCGGAGGCGAGCGCGATCACGCCGACCACCACGAACAGCGCCAGCACGACGAGTTCGCCGATCAGCATCGCCTTGTTGACCCTGGAGGTGGTCTCGATGCCCAGGTAGTTGACCACGGTGTTGAGCAGCACGAAGCCGACCAGCCAGAGCCACACCGGGACGGACGGGACCAGCGAGTTCATGGCGACACCGGCGACCAGGTACAGCAGCCCCGGCACCAGCACGTAGTCGAGCAGGATCATCCAGCCGGACAGGAAGCCGACCGGCGCCGCGATGCCCCGCCCGGCGTAGGTGTACACCGAGCCGGCCATCGGGAAGGCCCGCGACATCTGGGCGTAGGACAGGGCGGTGAACATCATCGCGACCATGCCCAGGACGTAGGCCAGCGCGACCATGCCGCCGGAGCCCTGGAACACGCCGCCGAAGATGCCGAACGGTGCGATCGGCACCATGAAGACCAGGCCGTAGACGAGCAGGTCGGTGAAGGTCAGGGACCGGCGGAGTTCCTGTTGGTAGCCGTAGCTCTCGATGTTCCGGGGCGCGGGCGTGTCAGCCATGGTGCTCCCTCTCCGTGACGACCCTGGGGGTGTGGGGAGACTGTAGGGGCAAGTACTTCCAGATGGTCCTGTTTCCACGTTCCGCCACACGAGGAGGACCGACCGGGCGGCCCCGGAGAACGCGAAGGCCCGCCCCCGCCGAGGCGGGAGCGGGCTGCCGGACTGCCGGTGCCGGACTTCCTACGGCCGGACGGCGCCCACGTACGGCATGGCGCTGATCGGGAGGACCTCGACGTTCTTGCCGGTGCGCGGGGCGTGGATCATCTTGCCGTCGCCGATGTAGATGCCCACGTGGTGGATGTCGGGGTAGAAGAAGACCAGGTCGCCGGGCTGGAGGTCGGCGCGCTGGACGCGGGCGCCGCTGTTCCACTGGTCCTGGGACATCCGGGGCAGCTTGACGTTGGCCGAGCGGTAGGCGCCGCCGGTGAGGCCGGAGCAGTCGAAGCTGCTGGGGCCGGTCGCGCCCCAGCCGTAGGGCTTGCCGAGCTGGGCGTAGGCGAACTGGAGGATGGCGGCGGCTCGACCGCTGGCGGGCGGCGCCGGGGTGTTCATGTTCTGGCGCTCCGAGGAGCGGGAGGCCCGGTCGGCGGCGGCCGCCGCCTGGGCCTCGGCCTTGGCCTTCTCGGCGTTCTGCTGGGCGTTGATCTTGGCGCGGTCCTCGGCGCTCAGCTTGTTGAGCATGCCCTGTGCCTGGGCGAGCTTGGCCTGGATCTGCTTCTTCTTCTCCCCCAGCTCGGTGCCGACGGAGTCGAGCTGGGCCAGGGTGGCGGTGGCCTCGGCGCGGTCCTGGTCGAGCTTGCGCTGCTCGTTCTGGGCCTGCTTGAGCAGGGATATCTGGGAGTCGGCGAGGTGGTTCTGCACCGAGGCGCGCTCCAGGTAGGCGGCCGGGTCGGAGTCGAGCATCAGCTGGAAGGACGGGTCGATGCCGTTGGTGCGGTACTGGTCGGCGGCCACCGCGCCGAGCTGGGAGCGCAGCTCGTTCATCGCCTCCTGCCCGCGGGCGACCTTCTCCTGGATCTTGCTGGCGTCGCCCTGGAGCTTCTGCTGCTTCTCCTGGAAGCCGTTGAACTGCTCGACGGCCTGCTCCGCCTCCTCGTTGAGCTTGTCCACCTGTTCCTTGACGGAGGCCAGGTTGGGGGCGGGCTCGGCGTGGGCGGTGCCGGAGGCGAGGACGGCGCCGCCGGCCATGGCCGTGGTGAGGACCGCCATGCGGGCCCGGCTCGGGGGGCTGGGCTTGCGACGCTTTCCCATGGCGGGGGGCTCTCCTTCGGGGGACGGCAGGGGACGGCGAAGGCGGGCGAGGACCTACGGGGGTTCGGTCCCCACCCACCTTCTTCGAAGTAACTTAATAGATGAGTGGAGGGGTTCCGCAATCCCCCTGTTCCGGGCCGTCCCTGGCGATCGATCGTGGCCCCCGGCACCGGCGTTGACCTCGGGTGCCGCCGTCCGCGGCACTCCTCGCCGCCCGGAGTGCTGAGAACGTGCCAAATCGAGGGAAAGGTCACACGGACCGCCCCTCCTGCGGGCCTGCGAACGAGCGCTAACCTGCGGTCATGAACGTCCTGCCCGAAGGGCTCCCCCTCGCCGCCGAATTCCCGGCCGCACACCGCGAGCAGTGGCAGCAGCTCGTCGAGGGCGTGCTGCGCAAGTCCGGCGCGCACCCCGCGGACGGCGCCGCCGCCGAGCGGGCGCTCACCACCGAACTCCCGGACGGGCTGCGCGCCCGCCCGCTGTACACCGCCGAGGACGCCCCGGCCGAAGCCGGCTACCCCGGCTTCCCCCCGTTCGTCCGCGGCGGCCGGCCGCAGGGCGCCGCCGTCGCCGGCTGGGACGTCCGCCAGCGGCACGCCGACCCGGACCGCCGGCGCACCAACGAGGCGGTCCTGGCCGATCTGGAGAACGGCGTCGGCTCGCTCTGGCTGGAGCTCGGCGGCGCGGGCCTGCCCGTCACGGCCCTGCCCGAGACGCTGGCCGGCGTGTACCTCGACCTGGCCGCCGTGGCACTCGACGCCGGGCCCGAATTCACCGCCGCCGCCGAGCAGTTGTTCGCCCTGTACGAGGAGCGCGAGGTCTCCCCCGGTGCCGCCGCCGGCAACCTCGGCGCCGACCCGCTGGGCCTCCAGGCCCGCACCGGCGAGACCGGACGCACCACCGCGCTGCTCGCCGAGGCCACCGCGCTGGCCGCCCGCTGCGCCGCCGAGTACCCCGGCGTCCGGGCACTGACCGTGGACGCCCTGCCCTACCACGAGGCCGGCGCCTCGCCCGCCCAGGAGCTGGGCTGCTCGCTCGCCACCGGCGTCGCCTACCTGCGGGCGCTCACCGCCGCCGGGCTGTCGGTGGACGCCGCGCTCGGCCAGCTGGAATTCCGCTACGCGGCCGACGCCGACCAGTTCCTCACCATCGCCAAGTTCCGTGCCGCGCGCCGCCTCTGGTCCCGCGTCGCCGAGGTGTCGGGGGCTTCCGCGGCGGCCTCGGCGCAGCGCCAGCACGCCGTCACCTCCCGGGTGATGATGACCGCCCGCGACCCGTGGGTGAACATGCTGCGCACCACCGTCGCCTGCCTCGCCGCCGGCGTGGGCGGCGCCGACGCCGTCACCGTGCTGCCCTTCGACAGCGCCCTCGGCCTGCCGGACGCCTTCGCCCGCCGGATCGCCCGCAACACCCAGTCGATCCTGCTGGAGGAGTCCCACCTGGCCCGGGTGATCGACCCGGCCGGCGGCTCCTGGTACGTCGAGCAGCTGAGCGAGGAGCTGGCGGCGGCCGCCTGGGCCTGGTTCCAGGAGATCGAGCGGGCCGGCGGCCAGCAGGCGGCGCTCACCGACGGGACGGTCCGCGAGCGGATCGCCGCGACCTGGGCGGAGCGTTCCGTCAAGCTCGCCAAGCGGCGTGAACCCGTCACCGGCGTCAGCGAGTTCCCGCACCTGGACGAACAGCCGCTGGTCCGCGAGCCGGCCCCGGCCGCACCGGGCGGCGGGCTGCCGCAGGTGCGCCGCGCCGAGGCGTACGAGGCGCTGCGCGACCGCTCGGACGCGCAGCTCGCGGCCACCGGCGAGCGGCCGAAGCTGTTCCTGGCCTCGATCGGCACCGCCTCCGCGCACACCGCGCGCACCACCTTCGCCGCCAACCTGTTCCAGGCCGGCGGCATCGCGACGACCTCGCTGGAGTCCGTCGACCCGGCCGCCTTCGCCGAGGCCTTCACCGCCTCCGGCGCCACCGCCGCCTGCCTGTGCTCCGGCGACGCGCAGTACGGCGAGCACGCCGAGGCCGTCGCCGGCGCGCTGAGGGCGGCCGGAGCCCAACGGGTGCTGCTGGCCGGTCGGCTCGGCGAAACCCCGGCAGGAGTAGACGAGTTCATCCACGCGGGCGGGGACGCCATCGCCGTCCTCACCTCCCTGCTCGACCAGATCGGAGTGGCACGATGATCCCCGACTTCACCGGAATCGGGCTGAACGGGGATCCCTCCGGGGACGTCACCGACGGCCAGTGGCGGGCCGCCTGGCGGCAGTCCACCGGCAAGGACGTCGACGAGCTGGTCTGGGACACCCCCGAGGGCATCGGCGTCAAGCCGCTGTACACCACGGCGGACCTGGCCGGCCTGGACTTCCTGGAGACCTACCCGGGCATCGCCCCGTACCTGCGCGGGCCGTACCCGACCATGTACGTCAACCAGCCGTGGACCGTCCGCCAGTACGCGGGCTTCTCCACCGCCGAGGAGTCCAACGCCTTCTACCGCCGCAACCTGGCGGCCGGCCAGAAGGGCCTCTCGGTCGCCTTCGACCTGCCGACCCACCGCGGCTACGACAGCGACCACCCGCGCGTCACCGGCGACGTCGGCATGGCGGGCGTGGCGATCGACTCGATCTACGACATGCGCCAACTCTTCGACGGCATCCCGCTGGACAAGATGTCGGTGTCGATGACCATGAACGGCGCCGTCCTGCCCGTCCTGGCCCTGTACATCGTGGCCGCCGAGGAGCAGGGGGTGGCACCCGAGAAGCTGGCGGGGACCATCCAGAACGACATCCTCAAGGAGTTCATGGTCCGCAACACCTACATCTACCCGCCGCAGCCGTCGATGCGGATCATCTCGGACATCTTCGCGTACACCTCGCAGAAGATGCCCCGGTACAACTCCATCTCCATCTCCGGCTACCACATCCAGGAGGCCGGGGCCACCGCCGACCTGGAGCTGGCCTACACCCTGGCCGACGGGGTGGAGTACCTGCGCGCGGGCCTGGACGTGGGCCTGGACGTGGACGCCTTCGCGCCGCGGCTGTCGTTCTTCTGGGCGATCGGCATGAACTTCTTCATGGAGGTCGCCAAGCTGCGCGCGGCCCGGCTGCTGTGGGCGAAGCTGGTCAAGCAGTTCGACCCGAAGAACGCCAAGTCGCTGTCGCTGCGCACCCATTCGCAGACCTCCGGCTGGTCGCTCACCGCCCAGGACGTGTTCAACAACGTGACCCGCACCTGCGTGGAGGCGATGGCCGCCACCCAGGGCCACACCCAGTCGCTGCACACCAACGCGCTCGACGAGGCGCTGGCCCTGCCCACCGACTTCTCCGCCCGGATCGCCCGCAACACCCAGCTGCTGCTCCAGCAGGAGTCCGGCACCTGCCGGGTCATCGACCCGTGGGGCGGCTCCGCCTACGTCGAGAAGCTCACCCACGACCTGGCGCGCCGTGCCTGGCAGCACATCCAGGAGGTCGAGGCGGCCGGCGGCATGGCCAAGGCCATCGACGCGGGCATCCCGAAGATGCGCGTCGAGGAGGCCGCCGCCCGCACCCAGGCCCGGATCGACTCCGGCCGCCAGCCGGTCATCGGCGTCAACAAGTACCGGGTGGACAGCGACGAGCAGATCGACGTGCTCAAGGTCGACAACTCCTCGGTGCGCGCCCGCCAGCTCGAGAAGCTGCGCCGGCTGCGCGAGGAACGCGACGAGGCGGTCTGCCAGGACGCGCTGAACGCGCTCACCCGGGCCGCCGAGGCCGGCCCGCAGCGCGGCGGCTCGCTCGACGGCAACCTGCTGCACCTGGCCGTCGACGCGGCCCGGGCGAAGGCCACCGTCGGCGAGATCTCGGACGCCCTGGAGAAGGTGTACGGCCGGCACAGCGGCCAGATCCGTACCATCTCCGGTGTGTACCGAGACGAAGCGGGCCCCTCGGCCTCCCTCCAGCGCACCCGCGACCTGGTCGAGCGGTTCGAGCGGGCCGAAGGCCGGCGCCCGCGGATCCTGGTCGCCAAGATGGGCCAGGACGGCCACGACCGCGGCCAGAAGGTGATCGCCACCGCCTTCGCCGACCTCGGCTTCACCGTGGACGTCGGCCCGCTCTTCCAGACCCCCGACGAGGTCGCCCGCCAGGCCGTCGAGGCGGACGTGCACATCGTCGGCGTCTCCTCGCTCGCCGCCGGGCACCTCACCCTGGTCCCCGCGCTGCGCACCGCGCTCGCCGAGGCCGGCCGGGAGGACATCACCATCGTGGTCGGCGGGGTGATCCCCCCGCAGGACTTCGACGCGCTGTACGAGGCGGGAGCGGCGGCGGTCTTCCCACCGGGCACCGTCATCCCGGACGCCGCCTACGACCTGCTCACCTCGCTGGCGGCCGACCTCGGCCACGAGCTGTGAGATTTTGATCGTATGCCTCCGCGGACGATCGACCTCGACAGCTATGTGACGGGTGTCCTCGACGGCTCGCGCGCCTGGATCGCGCGCGCCGTCACCCTCGTCGAGTCCACCCGGCCCGACCACCGCGCGCTCGCGCAGCAGTTGCTCCAACGGCTGCTGCCGCACGCGGGCGGCGCGGTCCGGGTGGGCATCACCGGCGTGCCAGGTGTCGGCAAGTCGACCTTCATCGACTCCTTCGGCACCATGCTCACGGGGCTCGGCCACCGGGTCGCGGTGCTCGCCGTCGACCCCACCTCCAGCCGCACCGGCGGCTCCATCCTCGGCGACAAGACCCGGATGGAACGCCTCGCCGTCGACCCGCACGCCTTCGTCCGCCCCTCGCCCACCTCCGGGACGCTGGGCGGCGTCGCCAAGGCCACCCGGGAGTCCATGGTGGTGATGGAGGCCGCCGGCTACGACGTGGTCCTGATCGAGACGGTGGGAGTCGGCCAGTCCGAGACCGCCGTCGCCGGGATGGTCGACACCTTCCTGCTGCTCAGCCTGGCCCGCACCGGCGACCAGTTGCAGGGCATCAAGAAGGGCGTCCTGGAGCTGGCCGACGTCATCGCCGTCAACAAGGCGGACGGGCCGCACGAGACGGATGCTCGCGCCGCGGCCCGCGAACTCGCGGGCGCCCTAAGGCTGTTGCAGGCGCCCGACGCGGCGTGGACGCCCCCGGTGCTGACCTGTAGCGGCCGGGACGGCGCCGGACTCGACGTGCTGTGGGAGCGGCTGCAGCAACACCGCAAGGTCCTCGACGCCACCGGCGCGCTGGCCGCGAAGCGGCGGGACCAGCAGGTCGAATGGACCTGGACGATGGTCCACGACCAGCTCTACGCGCGGCTGCACGAACACCCCGAAGTGCGGCGGCTCTCGGTCGAGTTGGAGGCCCGGGTCCGCGCCGGCACCATGCCGGCGGGGCTCGCCGCGCAGCAGATCCTCGACACCTTCTTCGGCTTGTTCGGCACGCCCTGACGGGAGGCGCTTCTCGGGTGGCCCCGGGGAGGAACAGGTGCGAGGGCCGTGCCGGTGTGCACGGCCCTCGCACCGGGTGTGGGGCGCCCCGCTCCCGCCCTCGTCGTCCGGATCTGCACGTGGTGGTGAGCTGTGCCGTGTGCTCTGTCACCTGTACGCGATGCTGAGCTGCATTGTTCGGTGAGGAATCGAACCCCTGCGTTGCTCTTCACGCGCCAGGGGCCGGATGAACCGCCGGCCCGCGGTGTGTGCACGCCTCCGTGGCGACTACCTGCTTCCCACACCCAGCTTGTGGGGTCAGCCCTCGATCAGGTCGATCTCCCAGTTGGTGCGCTGGATCAGGGTGTCCACCTCGCGGATCTCCTTCGCCAGGGCGTCCGCCTGGGCATGGAGCTCGGCGACCGGCAGGGCGGAGAGGATCCTGAGTTCGGACCGCAACTGCCGTACGGCTCCCCGCTGGTCGCGCCCGGAGGCGGCGTCGGCGGCCGCGGTGATCACCGAGTGGCGCAGCCGCAGGACGTCCCGGCGGGCGAGGGCGTCGGTCAGCGTGCCGCCGCCCTCGATGAGCGCGGTGGAGTTGGTCCGGTTGATCTGACGGATCAGCCGCTCCAGCTCGTCCAGCACCTCTCCGGCCTGGGCCAGGACCTCCGCCGCGCTCTCGGCCGGTTCCTCGCCCTCCTGGTAGCGGGCACTGCCGACGACGCGCGCCCGCAACTGCTCCACCTGCCGCACCGCAGCCGCGCGCTGCGCGAGCGCTTCAGCCAGTTTCACCGCGTCATCACCTCTACGTCCTGCTGATCGTCCGGCAAGTATGCACGTCGGCGCCTGACGGCACGGTTCGAGGGGTGGGGTCGGTCGGTCCGGCCGGTCGGTCGGACCGACCCGGCGGGCGCCGGGCGGGTTCATGCCTCTCGACAGCGTCCGGCCGCTGCCCGTACGTCCGCCAGCGCCCTCGCGCGGTCGACCGGCGGCGGCGAGAAGCGCCCGGGCGCCGCCAGTACGTGCTCCTCCCAGCGGTCCTGCCAGAACTCCACCGTCCAACCGGGCCATCGCTGCGGCATCTCGTACGCCTCCGCCGACGCCCCCAGCAGCCACCACCCCACCCGCCGGCGCAGCGGATCGACGTGGATCCCGGCATCGGCCGACGCCCGACAGACCCCGTGCTCGGGGCCGCCCGCCAGCCGGTCGAGCAGCGCAGCCCCCTCCCGGACCGGATGGTCGTTGACGTTCGCCAACACGTAGCAGTGCTCCGTCCCGACCGTCACCACCGCGACCATCGGCTCGGGGTCAGCGAGTTCCTCGTCGCCCGGTTCGAGCAGCGGCCCCACCGCAATCCCGTACCCACGGGCACGGACGTGTTCGGGGTCCAGCTCCAGGTACGTCCGCAGCTCGGCCGGGCCGTCGTACATCCACCGGACGTCCCACCCCGCCCACGCCTCCTGCAACAGTTCCAGCGTGGCTGCCCGGTGGCGCATCTCGGCGCTCGGCCCTTCCCAGGCGAACAGCATCAACACCTTCCGCCCGAGGTCGATCAGTGCCGCACCCTGGCAGTGCACATCGTCCAGCCACCAGTCGACCGCTCTCAGGTGCCGGACCATCGAGAGAACCTCCGCCGGCCCGGCCAGGAGGTCGAGGTCGATTCCTACCGCCCCGAACCGCGACAGGTACAGCTCGAACTCACCGCTCTCGCGGACGACGACGAAGTTCGCACGATCACCCATCCGCCCAGAATGACCACCCCCGGCACGGGCCGCCACCACATTGTGTGGACTGACCACCACCGAACCGAACCCTCCGAGCCATCCGGGCACAACTGCCAGCACAGGGCCAGACGTTGGTGTCTCGGCAGCAGCCGAGACACCAACACACAAGCCAATTCATCACTGCCAGTCAACAACCCGTCACAGTTGTGAGACCATTGATCATGCGGCGCCCGCATACGGATATGCGAGGAACGCATCGGATTGCATCATGTGACCTGGCAGGTCTCGTAGCGTTGGGGTGGGCTGTTGAACTGGAACTCGGCAGCGATCCGGGATGCCTCCCGGATGAGGAACTACGGCAAGATCATCGAGCTGACTCGAATGTACCGGCGCATGACGCAGGTGCAGCTGGGCGAGGCATGTGGACTCTCACAATCAGCGATCTCGCGACTGGAGAAGCGAGGCATCGCCCCCTATGCCATGGACGTGCTGCTGCGACTGTCGCAGCACCTGGGAATTCCAGCAGCTCTGCTCGGCCTCGCCGAAACTACGGTTCAGACGCGAATCGGAACTGAGAGCGTGGAAAGACGTCAATTCCTGGGAGCAGCCGCAGCAATCGCGGCATCCCCCGTACTAACAGCCGCCGCGGGACCCACAGACGAGGTCGAGCAGCAAGCTGTCGCACTCCGAGTCGCCACTACCTCCTACCGTCGACTAGACGGATCTACACCCTCACGAGAGCTTGCCGATGTCGCCCACTCCCATCTGCGATTGATCCAAGGGTTGATTGGCGCGGCACGGACCGATGCTCATCGAATCAGGCTCGCCGCCGTCGCGAGTGAGGCGGCGAGCCTGGCCGCTTGGCTGGCGTGGGACATGGGAGACTACGGGTCCGCGCGGTCGTTCTACGGGGCTGCAATCAAAGCCGCGCGGTCAGGAGCACACCCGCTGCTTGCCGCGTACCAAACCGGAAGCCTCGCACAGTTCGAAGCTCACACCGGCAACGCAGTCCAGGCGCTCAGTCTCACCCAGCGGGCCCGCAGCTTCCTCGAGCCTGCGTTTCCCACAGTCGCCGACGCATGGCTTTCATCGGTTGAGGCCCTCGGGCACGCAGCCGCAGGCGACCAGCGCAGTGCCGACCACGCCTTGACACGTAGCCGAGCTGCGCTTCAGGCAGACATCCGGGAAGAACCACCCCCGTGGCCCTGGGTGTTCACCTTCGACGAGTCCAAGGTGGCCGCTGCCAGAGTGACCTGCGGCGCGAAACTCGGACTCTCCAGGTGGGCATCAGAAACGGCGATCCCGGTCCCGGCGACCAGTCATGCGAAGCAACGCGCTCTGCTGTTGCTGGACATTGCAGCAGGCCATCTGGCCGCAGGACGGATCGAGGCGGCATTCGCCCTCGCCACGCAAGCTCTGGAGATCGGTCTCCAGTACCGTTCAGGTCGAATCGTCGAGAGAGGCCGCGCACTTCGACGGTCGTTCAGCACTTCCTCGCCGTCCAGGGCCGTGAGGGAGTTCGACGAACGCCTGCACGGTGTCTATCTCTAGGGAGGGATCGCAGTGCGAATCGGAGTCACCGGGCACCGGGGGCTGGCGGCCGGGGTGGAGGAGCAGGTTCGACGGCTGCTCGAAGACGCTCTCGCGGGAGAGGACCCGACTGGGCTCACGATCGTGTCCTGCATCGCGGACGGGCCGGACGCGTGGATCGCGGAGATCGCGCTCGAACGGGGGGCGCGGCTAGAGGTCGTCATTCCCGCGGATCAGTACCGGGACGGGCTACCAGATTGGCATCACCCCGTCTACGACCGGCTGTTGAGCAGTGCCAACGCCGTTCACCGAACAGGCCGGGTGGAGTCCGACGAAGCCGCGCACATGGCGGGGAGCGAGGTCCTGGTAGCCCAGGTCGACAAGCTCCTCGCCGTCTGGGACGGCCTGCCGGCCCGCGGCTACGGCGGGACGGCGGACGTGGTCGCCTACGCCCGCCAGCGCGGCGTGCCGGTTGAGGTGCTGTGGCCTCAGGGAGCGCGCCGGTGAATGCTAAATGAGTCTACCAGTCAGGCCGGACGCGCCGCCGCGACCGCGTCGGTGTACAGCTCGGCGGTCAAGTCGACTTTCCTGATGCCGAGTTCGGCCAGCACCGCACGGACGAGGGCGAGGGCCGGCGCGAGGTCGGCCTCCGTGGCGGCCGTCGTCTCGACCTCGATGAACGTGGCGTCGTCCAACTCGGGAACGCGAACGAGCGTGGCGAGCAGGTGCCTTCCGTCGCGCTGGAAGCCGTAGTTGCGGCACCGCTTCTCGAACGCGATGCGAGGGGTGAAGCCCAGGCCCCGCATGATCTCGTGCGCGGCATCGGCGTCCTCGACCTTCGTCTCGGACTCCGGCTTCGACCCGGACGCCTCGTCCACCCGGGCCCCCTTGTACGTCAGCACCGTGCGCGTGTCGTCCGGGCTGTGCACGGTACGGATCCGCAACTCGCGATCGGTGCCCATCAGGCTGCCGTCCGGCGCGTCGTAGTACGTGTCGCGGTAGACCTCGGCGCGGCCGGCACCGTGCCGGGCCTCCAGTTGCTTGAGCACGCCTTCCGGGTCGCGCACGACCGCCTTGAGCTCCGCTTCGATCGCCATCCTCGCCCCTCCGTCAGATCACGCGCTCGGCGCCGTCCACCATCACATCGAACTTCCGCTTTGAGACCGACACCTGCGAGGTGCCGCCTTCAAGACGCGATCCACGACCCGCGTCAGCTCGACTTCTCGCCGAGGGCAGCACGGAGCCAGTCGAGGGAGTCGGTTGCCAGGACGGCGTCGGCGAGTGCGTTGGCGGTCTTCGTGGTGAGACGACCACGGCTGTTGTCGATCCAGCGCTGAGCGTTCGCATAGCCCTGCGCCTTGTACTCGACGCCCTGGATCAGGCACTCCAGCTTGTCGGCATCCCGCGCACAGACCGCCTCCGGAGAGTCCTTCGCTTCGTACTCCGCGACGAGATCCCGGATGGTGGAGGCGAGGATCTCCGGCATGCCGCCGACCTGGTCGGCCGTCACCGCCGCCGGATCGGCGCCGGGCGCGTACTTCTTGCCCAGATGGTTGACGTCCCCGGTGCGCGTCTCCTGGGAGTCGTGCCAGACCGCGAGGAAGGCGGTCTGCGCCGGGTCCGCGCCTTCCAGCTTGGCGATGATCGAAGCGATCAACGCGGTTCGCCAGGAGTGTTCGGCGACCGATTCGGGATCGCGGACGCCGGCCATCCACCAGCCCGTGCGCTTGGTCTGCTTGAGCGTCCCGGCTTCGAACAGGAACCTGGCCACCGGCGTCAGGTCGTCTGTCACTGTCTGGCTCCTCTCACGCCTCGACAAGGCGGATCGCGTAGCGGATGCTGTCGAGCTCGCGTCGCCCTCGCCGCGACAGCTCCCGACCATCCAACAGCACCGGGAGCCGTTCGCGCAGGGCGCGGGCCGCAGTTCCGGAGCGCAGCAGATCCGGCCGGACCTGGAGCAATGACCACACACTGTGGATGTTCAACTCGGCGCACCCGCACTGCGGGCCGAGCCCCTGAACGAGGTGCGCGAGGAGCTTGTCGCCGGGCCACGGGCCCGGCGACCGGGCAGCGATGAAGTCGTCGGAGAGTTCGAGGTACGGGGCCTCGCCGATCCAGTACGCCCAGTAGTTGAGGTTCGCCAGCGCGCCCGCCTCATCGGCGAGGGCCGTTTCGATGAAGTGGCTGATCCGATCGCGGTCACCGTGGCGGGCGGAGACCATGGCAACGGAACGGGAGTTGAGCCAGTGGCTCAGCCAGTCGCTCGGCTGCTCGGAGCGCTGCTGGTGCGCGATCCACTCCCGCGTGTCGCCCTGCTCATCGTATCCGGCCAGGTACAGCGCTTGGCGGCGGGCGAGGAACTGGTCCGTTCCACGCGCTTCCTCGGCCGCGCGCCGCAGGTGGGCGTAGAACCGGGTGCGGTCGGGGGCGAGAAGTTCCGGTCCGGTCGGCGCTGGGCCCTTTCGTGGACGCGGCGGGGTCGGGAGGTCGCGAACGGCCTTCGGCGCTGCACCGCTGAGCGGCCACATGAGAATCTCCACGAGGTCGCGCCGTATCACCATCGCCCCGAGGGGGCTCCCGACAGCCGACGACTTCTCCTCAACGATGCCGGCGAGCAGAATGTCCGCCTCGAAGGATCGCTCCAGTGTTTGGAGGAGTGCGGGCGCTGTGCCCATCTGCATCAGCCGATGGCGGTAGGTGAGCATCTGCCCGACAGGTACGGCAGTGAGTGGGCGCCGACCACTCTCCCACCCGGCGATCGTGTCGCTTGACACGGCCAGCCGCTCGGCGAACTCGTCCTGGGTGGCACCGTGCTGTTCTCGGATCACCCGAAAGACGTACCCGGAGATGATGCCCACGCGCGGGCGCCGAGGCCTTCCCTGACCAACAGTCAGGGAAGGCTGTTGGCTTGACTGCATGAGAGCCCCCACCTCGGGAGTCCGTGCCGACGTACGTGTACTCGTGGTCACTTCAGGTTCTGACTCCGGGACCCTACCGTCGTAGGCGTCCCCGACCGAGAGCGGTCGGAGACCCGTCGGTGGGTCTCGCTCCCTGCGACGGCGGTCCCGCTCTCATCAAGGAGCGTACCGGCCCGGGGGCACGCCAGTTGGTAACTGTCACGTCCGTACACCTGGGCAAGCGCTCCACGCGACAACCATCGTGAAGAAAACAGGCAGGAGGCACCCATGGGATGGGGAACCGGCAAGGACGGAAGCTCCGGTGGCGGCAGCGGGGGCAACGACGGCGGGCAGGGCAAGCACGCGAACAAGGACCGGAAGGACTTCGGGAAGGACAAGTCGACCCCGGACACCTCGTCCGGGTCGTCTGCCGGCAAGCACCGCAAGGACGGCGACGGGAAGTGAAGAGCCAGCAGAACGACCTGGAGCAGGCCGCCACGAACGGCCTGCTCCGGGCCGTATCCCGCTCTCTCGGCCACGATGTGTCCGATGAGTGGCGAAGGGCCGCACAGGCGACCCCGCGCCATCGTTTCCTCCCGGACCGGATCTGGCTTGCCGACGGTGACGGCTACCAGCTCTGCGACCGTGACCGTGAGCCCGACCGCTGGTTCGCCGCCGCCAGTTCGGACATTCCCGTAGTGACACAGGTCAACGACGGAGACGAGCCGACGGATGTAGGCGATGCGTGGCCTTCGTCCTCGGCCTCCGAGCCGTCGGTCGTCTTCCAGATGCTCGAACTCCTGGACATCGCACCGGGAATGCGGGTTCTTGAGATCGGCGCGGGCACCGGGTACAACGCAGCCATGCTCTCCCACCGCCTCGGTGGGGCGAACGTGACGACGATCGAGATCGACGCCGCCGTGGCCCACCGCGCCCGGACCAACCTCGACGCCACCGGCTACGCACCTACCGTCGTCTGCGGCGACGGAAGTCTCGGCTGGAACGTCGCATCGCCGTTCGACCGGATCATGGCCACCTGCTCCGTGAAGCGCGTTCCGGGCAAATGGATCAGCCAGACCAGGCCCGGCGGGCAAATCCTCACCCCTTGGTACGACGAGTGGAGCTGCGGCGGGCTCCTCCGCCTGACCGTCACCGGCGACGGTACCGCCACCGGGCGGTACACCGCCGACAGTGCCTTCATGCTGATGCGCACCCAGCGCCGCGACCTCCGCCTCTTCCGGGACGTCGTCATGGACGAGCACGTGCCGGACGAGTCCACGACCACGCTCGACCCCTGGGCCGTCGCCGACTCGGAGTTCGAGACCCAGTTCGCCCTCGGGCACCGCCTCGGCGACCTCTGGTACGCCTGGCACCACGACCCCGATCTCGATGACGTCGAGACCCGCCTCTGGGTGGCCACGACCGACGGCGGCTCCTGGGCCGCCGTCGACTGGGACGGCACCGAGAACGCCGAGCGGTACACGGTGTGGCAGCACGGCCCGCGCCGCCTGTGGGACGAAGTCGAGGCCGCCCACCGCTGGTGGCTGGACAATGGCCGCCCCGGGCCGAGCCGCCTCGGCCTCACCATCGGCCCCGGAGGCCATCAGGCCTGGCTGGACGACCCGACGAATACGTGGCCCCTGCCGTAGCGGAGTGGATTGCCCGTCTCATTCGGCACGGCCCCGGACCGCCGGTCCGGGGCTGCTTGCCTGGAACCGATCGGATGTTCCAGGTGGTCAACAAGCCGACAACTGGTCACGCAAGGAGCGGAATTGTCGGTACCGTGGATCGGCTGTCGAGCTGAGCCGGAGGGACGTGGTGGATCGCCGGGGATTCGTGTCCGCCTCCAGCGCGTACGCGCTTGCGGCGTTGGGCCTGTCCGACCTTGATGCCGTCCTGCGGCGGGTACAGGGAAAGACTGGCAGCACAGTGAAGGTCGGCCGGGGCGAGGTCGCAGCGATCCGCCAGATGACGAAGTCGCTGGGCGACGCGGCCGCCGAACTCGGTGGCGGCCATGCCCGCCATCTGGCCGTCCGCTACCTCCACGACGACGTCGCCCCCTGGCTGGACGGGACTTGGAGTGAAGCCGTCGGCCGGGAGCTGTTCGCGGCGACCTCCCAACTCGTCCACCTGGCCGGGTGGATGGCCCAGGACGAGGGGAACCAGGACGCTGCCCAGCAGTACTACGCGCATTCCTTCCGGCTCGCTTCCGAGGCCGGCGACGCCGAGTTGGCCGCCACCGCCCTGCGCGGTCTGGCCGTCCAGGCCATCGACCTGGGGTTCAGGCCCACCGCCGTACGGATAGCGGAAGAGTGCGTCGACCAGGCCAAACACCTCGATGACTCCCGAGCCCTGGCCTACTACCAGGCCACCCTCGCCAACGCCGCAGCCCTCGACGGCGACCGGCGCACCGCGACCAGCTCGCTCGCCGCGTCCCAGAGCGCGATCGAACGGGCCACCGGCACGCCCGGCGAGTCGTGTGCCTCGCACTACAGCATCGGCCGGTGGGCTCACGAGTCCGGCATGATCCTCGCCCGACTCGGCGACTACACCAGCGCGCAGGAACACCTCCACCACGCGCTCGACATCCACGGCCTCGACCGTCGCCGCACCCGTGCGATCGTCCTCGCCGACCTCGGCACCGTCCGTCTCCGGCAGGACGACGTCGACGGTGCCCTCGCGTCCTGGAACGACTTCCTCGACTGCGCGGACGGCATCCGCTCGGTCAAGGTGCAGGACGCCGTCCGCGACCTCCGGGCCCGCCTCTACCGCCTCCGCGACGTGGCCGGTGCCGGGGAACTCGACGAACGAGCCGCGACGTTAGGGTGAATCGTGGCAGACGACCAACCGGGCCCGTCCAACAGTCGGGAGCAGTGGCGACGGGTTCGAATGTTCTTGAATGATCACCGCTTCGCGCTAACCAGCCGGCTCCTGACTGAAGTCCCTCCCGAACGGCTGGTCCCGGGGACTCCGCTGCTGGCTCGCCAGCACTGGATTCCGGAGCAGCCGGTGCCGCTGGAACGCGTCCGACTGCGCTGGCGGCCGGACGCGCCGGAGGCCGACCTGGACGGCGGTGAGCCGGAGCTCGACCGCATCCGCCCGCGCCGGAGGGGCGGAACGGCCTACCGCCGCTACGCCGACGCGGTGCGGGAGCTTGCCAGGCCCAGGCTGTTCGAGGATCGAAGCTGCTACCGCCTGCTGGATGTCGGGACGTCTGCGGGCGGTCCGACGCTGGCCTTCGGCCGCGGCCGGTACTTCGACGTGATCGACATCTGTGAGGCCGTCGCGCACGAGTACGCGGCGGCGGTCCTGGCGGGCTCGACCACCATGCCCTTCCGAGCTGCCATCGGCGATCCGACCGACCTCGCGCGCCGGCCGGTCATGGCGGCCATCAGTACGCTGACCATCCGGCACGATCGCAGGACCGGCGAAGCGGAGTTCGTGCTGCACTGGCGTGATCCCGAGAAGGTCGCCAGCGGCGGGGGTCTCTTCCAGGTGATGCCGGTCGGGATGTTCCAGGCTTCGCACGACGCGCCGTGGAACGAGGGGAACGACTTCGACCTCTGGCGGGCGATCCTGCGGGAGCTGAGCGAGGAACTGCTCGGTGACGCCGAGGACTACGGGAGCGGCAGGGCGCCGATCGACTACGCCGCCTGGCCACTCAACTGGTCGCTCACCGCAGCACGTGAGGACGGCCGCCTGCGGGTGTTCTGGCTGGGCCTCGGGATGGATCCGCTGACCTTCGTCACCAACATGCTCACCGTGGCCGTGTTCGACGCCGAGCTGTTCGACGAGACGTTCCGGCGCATCGTCTCGACCAACGACGAGGGCCACCGCGTCGGGTTGGACGATGCGACGGGGCGCTCGACCGGCATCCCGTTCACAGCCGAGCAGGTGGATCGCCTCACCGGTGCGGAGCCGATGCAGCCCGCCGGCGCGGCGCTCCTGCGGCTCGCCTGGCGGCACCGGAAGGCGCTGTTGCAGCTCTCCTGACCCGAGGAAGGCCCCGGACCGCCCGACCGGTCCGGGGCCGTTCACCTAGTGCGGGTCAGGCGGTCTTGGCGGCCGCGAAGCGGGACGAGACGTCCTGCCAGTTGACGACGTCCCAGAGCTTCTCGACGTAGTCGGGGCGGACGTTGCGGTACTGCAGGTAGTAGGCGTGCTCCCAGGCGTCGAAGGCGAGCAGCGGGGTGGTGCCCTGGCCGACGTTGCCGTGGTGGTCGTAGACCTGCTCGACGATCAGGCGCTTGGCCAGGGGCTCCCAGGAGAGGATGCCCCAGCCGGAGCCCTGCACGCCGGTGGTGGCGGTGGTGAGCTGCTTGCGGAAGGCCTCGAAGCTGCCGAAGTGCTCGGTGATGGCGTCGGCCAGCTCGCCCTCGGGGCGGTCGCCGCCCTCCGGGGAGAGGTTCTGCCAGAACAGCGAGTGCAGCACGTGGCCGGACAGGTGGAAGGCGAAGGTCTTCTGCAGGCCGACCAGGCCGCCGAACTGCTCCTTGTCGCGCGCCTCGGCCAGCTGGTCCAGGGTGTCGTTCGCACCCTTGACGTAGGCGGCGTGGTGCTTGGAGTGGTGCAGTTCGAGGATCTCGGGGGACATCGCCCGCTCAAGCGCGGAGTAGTCGTACGGCAGGTCGGGAAGCGAGTAGGTGCCCATGCTGGGACACAGCCCCTTTCGATGAACAGTGATGATCGTGCCGGGACAACACTATTGCGTATGAGTTGCAGGAACGAAGCATGGGCTCCTGCTTATTCCTCACGTCTCGTCGGGCACAATGGTCGCGAGTGCATGTAATGAGTGATGAGGGTGAGTGACTGTGACAGGGTCACCGGTGGTGCTGGGGATCGAGTCCTCCTGCGACGAGACCGGCGCGGGTCTGGTCCGGGACGGCGTACTGCTCGGGCAGGCGGTGGCGTCGTCAATGGACGAGCACGCCCGCTTCGGCGGGGTGGTGCCGGAGATCGCCGCCCGGGCGCACGTCCACGCGATGGCGCCGGTGGTCGGCGAGGCGCTGGCGCGGGCCGGGCTGGCGCTCGATGACGTCGGCGCCGTCGCGGTGACGACCGGTCCGGGGCTGGCCGGGGCGCTCCAGGTCGGGGTGGCCGCGGCCAAGGGCTACGCGTTCTCGCTCGGCGTCCCGCTGTACGGGGTGCACCACCTGGCCGGGCACGTCGCCGCCGCGACGCTGGACGGCGGGCCGCTGCCGAACCCCTGCGTGGTGCTGATCGTCTCGGGCGGGCACACCTCGCTGCTGCTGGTGCGCGACCTCGCCCGCGATCCGATCGTCCACCTCGGCGACACCCTGGACGACGCGGCCGGCGAGTGCTTCGACAAGGTCGCCCGGATCCTCGGCCTCCCCTACCCCGGCGGGCCGGCGATCGACCGGGCCGCCCGGGACGGCGACCCGACGGCCGTCCGCCTGCCGCGGCCGCTGACCGGACCGCGGGACGACCCGTACGCGTTCTCGTTCTCCGGACTCAAGACGGCCGCCGCCCGCTGGGTGGAGGCGCAACGCTCGGGCGGCTCGGACCCGTACGTCCCGGACGCGGCGGCCGGGTTGCAGGAGGCGATCGCCGACGTGCTGACCCGCAAGGCGGTGCGGGCCTGCACCGATCACGGGATCGGCACCCTGGTGGTGGTCGGCGGGGTCGCGGCCAACTCCCGGGTGCGGTCGCTGGCCGAGGAGCGCTGCGCGGCGGCCGGGATCGCGCTGCGGGTGCCGCCGCTGAGGCTCTGCACGGACAACGGGGCGATGGTGGCGGCGATCGGCGACCTGCTGGTCCGCTCCGGCGCCGAGCCGGCTCCGGCGGAGCTGTCGGTGGATCCGTCGGCGCCGCTGGAGTTCGCGGCGTTGACGCCGTTGGCGCGGACTGCCGCCGCCTGAGGGTTTCACCGCTTTTGCTCCGGATCGCACCCCCGTCGCCGGCCTGACGGCGTGTTGATCCGGCAACGGTTCGATCTCGCCCGACGCGAATCCGTTCCCAAGCCTTCCCCCGGCCGCAATCGCTGTGCCATTTTACATGTCACACATCAGGAACCCGTGTGCCCCCCAACCACACGGCAACCCTCAACGGCCCCGGAGGCCCCCACAGATGCGTCCCTTCCGGATAACCACGGCCCAGGCGCGGAAACTGCCCGCGCTCGGCGCCGCGTTCTTCCTCGCTCTCGGCCTGTTCGCCCCGCAGGCACACGCCGCGACGGCCGACTCCACCACCACCCTCAAGGCCCAGGCCCAGGCCCAGGCCGGCAAGGCGGCGGCGCCGCGCTCCGTCCCGGTGCCCAAGTCCCCCGACACTCCGAAGGACGCCCGCCCGCTGGCCGCGGACCAGCAGGCCAAGGCGACCGCCCCGGCGGCGGGCAGCGCCACCGGTGCGCACGCCGCCAAGGCCGCCAAGCAACTCTCCGCCGCCCCCGCCGCCGCCTGCAACGTGTCCGCCTTCACCGGCAACACCGGTGCCGCGCTCGTCCAGCAGGTCAAGGCCGCCGACCTCGGCTGCATCAACACCCTGTACAACCTGACCGGCAACGACGCCAAGGGCGCGTTCAACGAGGCGCAGATGGCCACCGTCGCCAACGCCCTGCGCGACGTGTCCGCCGCCTACCCCGGCGACGACTCCACCTCGGCCGGCCAACTGGTGGTCTACCTCCGCGCCGGCTACTACGTGCAGTGGAACCACTCGGACGTGGTCGGCCCGTACGGCACCACCCTCCAGACCGCCATCCGCGGCGCCCTGGACGGCTTCTTCGCCGCCCCGCACAGCAAGGACGTCACCGAGGCGAACGGCGCGACCCTCGCCGAGGCCGTCACCCTGATCGACAGCGCCCAGGAGAACGCCCGCTACACCGGCGTCGTCAAGGGCCTGCTCAACGACTACACCGGCTCTTGGACCGGCTCGATGGCCGACGCCGTCGGCAACACCAAGACCGTCATCGAGCGCGGCTTCGACCTCCCGGCCTTCACCGCCGCCCTCCAGGCCGACCCCTCGTTCGCCACCGCCATGGCGTCCTTCGTCACCCGCAACAGCTCCCAGCTGAACGGCTCCGACCTGGTCACCTCGATCGGCATCCAGATCGGCAACCTGGTCGCCAACGACGCCACCAAGGCCCAGGGACGGCCGATCGTCAAGGACCTGATCAACCGCTACCCGCTGGTCGGCGCCACCGGTCCGCTCACCATGAACCTGGTCTGGTTCGCGGAGAAGAAGGACACCGGCAACTGCAGCTACTACGGCACCTGCGACCTGCCCGCCCGGCTCGTCCCGCTCGTGCTCACCGTCGACCACACCTGCAACGCCAACCTGCGCATCCGCGCCCAGGACATGACCGCGCAGCAGCTCGCCGACACCTGCACCAGCCTGATCAACGAGGACCAGTTCTTCCACCAGGTGGTCAAGGACAAGGGCCCGGTCGCCAACGACAACAACACCAGCCTTGAGGTCGTCGTCTTCGACGACTACTACGAGTACAGCCTCTACGCCTGGGAGATGTACGGCATCGCCGTCGACAACGGCGGCATGTACGAGGAGGGCGACCCGGCCAAGGCCGGCAACCAGGCCCGCTTCATCGCGCACGAGGCCTCCTGGCTGCGCCCCGCCTTCCAGATCTGGAACCTCAACCACGAGTACACCCACTACCTCGACGGCCGCTACGACTTCTACGGCGACTTCGACGCCGGCATGACCACCCCGACCGTCTGGTGGGTCGAGGGCCTCGCCGAGTACGTCTCGTACAGCTACCGGGGCGTCCACTACGACGACGCCGTCGCGCAGGCCGCCAAGGGCACCTACGCGCTGAGCACCCTCTTCGACAACACCTACGACAACTCCGACTCCACCAAGGTCTACAACTGGGGCTACCTGGCGGTGCGCTACATGCTCCAGTCGCACCCGCAGGACGTCGACGCACTCCTCGCCAAGTACCGCGTCGGCGACTGGAACGGCGCCCGCGCCCTCCTCAAGACCACCATCGGCACCTCGTACGACGCCGACTTCGCCACCTGGCTCAAGGCCTGCGGCGCCGACAACTGCGGCAGCCTGCCCACCAACCAGGCCCCGCTCTGCACCGCCGGTGACACCCGGCAGTACGACAAGAACTGCCGCCGCGACGGCGTCGCCGCCACCACCGGCAACTACAGCTACAGCTTCCTCAACCTGCCCGCCGGCGTGAAGCAGCTGACCATCACCACCAGCGGCGGCACCGGCAACGCCGACCTCTACTACAACGGGGGTGCGTGGGCCACCACCGGGTCGAACCTGGCCAAGTCCACCAACGCCGGCAACGGCGAGACCCTCACCATCACCAACCCGCCGTCCGGCTGGGTGTACTTCAGCCTCTACGCCCAGCAGGGCTTCGGCGGCGTGACCGTCACCACCACGTACAACTGACCTGCGCATACCGAACGTTGAGGAGGGCCCCGCGTGCGGCGGGGCCCTCCTCGCGCGTTCGGACGCCGCGTACTCAGCCCTCCGCCGACCAGGTCACCACGGGCGGGCGGACGGCGGCGCACAACGGGTGGCCCTTGGCGTCCGTCAGGCGCAGCCGGGCCACCAGGACGCCGCGCTCCACCGCCGCCTCGGCGACCTCCCGGTCGACCGCCGCCAGCAGCAGCTTGGCCCGGCGGAACAGCGCCCAGCCGTCGCCGTTCCCGGTCACCCAGTTCAGGTAGACGAACCGGGCGCCGGGACCGCCCTGCACGTACCGGCCGGTGAGGTCCACTCCTCCGGGTGTCGGCCTCCCCTCGCACTCCAGCGACCAGTGGGCGCGCGGCGCGTCACCGGGGAACAGGTCGAGCAACTCGGCCGGGCGACCCCGGCGTTGGACGGCGACGTGCAGGTCCCGGTAGCCCGGGAAGCCCGGCGCGGCGGCACACTCACGCCCCGGCAGGTCGGTGGCCTCAATCCTCAGTTCCATACCGATATGGTCCCCCACCGCGCGCCTCGGGAAGTTATAACGATCGGCCATCTAATGCGACGCACACTCGACCAGGGGCACAGGGAATACTTTGTCAAAAGACCGTCAGGGACCTAGCTTTCGCTTGGGGTCCGGAGTTAGATGAAAGCCAGTTCGACTTCCAGGCCGGAATGTCGGATTTCCGCCAAGCCGCGGGCGCTTGTTCCGTTGTGCCCGCAATCTCGGAAAGGGAGAATACCCATGAAGATGATCAAGGCGATCGTGAAGAAGTTCAAGCGTGACGAGGACCTCGCCAACCACGCGTGGGTCCTGCACGTCATCTGACGCACCGTCGGCGGCGGGGGCCCCGGGCATACCGTGGCCCCCGCCGGCGCGGCGGAGTGCCCCACCCGCTCCCTGTCCGGAGTTCTCCACCGGCTGCGGAGAACTCATTTCATCGCCATTTCATTGGAGGCGGGATTCTCGTGGAAGAAATGGCGCCGACAGCCGGGCGCAGCCATTCCATCGTTTACGCCCCGAAGATCCAGGACCTGCTGACCAGGGAAGAAAAGGTATTCCGGATCGACGCCCGCACGGTCGGCGTCTCCGACTGCGAGCTGATGGCCGAAATCGTCGCGGCGCGCCCCGTGCGGTCGGCGGAGCGCTCGGTCTACAAGCCCGCCGCTGGAGCGGACATCCACCACGACAACGCGACCCGGACGATCCGCGCGCTGGGCCAGGACGTCATGGCGGGCATCAGGACCCCGCCGCCCCCGGCACGCGGCCTGTCCGGCGCCTGGCCCTACGCGGCCACCTCCTACCTGCGCCGATGGCTCTTCGCGTCCGACCCCCTGCCGGTCTCCCTCCTGTCGAGACGCGGCGTCACCCGCTCCGACAGGCTCTCCCGGATCGTCGACCGCGCCGTCACCGTCTGGCCGGGATCCGCTGCCGAGGGCAGGAGCACCGCGCTGGCCGGGCAGATCCGCGACGCTTCCGGCGCCCGGGAGCGGAGGCAGGCCATCGCGCTGTACCGGCGATCGACGGCCACCCTCTGCGACGGGGTCGCCGCGCTGGCCGGCAACGCCCTGTGGCTCATGGGGCCGGACCGGGAGCGGGAGGACGCCCGCGCCGACCTCACCGAGGTCCTGTGGGAGACCCTGCGGCTGCTCCCGCCCGCGTGGATGCTGTTCCGCAACGACGGCCGCGCCTACACCGGACTGCACCCCGAGATCCGCCCCGAGGACCGCGTCGCGCTCTTCCCGCTCCTGATGCACCGCGACCCGAAGCACTGGTCCGACCCGCTGGAGTTCCGGCCCGAACGGTGGGCCGGGGTGGCGGACCCGGAGAAGACGCCCGGGTTCATGCCGTTCGGCTTCGACGGAGCCCGCTGCTGGGCCAAGCACCTGGTCGTACCCCTGGCCGAACGCCTGCTGAACGTCGCCTTCGACCACCGGCTCGCCATTCGCGGCCCGCGGCAGGAGACGCACGTCCCCCTGCGTTCCCTGCTCTCCGTGCGGTTCGACGCCGCGGCCAGGGCCTGACCGACGAGCCCCGAACACCCTGACACCACGGGACACACCATGGAATCGCCCACGCTGGCCGACTGGGTCGGCGACGTCCGGAGCTTCACCGGCCACCAGTGGCAGCGCAAGCCCGCGGTCTTCACGCCGGAGGAACTCGCCCCGCCGTTCGACCTGGACGCGTTGGACGCCGCCTTCGACACGGGGCTGCTGCGCACCCCCTACCTGGAGATGGTCCGCTCCACCAAGGTGACCGTCCCGCCCGAGGCCTACACCACGTCACGCGTGGTCAACGGCACCACGTACCACGGCTTCGCCGACCGCACGAAGGTCCTCGCGCTCCTGGGCGCCGGGGCGACGCTGCTGCTGCGCTGCGTCGACCAGTGGCACCGCCCGACGGGCGAGCTGGTGGCGCGGCTGTCCGAAGAACTCGACCGGCGCGTCGAGGCGTTCTTCTTCGTCACGCCCGCCGGCGGCCAGGGTCTCGCGGTGCACCGTGACGACGCCGACGTGTTCGTCCTCCAGGCGGCCGGACGCAAGACCTGGTACGTCCACGACGCGCCGACCGTGGCGCACTGGTCGCCGGGAGAGCTCCCCGACGACGAGCACTCCCCGCGGCTCCTGCACGGCGTCCTCGAACCCGGCAGCGTGCTCTACGTCCCGCGCGGCTTCGCGCACCGCGCGGTCGGCGCCGCCGGCCTCTCCGCCCACCTCTCCCTCACGATCCGCGACATCTCCGTGCCGGACCTGCGGGCCGCCCTGGAGCAGCGGTTGACGGACGGGCTGGACCTCCCGGCGCGCCCGCTGGGCGAGGCCGCGATCGACGGCTCCTGCGCCGCGCTGCTCGACCACGTCCGGGCGAGGCTCGACATGATCGAACCGGAGGACCTTCGGCTCACCGCCCGGGCCGCGCAGGCACGGGCGGCCCGGGCGGCCCGGGCGGCGGCGGAGAACGCGGAGCGCGCGGAGACGTTCGCCGAGGCGGCCCGGGCCTGGGAAGGCGGCGGGACCGCCGCCGGGCGGGCCGGGCTGGCGTCCGTCAGCCGCACCTGGCGCCGGCTGCGCGACGCGGCACGCACCACGCACTGACGCGCTGCCCCACTGACGCACCGGCGCAGGGCCGGCAACGAGACCCCGCGCGTCCGGCGGGCGCCGCCCGTCCTCCGTACCGCCGTGCCGACGGCGGTACGGAGGACGGTCAGCACCGGCCCTCGACGGCCGAGGACGTCAGGGCGTGTCTGACAATTCGCGGCGGATCAGCGCGCGGCGGTGGGCGCCCGGCCGGGCGTGCCGGCGAAGCGTCCTCGTACTGGGTCGTACTCGGGCGTTTCGGCGGTGCGTCCGGGCGGGATGCCCGGCGTCGCGCGCCCGGCGGGAATTGTCAGACACGCCCTAAACCCGCTGCGCCGGGACCGTCCGGTCCCGCTGGAGGTCCAGCAGCTCACGGAACAGCCCGTCCGGGCGCGCCGCCAGCTCCGCCCAGGTGCCGGTCTGCACGATCCGGCCCCGGTCCATCACGATCACCCGGTCCGCCACCGCCGCGTTGGCGATGTTGTGCGTCACCAGCAGCGTGATCCGCCCCGGGGCGAGGGCGCGCAGCGCGTGCAGGATGCGGTGCTCGGCGCGCGGGTCCAGGTCCGAGGTCGGCTCGTCCAGGATCAGCAGCCCCGGGCTGCGCACCGTCCGGTACAGCGCCCGGGCCACCGCCGCCCGCTGCCAGCCGCCGCCCGACAACTCGGCGCCGCCCCACCAGCCCTGGGCCAGCAGCGTGCGCCAGCCCGACCGCAGCCGGGCCACGATCTCGTCGAAGCCCGTCCGCGCGGCCGCCCGCTCCACGTCCGCCATCACCTGCTCGGTGAGGTGCCCCAGGTGGACGTTCTCGGCCGCCCCCAGCGGCCAGCGCGCGAACTCCTGCGGCACCCGGGCCACCCGCGACCACATGCCGTCCGCGTCCAGTTCCTCCACCGGCACGCCGTCCCAGCAGATCCGGCCGGACTGCGGCAGGTAGAGGCCCGACAGCAGCTTCAGCAGCGTCGACTTGCCGCTGCCGTTCTGCCCGATCACCGCCACCACCTCCCCGGCCCGCAGCGTCATGCTCACCCCGCGCAGCGCCGGCTCCTGCTGCTCGCCGGGGTAGGCGTGCCCGAGGTCCGCGACCTCCACTAGGCCGCGTATTCGGTCGTGATCAATGGGTTCGGGTGAGGTCCTTGATCCAGATCATTGCGCCGCGGAGGTGAAGGCCGGCGAGGTAGCTTTCCGGGCTCTTGTCATACCGGGTCGCGATGCCTCGCCAGGCCTTCAGCTTGTTGATCAGGCGCTCGACGGTGTTCCGCTCCTTGTAGAGCTCGGCGTCGTGGCTGACGGGCCGGCCGCCCCGGCTGCCCTTCTTCTTCCGGTTGGCGACCTGGTCCATCTTCTCCGGGATGACCGCCTTGATGCGGCGTTTGCGCAGGTGGGAACGGTTGCCGCGGGACGAGTAGGCCTTGTCCCCGGCGACCGCGCCGGGTCGGGTGCGGGGACGACCGACCGGCCCGCGGACCCGGACCTTCTCCAGCACGGGGATGAACCGCGGGCTGTCCGCGGCCTGGCCCTCGGTCAGGATGAACACCAGCGGGCGGCACTTCCG